>CALSBM010000019.1:0-43884 GCA_943373175.1 Chitinophaga pinensis | reverse complement strand
TTGGCTACTTCCTCTGTGATTTCCTCGCCAGAACGTACAATCAGATTATTAGTAATCGGGTCGAAAACATCGTGAACAGAAACACGGCCAACAATACGTTCACCAAGGCTTTCAACAACATCTTCATTGTCTTTCAGCGCAGATGTTTCAATTCCACGAAGAGTTCCGCAATCTTCACTATTCACAACTACATCTTGAGCAACATCATGAAGACGACGAGTCAGGTATCCTGCATCCGCCGTTTTCAATGCTGTATCCGCAAGACCTTTACGAGCACCATGCGTTGAGATGAAGTATTCAAGAACGTTCAACCCTTCTTTAAAGTTAGATAAAATCGGGTTCTCAATAATTTCTCCTGCGCCGCCGGATTTTTGTGGTTTAGCCATTAGTCCACGCATTCCTCCTAACTGACGAATCTGCTCTTTCGAACCACGTGCGCCAGAGTCAAGCATCATATAAACAGAATTAAAACCCTGATTATCAGCAGAAATCTCCTTCATCAACTGATCCGTAATGCGGGAGTTGATACGAGTCCAGATGTCAATTACTTGGTTGTAACGCTCATTATTAGTGATGAAACCCATGGAGTAGTTATTGGTAACTTCTCCAACTTCCTCAATCGCTTGTTTTATCAGGGTTACTTTAATGTCTGGAATCTTGATGTCGTTCAAGTTAAAGGACAAACCTCCTTGAAACGCCATATTGAACCCAGTTTGCTTGATATCATCTAAGAATTTCGCCGTTGTAGGATAATCCGTTCTTCTGAAGATATCACCGATAAAGTCACGAAGGTTTTTCTTAGTAAGCAACTCGTTGATAAAACCAATTTCCATTGGAACGAGCAGATTAAACAAAATTCTTCCTACGGTAGTCTCGATAGTTTTGTAATTAAGCTCACCAGTTTCTTTGTTACGGACGTGAGTGCGAACAAAAACCCACGCATGAAGATCTACTTTCTGCTCATTGTAAGCGATGATTGCTTCATCTGGTGAATAAAACTTCAATCCTTCGCCCTTAACCTTAACTGCATCTGTAGAACGGCGGCCTTTAGTCATGTAGTAAAGACCAAGAACCATGTCCTGAGAAGGAACAGTGATTGGTGAACCGTTAGCTGGATTAAGAATGTTGTGAGATGCCAGCATTAAAATCTGAGCCTCAAGAATAGCCGCATTACCAAGTGGAACGTGCACTGCCATTTGGTCACCGTCAAAGTCGGCGTTAAAAGCGGTACACACCAATGGATGCAACTGTATAGCTTTTCCTTCAATCAGTTTTGGCTGGAAAGCCTGAATACCGAGACGGTGAAGTGTTGGAGCACGGTTGAGCAATACTGGATGTCCTTTTAGAACGTTCTCCAAAATATCCCATATAACAGGATCCTTTCGATCAACTATCTTCTTGGCAGATTTTACAGTTTTAACAATACCGCGTTCAATCATTTTACGGATGATAAACGGCTTGAAAAGTTCTGCTGCCATGTCTTTGGGAAGTCCACACTCATGAAGTTTCAAAGTAGGACCAACCACAATTACCGAACGGCCTGAATAATCAACACGCTTTCCTAAAAGGTTTTGACGGAAACGTCCTTGCTTTCCTTTCAGCATATCGCTGAGAGATTTCAGAGCACGGTTACCTTCAGCTTTTACTGCATTGACCTTACGGGAGTTGTCGAACAAAGAATCTACTGCCTCTTGTAACATCCGCTTTTCATTTCGGAGAATCACGTCAGGAGCTTTAATCTCCATTAAGCGTTTCAGTCGATTGTTACGGATGATAACCCTTCGGTAAAGATCATTCAAGTCGGAAGTAGCGAAACGACCACCTTCCAAGGGCACAAGCGGACGGAGTTCTGGTGGGATAACCGGAACCATCTTCACAATCATCCATTCTGGACGATTGATTCTTCCGCCTTCATTAGCACCACGGAAAGCTTCAACAATTTTTAGACGCTTAAGAGCTTCAGATTTACGCTGTTGAGAGGTCTCAGTAGCCGCTTGGGTACGCAATTGCGCGCTGAGTTCATCAAGATCAATACGTCCAAGCAGATCATGAAGTGCTTCTGCACCCATCTTTGCAATGAACTTATTAGGATCTGTATCGTCCAGCAATTGATTTTCTCTCGGAAGCGTGTCTAAAATATCTAAGTAATCTTCTTCGGTTAAGAAATCAAGGCGGCGGATACCGTCGTTTTCCTTAATTCCCGCCTGAATTACTACATAGCGTTCATAATAGATGATGGTATCGAGTTTCTTGGAAGGAAGACCTAACAGGTAACCGATTTTATTTGGTAAGGAACGGAAGTACCAGATATGAGCAACTGGAACCACTAATTTAATGTGTCCCATACGCTCGCGGCGTACTTTCTTCTCCGTAACCTCAACACCACATCGATCGCAAACAATTCCTTTATAGCGAATTCGCTTGTACTTCCCGCAATGGCACTCGTAATCCTTTACTGGTCCGAAAATTCTTTCACAAAACAAACCGCCCATTTCAGGCTTATACGTTCTGTAATTGATAGTTTCGGGTTTGGTAACCTCACCGTGAGAACGCTCAAGGATGGTTTCTGGAGACGAAAGACCAATCCTGATACGTGTGAAGTTGCTTTTTATTTTAAATTCTTTCTTGGTTGTCATCGGGGGATTATTCGAGGGTGATATCGAGACACAAACCACGAAGCTCGTGGATCAATACATTAAACGATTCAGGTATTCCGGCTGTCGGAAGATTATCGCCTTTAACGATTGCTTCGTAAGTTTTAGCTCTACCAACAATATCATCGGACTTGACTGTGAGAATTTCTTGGAGAATATTAGCAGCACCAAATGCTTCAAGAGCCCAAACTTCCATTTCACCAAAACGCTGACCACCAAACTGGGCTTTACCACCCAACGGTTGCTGTGTAATAAGCGAGTATGGACCGATTGAACGTGCGTGCATTTTGTCATCCACCATGTGACCAAGCTTCAGCATATATATAACTCCAACCGTCGTTTTTTGGTCGAAGCGTCGGCCAGTGAGTCCATCGTGCAAGTAAGTTGCACCAAGAGCAGGAATTCCAGCCTTGTTGGTGAATTCTTCTACTTCTTCCAAAGAAGCACCGTCGAAAATAGGAGTTGCGAACTTAAGTCCCAGTTCTTTTCCTGCCCAGCCCAATACAGACTCATAAATCTGTCCGAGGTTCATACGGGAAGGTACACCAAGAGGATTAAGTACGATATCTACCGGAGTACCGTCTTTTAGGAATGGCATGTCCTCATCACGAACGATGCGGGCAACAATACCCTTGTTTCCGTGACGTCCAGCCATCTTATCTCCTACCTTAAGTTTACGTTTTGTTGCAACATATACTTTAGCAAGTTGAAGAATTCCGGAAGGAAGTTCATCCCCTACACTGACTGCAAACTTCTTACGTTTCGATAGTCCGAGTTCCTCGTTGTACTTAACGTGGTAGTTCTTGATGGTTTCACGGACTACCTCATTCAAACGAATCTCATCGAACCAAGCTTCTGTTGTGAGAAGGCTAAAGTCGAGATTCTCAAGAACTTTGCGGGTGATTTTGCTGCCTTTAGCAACTTTCTCCTCCTTATAAACATCAATGATTCCCTGAACTGCTTTTCCTTCAGCAAGTGCTAAAAGTTTGTTTATGAGCGTCTCACGAAGATGAACGGCAATGGTTTTGAATTCGCTTTCGATTTTCTCAAGCTGAATCTTCTCTTCATTGCGCGTGTTTTTGTCTTTACGTGCTCTGCTAAACAAGCGTTTGTCGATAACTACGCCGTGCAAGGAAGGAGGAACACGCAGTGAAGCATCTTTTACATCTCCGGCTTTATCACCAAAAATGGCGCGCAGAAGTTTCTCCTCCGGCGATGGATCAGATTCTCCTTTAGGAGTAATCTTTCCAATCAGGATATCTCCTTCACGAACATTTGCTCCAACACGGATTAAGCCATGTTCGTCGAGGTCTTTGGTAGCCTCTTCAGAAACATTCGGAATATCGTTGGTAAGTTCTTCTTCTCCACGTTTGGTATCGCGAACTTGTAGTTCGAATTCCTCAATGTGAATGGATGTAAACCAATCTTCACGAACTACTCGTTCGGAGATAACGATAGCATCCTCAAAGTTGTATCCTTGCCAAGGCATGAATGCAACTTTAAGGTTCCGGCCTAAAGCAAGTTCTCCTTTATCTGTTGCATAACCGTCGCACAAGATGTCGCCTTCAACGACTCGCTGACCTTTGATGACCAAAGGCTTAAGATTGATAGAAGTATATTGGTTTGTTTTTCTGAATTTGGTTAGACGGTAAGACTTTACATCATCTCCAAAACTAACCAATCGTTGCTCATCGGTTCGGTCGTAACGAATTCTGATTTCTGTTGAATCTACAAACTCAACGATGCCATTTGCTTCTGCAACAATCAAAGCACGAGAATCACGGGCAATTCGACCTTCTAAACCAGTACCTACAATAGGAGCTTCAGGGCGAAGCAATGGCACAGCTTGGCGTTGCATGTTCGAACCCATAAGGGCACGGTTAGCATCATCGTGCTCAAGGAAAGGAATTAGCGACGCTGCAATACCAACAATTTGGTTAGGAGCAACATCAAGATAATCAATCTCATTAGGATCTACGACTGGAAAGTCACCCATGTGACGACACTTGACTTTGTCGGTTTCGAAGTTCCCGTCGGCAAGAACCTGAACGTTAGCTTGAGCGATGGTCTTGTTGTCCTCATCCTCAGCACTAAGGTAAGTTGGAGCAACTTGGATATCCACTTTTCCATCCACCACCTTATGATAAGGGGTTTCAATAAAGCCCATACTATTAATCTTGGCATGAACGCAGAGGGAAGAAATAAGACCAATGTTCGGCCCTTCCGGTGTTTCAATTGTACACAACCTACCAAAGTGGGTATAGTGTACGTCGCGAACTTCAAATCCTGCTCTTTCACGAGATAAACCACCGGGTCCAAGTGCTGAAAGCCTGCGCTTATGCGTAATCTCAGCCAGTGGATTGGTTTGATCCATAAACTGAGAAAGCTGATTGGTTCCAAAGAAGCTGTTGATTACCGACGATAAGGTACGAGCATTGATAAGGTCTGCTGGGGTAAATACTTCGTTATCACGAATGTTCATCCGTTCCCGAATAGTACGAGCCATACGAGCCAGACCTACTCCAAATTGTGCATACAATTGCTCTCCAACAGTACGCACACGACGATTACTTAAGTGATCGATATCATCAACGTCAGCCTTAGAATTCGACAATTGAATTAAGTACTTAACGATGGCAATGATGTCTTCTTTAGTAAGTACACGAGTTTCAAAAGGTATGTTAAGGTCCAATTTCCGATTAATTCGGTAACGGCCTACTTCACCGAGGTCATAACGTTTATCGGAAAAGAATAACTTTTCTATAATCTGGCGAGCTGATTCTTCATCAGGTGGCTCGGCGTTACGTAACTGGCGATAAATGTGCTCCAGTGCTTCCTTCTCTGAGTTTGAAGTGTCTTTTTGAAGCGTATTATATATAATGGAGAAATCGGCTTGGAGGCTTTCTTCTTTGTGAAGTATAATGGTTTTTACACCAGACTCCACGATGGTATCAATTACATCTTCAGTAACAACTGTATCGCGTTCAATCACGATTTCGTTACGGTTAATGGTTACCACCTCACCGGTATCTTCATCAACAAAATCTTCTACCCAAGTTCTGAGAACACGAGCAGCAAGCTTGCGACCAACCGAACGGTTTAGTGAAGCCTTGCTGACCTTAATCTCATCGGCTAAGTCAAAAATGTTGAGAATTTCTTTATCTGAATCATAACCAATTGCGCGAAGCAAGGTGGTTACAGGAAACTTCTTTTTACGATCAATGTACGCATACATGACATTGTTAACGTCAGTAGCGAATTCAATCCAAGAACCTTTGAAAGGAATAATCCTGGCTGAATAAAGTTTGCTTCCGTTGGTATGGACGGTTTGGCCAAAGAACACACCCGGAGAGCGGTGAAGCTGGGAAACAATAACACGTTCTGCACCATTAACGATAAAAGTGCCTTTAGGTGTCATGTAGGGAATTGTCCCCAAATAAACATCCTGAACAATAGTTTCAAAGTCCTCATGTTCTTCGTCGTTACAAGAAAGTCGAAGTTTGGCTTTAAGCGGGACACTATAAGTGAGACCTCTTTCAATACACTCATCAATGGTGTAACGAGGAGGATCCACAAAGTAGTCTAGGAATTCTAGTACGAAGTTGTTCCGGGCATCAGTAATTGGGAAGTTCTCGGAAAAAACCTTGAAAAGCCCTTCCTGTACCCGGTTTTCAGTGGTTGTTTCTAACTGAAAGAAATCACGGAAGGATTTAATCTGAACTTCAAGGAAGTCAGGATAATCGACACCGCGATTGACTGATGCAAAGCTAATTCTTTGCGTATTGTTCATGGGGATGGGATAAAAGTGAAAGAAATTGGCTTGCCGCGTTAAAACGCGAATAGCTGTAGACCCGGAATACCCTTAGGAATCCGAATCTACAGCGGTTAGAGGTCTGACGAGGGAATTACTTCACCTCTACAGCAGCCCCTGCTTCTTCAAGTTTCGACTTCAGCATATCTGCTTCTTCTTTCGAAACTTTTTCTTTTAGGGCTTTAGGAGCTCCGTCTACCAAATCTTTAGCTTCTTTCAAGCCGAGACCGGTGAGTTCTTTTACAAGTTTAACAACGTTAAGTTTCGCGCTTCCTGCTTCTTTCAGGATAACATCAAACTCAGTTTGTACGGCGGCGGCAGGAGCAGCATCACCAGCAGCAGAAGGAGCGGCAATAGCAACAGCTGCAGCAGCTGGCTCAATGCCATACTCGTCTTTCAGGATTTGAGCAAGTTCGTTAACCTCTTTAACAGTAAGGTTAACAAGTTGTTCTGCAAAAGCTTTCAAATCAGCCATTGTAGTAAGTTGGGATTTTTGTAGTGTTAATTAACGTGATTCAAGGGTTTTGACAATGCCTGCAAGTTTGTTACCTCCTGACTGTAGTGCAGAGATAACATTGCGGGCTGGAGATTGAAGGGTGAAGACGATGTCTCCGATAAGCTCCGCTTTCGACTTGAGCTTAACAAGTGCATCAATCTGATCGTCCCCTACATAGATGGCGCTGTCAATGAACGCGCCTTTCAGTACAGGCTTCGGATTATCTTTTCGGAATTCTTTGATCAATATCGCTGGCACATTACCAACCTCATGAATCATGAGTGCCGAAGGGCCTTTGATATGATCGTAAAGGCCATCAAATCCTTTCTCTGTCCGTTCCATTGCTTTCCGCAACAGGGTATTTTTGACTACAGTAAACTCAACGCCACGTTGGAAGCAAAGGCGGCGTAATTTGTTTACGTTTTCAACAGTTAACCCTGATGAATCTGCAACATAAACGTACTGAGCTGAAGCCAGTTTTTCGGTGAGGCCGTCGATGACAGCCGCTTTTTCCTCTCTGGTCATAATCAGATACCCGGGATTGATTTAAGGTCCAAATTGATGCCAGGGCTCATAGTACTAGACATATTAACTGTCCTGATGTATGTTCCCTTAGCCGCTGAAGGCTTCAGCTTAACAAGTGTAGAAATGAATTCCGCAGCATTCTCTTCCAATTGCTTAGGAGAAAACGAAACTTTTCCAATCGTAGAATGTACGATTCCTGTCTTGTCAACTTTGAAGTCGATTTTACCACCTTTGACTTCGGTAACAGCTTTACCGATTTCATCAGTTACAGTACCCGTTTTCGGGTTAGGCATCAGACCACGCGGACCGAGAACACGGCCGAGACGGCCAACTTTGGCCATCGCGCTTGGTTGAGTAATAATAACATCGACATCTGTCCATCCGCCCTCGATTTTTTGGATGAATTCGTCGAGACCGACAAAGTCTGCACCAGCTGCTTTAGCTTCTGCTTCTTTGTCCGGGGTGCATAGCACGAGTACTCGTGCTACTTTTCCGGTTCCATGAGGGAGAGTTACCGTACCCCGCACCATCTGGTTGGCTTTCCGTGGATCTACGCCAAGACGTACGTCTAGGTCAACAGATGCGTCGAACTTAGTAAAGGTAATGTCCTTCACCAGTGCGGTCGCTTCCGTCAACTTGTACGACTTAGTCTTGTCGTATTTAGCGGATACCAACTTCTGATTCTTGGTTAACTTGGCCACTTGTATTTGGTTGAGTTTTTTTATTAGTTAGCCCAGGGAGAAGTCCCTGAGATAGTGATTCCCATGCTTCGGGCAGTACCTGCTACCATCTTCATTGCTGATTCAACAGTGAAGCAATTAAGGTCAGGCATTTTATCCTCAGCAATCGTTTTTACCTGATCCCAAGTCACATTGGCTACCTTGATCCGGTTAGGTTGCGCTGAACCCTTCTGAATCTTCGAAGCTTCCATCAGTTGGATTGCAACCGGAGGAGTTTTGATGACAAACTCGAAGGATTTGTCAGTATAAACAGTGATTACTACCGGAAGAATCTTTCCGGCTTTTTCTTGAGTTCTGGCATTGAACTGCTTACAGAAGTCCATGATGTTCACTCCTTTGGCGCCGAGTGCGGGTCCAATAGGGGGTGAAGGGTTGGCAGCGCCACCCTTTACCTGGAGCTTGATAAAGGTGAAAATTTCTTTAGCCATTATGCTTACAATTTGTCTACTTGAGGATAACCAAGTTCGAGAGGCGTTTTACGGCCGAAGATTTTTACCATAACCTTCAGTTTTTTCTTGTCCTCTTGAACTTCTTCTATAGTGCCAGTGAAGCCGTTGAACGGCCCATCGGTCACTTTTACTGTCTCGCCAATGGTAAAGGGAACCAACAGGGTTTCCGACATACCAGCTACATCTTTGAAACGTTGTAGCATTTTATCGACTTCTTCCTGGCGCATTGGGATCGGGCGATCGGTAACGCGGTCACTTAGAAACCCAACTACATTGGGGAGATTTTTAATTGCCTGGATCAAATCGCCATTAAGGGCAGCCTTAATGAGGATATAACCCGGGTAGGAGCTGCGTTCTGTCAACTTCTTTTTACCATTCTTAACCTGAAGAATCTTTTCGGTAGGAATAAGTATTTCCTTAACCAAATCTTCAGCTTTCATATAGGTAACTTCATGTTCAATAGCTTCCTTGGCTTTCTTTTCCTTGCCACTGATTGCACGAACTACATACCATTTGAGGTCTGCAGACATCTCTCAGAACAACTTGTAAAGTGTGGAAAGCGAGATAGAGAAGACCAAATCCATCAAATAGATGACTAATGCGAAAATGAATGACGCAACTAATACAACTATCAGATTGCCCTGAAGTTCTTCCCAGGTTGGCCAGGAGACTTTGGTCAGGAGCTCATGGGTAGCCTCCTTAAAGTACAATTTCACTTTTTCCATGGAGAGATTTCTTTTTATTGCACGGGTGGAGAGACTCGAACTCCCAGCCAACGGTTTTGGAGACCGCTACTCTACCAATTGAGCTACACCCGTAAATGTGAAAGAAGGAACCTCCTAACGTGGAAGTTCCTTCTTCATCGTTTTTAATTTATTAGTGAAGAATTTCAGTTACCTGACCCGCACCAACAGTACGTCCACCTTCGCGAATAGCGAAGCGAAGTCCTTTTTCCATTGCGATTGGGTTGAGGAGGTTAACCGTGATAGTGATGTTATCGCCTGGCATAACCATTTCAACACCTTCTGGAAGACTGATTTCGCCAGTAACGTCGGTTGTTCTAAAGTAGAACTGTGGACGATACTTGTTGAAGAACGGAGTATGACGGCCACCTTCTTCTTTCGATAGTACGTAAACCTCAGCTTTGAAAGTAGCGTGAGGGGTTACTGAACCAGGCTTACAGATAACCATACCACGACGGATATCGGTTTTCTCAATACCACGGAGTAAGAGACCAGTATTGTCACCAGCTTCTCCACGATCAAGTATTTTACGGAACATCTCAACACCTGTTACAGTTGACTTGAGGTTCTCAGCACCCATTCCAATGATTTCTACAGGATCACCTGAGTTGATTACACCACGCTCAATACGTCCTGTAGCAACAGTACCACGACCAGTAATAGAGAATACGTCTTCAACTGGCATTAGGAAAGGAAGATCCACCATACGAGGAGGAAGAGGGATATAACTATCCACCTTATCCATCAATTCAACAATAGTTTCAACCCATTTTGAATCGTTGTTAAGTCCACCAAGAGCAGATCCACGAATTACAGGGATATCATCGCCTGGGAATTCATAGAAAGAAAGAAGCTCGCGGATTTCCATTTCAACGAGGTCAAGAAGCTCAGGATCGTCAACCATGTCCACTTTATTCATGAAGACTACGAGAGCGGGAACACCAACCTGGCGAGCAAGAAGGATGTGCTCACGGGTTTGAGGCATAGGGCCGTCGGTTGACGCTACTACTAGAATAGCACCATCCATCTGAGCAGCACCAGTAACCATGTTTTTAACATAGTCAGCGTGACCTGGACAGTCAACGTGAGCATAGTGACGGTTAGCAGTCTGATACTCGACGTGAGCCGTGTTAATAGTGATACCACGCTCTTTTTCCTCCGGAGCGGAGTCAATAGAGTCGAAAGAACGAGCTTCTGACAGACCACGGTCTGCAAGAACTTTAGTGATTGCCGCGGTCAAGGTAGTCTTGCCGTGGTCTACGTGACCAATCGTACCGATGTTGACGTGCGGTTTGGAACGGTCAAATTTTTCCTTAGCCATGTTGCGTTTGTTGAAAAGGTTTATTTAATTATTTATTCTGGAGCCATTGACGGGACTTGAACCCGTGACCTCTTCCTTACCAAGGAAGTGCTCTACCAGCTGAGCTACAACGGCAGGAGAGTGAAGAGCACTCTCTTTGGAGCGGGAGACGAGATTCGAACTCGCGACTTATAGCTTGGAAGGCTATCGCTCTACCAACTGAGCTACTCCCGCTTGGGTGTGGGGAAAGAAGGATTCGAACCTCCGAAGGCGTAAGCCAGCAGATTTACAGTCTGCCCCATTTGGCCACTCTGGTATTTCCCCAACAGGGTTTGCACCCATGAGCCCCCTATCGGAATCGAACCAATGACCGTCTGATTACAAATCAGATGCTCTACCAGCTGAGCTAAGGAGGCAAGGTGTGCTTGATAACACGAAATAAAGGAACGCTCCCAAGCAGTTATCCCGTGGATGGGGCTGAAAGGGAGCGCAAATCTACAATCCGCTTTTACAATTACAAATATCCTTCGAAAAAAAATTAGCTGGTTCTCATCTTATCCAAAGTACGGCGCAATTGCTGACGCAATGAATCTACCGCAGCATCGGTTGATTCTTCGAATGTCGAGCTTTGCTCTTTGGAAAAAAGGGTATGTCCAGGTATCTGAATTTTTATCTCCGTAATCTTATTGTTGTGCGTAGCCGGTTTATCAACCCGCAGATAAACCTCAGCGGAAACTATCTTGTTTGTATGGCTCTCTAACTTGTCCAGTTTTTTAGAAACAAAGTCTGTGAGCTTCTGATCAGCATCAAAATGGATGGATTGAATGGTAATGTTCATGTTTAAACAATTAGGACCTTGGATGAAAATGACGATACACTTCAAGCAACCGCTCAACACTCAGGTTGGTATAAACCTGGGTGGCCGCCAGCGAACTGTGGCCTAACAAATCTTTTACAGCGTTCAAATCAGCCCCCTGATTGAGTAAGTGTGTTGCGTAAGAATGTCGGAATGCATGAGGGCTTTTACTCTCTGCCTCCTGTACCAAAGTTAAAAAATCATGAACAACACGGTGCACCAGCATAGGGTAAATTTTTTTTCCTTTTGGTGTGCTAAACACTGGCGATTCAGCTTCAATACCTTTTTGTCTTGTTAACCAATAGGTTAATAGTGGTTTTACTTGATCAGGCAACGGAATAATTCGCTCTTTTTTTCTTTTTCCTCTCACTTTTATCATTCCAGAAGCCTGATCAAAATCCATTCTACGAAGATTTATAAGCTCCTCCCTTCGGATTCCTGTTCCGTAAAGGAGCAAAATGATGAGTTGATTTCTCAGTTTCTCATCGCTAACGATTTCTTCGTTTAAAGAATCTTCTGTCTTTATTCCCTGTTCTTCATTAATCAAGTTATCTAAGGCTTTAGATAAAGGGAATTGAGGAATGGCTTTTGGCAGGTTTGAGGGGGTTCTAGCCAGTTTAAGTCCTGACACCGGGTTTGAGGCTAAATGTCCTTCTTTCAGCAAAAACCGGAAATAGGCTCGAAGAGTTGATTTTTTTCGATTAACAGTTCGGATGGACATGCCCGAACGCAACACAGCCACCAGCCAAGATTTAACTTGTGCGCTGGTGGCTGTGTCTAGATTTGCTACATTCCAATGATGTAGCAAATAATCCTGAAATTGTTGAATATCGAGCTTGTAGGCGGCTACTGTTTTGTCAGAGTATCGCTTTACCAAAAGTAGATGCTGTAGAAACGCCTCAGCATGCATGCCTCGAAGTTAACTTCAGAGACCTTGTTCCATTCTTTGCATCTGCTGACGATAAGCAGCGCGAATAAGCACCTGACGACGCTTCACAGAAGGTTTTTCAAAAGCTTGACGGACGCGAAGCTCTTTAAGAACCCCTGTTTTTTCGAACTTCTTCTTGAAGCGCTTAAGCGCTTTGTCAACGGTTTCGTTGTCTTTTACCTCAATAATAATCATGCTTGCTGTTGTAAGGAGCGCAAAGATAGAAAGCGGAATTAAATTGACAAACCCTCTTTTTATTTCAGGATTTGTCTGGAGATTACCAGCTTCTGAATTTCGGAGGTTCCCTCTCCTATTGTGCAGAGTTTAGAGTCACGATAGAATTTTTCTACAGGGAAATCTTTGGTGTAGCCATATCCGCCAAAAATCTGAACACTTTCGACTGAAGCTCTTACACAAACCTCAGAAGCAAAGTATTTAGCCATTGCTGACTCCTTGTTTATGTCTTGTCCTTGATTTTTCAAAGCGGCAGCTCTGTAAGTAAGCAGTTCGGCAGCCTCTATCTCAGTGGCCATATCGGCAAGTTTGAAACTGATGCCTTGGAATTCTGCAATTGGTTTACCAAACTGTTGGCGCTCTTTAGCGTACTTAATAGAAGCTTCAAGTGCACCTTTAGCAATTCCTAATGAAAGTGCTGCAATTGAAATTCGTCCACCATCCAACACTTTCATTGCTTGAATAAATCCATCACCAATCTGACCGAGAACATTTTCTTCTGGAATTCTACAGTTTTCAAAAATCATCTCAGTTGTTTCGGAAGCCCTCATACCAAGTTTATTCTCTTTTCTACCTGCAGTAAAACCAGGAGTTCCTCTTTCTATTACAAAAGCGGTCATTCCTCTGGAGTCAAGTAATTCTCCTGTTCTAGCAATAACAACAGCAACGTCACCTGATTTACCGTGAGTAATCCAGCACTTTGCCCCATTGAGTACCCATTCATTGCCATCTTTAACCGCTGTGGTCATCATTCTCATAGCATCTGAACCTGTGTTGGGTTCTGTAAGTCCCCATGCACCAATCCACTGGCCAGTAGCCAATTTTGGGATGTACTTTTTCTTTTGCACTTCGTTTGCAAAGGATAAAATATGACCGGTGCAGAGTGAGTTATGTGCCGCCATGGAAAGACCGATGGAGGGATCAACTTTAGAAAGTTCCACAATAGCTGTAACGTATTCCAGGTATCCAAATCCTGAACCACCATACTCCTCAGGAACTAATACCCCCATTAATCCTAACTCACCGAGCTGGTGAAATACTTCAATAGGAAAGTGCTGAGATTCATCCCACTCCATCATTTTTGGGCGGATATGCTTATCTGCGAATTGCCGAATGGTCTCAGCGATCATGCGCTGATTTTCTGTTTGACTAAAGAACATAGGATTTGATTGCAAGGGCGAAATTAGGATTTATCATGGCTTACTCAAGTAGGGTCTGAGTTTTTCCATCTTTAAACTATCTACGAAGAGCCAGTTTTGAGGGCTCATTCGCTCAGGATAGTTTTTATTCTGCTCTCTGAAACGAATTATTTTTCCGGCTATAAATCTTCCAATGTAAGGATGCCGACTTAAGGTATCATAGCTTGTTGTTTGCCAATGAAGCAACTCGTTAGGCCTTGTTTCTTCCTGTAACCGATTAGCTAACTTAAGGTAAAGTGCAGTATCAATTCCATAGACTTCGAGTAGTTGTTCTCTTCTCACGAATCCGCCTAATCGATTACGATATTTCACTATTCTGGAAGCCAGAATTGGCCCAATTCCGGGCAATTGTTCCCAATCTGATGAATCAGCCTGATTAAGTTCAATACGACCGGCCTTTTCTCCGGGCACCCTTTGCTGGATATTACCCATTATTCCTTCCCGTTTACGTATTGGTTCCGTTTCCGGATGTTCAGCACTAAATCTTGCGTAGTTAAGAAGCAGGGATTTATCCTTCTGCTTCAAACCAAATATTTTATCAAAATCGGATGGTTGAAGAAAACGTCCTCCCCGCTCTCTGTACTTCACCAATCTTTCTGCAATCCAAGGAGAAACCCCCAGTTGCTTCAAGCTATCGGCAGAAACGGTCATAGGATTAAAAAAAAACTGCTTGGAAGCTGTAGGAATAGAAAAAACTCCATTCCTATGAATCTTTTTGTAACGAACATTTTCAGTGCCTTTTCCAAGACTATCTGCCCAGGGTTTCCAAACTTCAGGAGGGATTTCATCATTAGAAGGCCAAAGTAAAATGAGTGCATCTGCTATAGCGAGAATGCTTAACCAAGCTGCAGCACCTCTTAGTTCCTGTTTCGATACCTGTAGTTCCTTCCACCAACCAGATTTGCCATTCATACATCCTTAGTTAGGCAACTGACTCATGACAATGGCAATTCCTTCTTCAAATGAATGCGGTTGGTAGCCTAATTCTTTTTCTGCTTTATCCAGAATAAAACCGGTCCTTGGAGGACGCTTAGCTTTTTGATTCAATGTTCGAGAAGAAACGGTTTCTACCAAGCTGTCGTCTAAATTGAAGTAAATCGCTACCCTGCCGACCAATTCTCTGATGGACATGAAGTCTTTTCCAGAAATGTTGAAAATCCCTTCCGCTTTTTTAGTTGCGGCCAAGAAACACCCCATTGCTAAATCCTCTGCTAAAGTTGGAGTCCTGAATTGGTCATCGACTACTTTAATAGGCTGATTTTTTTCAAGAGCCCCTTTTGCCCAAAGGACAATATTCGAACGACTCATGTCTTCGGCAATTCCATAAACTAAAACTGTTCGAACAATGGCTGCAGGAAGTCCACTTTCTAAAACCAATTGCTCTGCTGCGAGCTTCGACTCGCCATAGTAGCTTAATGGAGCTGGCTGATCTTCCTCTCGGTATGGCCCATCGATACCATCGAAAATAAAATCGGTTGAAACATGCACTAAATGAGCATTAAACTGTCGGCACGCTTTAAGTAAATGACTGACAGCGGTAACATTTAAGTTCCAACATAGCTCCCGCTGATCTTCACAATCATCAACCTGAGTCATTGCGGCTGTGTGGATAATCGTATCTGGACGATATTGTCCAACAACTTCCATTAAAGCTTTTTCATCGGTGATATCTAAGCTCTGATACTGGAAAGCCCCTGCTTTAGAAATCCTATTTTCACCCCTGGCAGTAGCTAAAAAATCATGTTCAGGATGATGATTCTGAAGCAGGTACACCATTTTTTGTCCGAGAAGGCCATTACTGCCAGTAAGAAGTATTTTCATGTGTTAAAAAAAGAATCAAAGATCCCAAATCGAAGGACGACGATTGAAATGCTGGCGTATCTGTAACCAGAATGCCAAGGTAAAATAGAGAACCAGTGGAGAACCCAATGTTAAGAAAGAGGCATAAATGAATACTTTTCTGAGAGAAGTGGAAGAAACTCCTACTCTATCAGCCAAATCAGTACAAACCCCGAATGAGTACTTCTCCAATCGGGTGATAAGAGAGGTTTTCATGAAGCCTAAAGTGATAAATTTATCGCAGTACATCAAATATAATTTTTGTAAAGTTTGTATGAAATTCAGGACAATTCCCGGATTAAGGACAACATTTGTCTGAAATTTGGAACACCTTTTTATCCAATTCTCCATTAATAAATCTAAGGAGGTAGAAAAAGGTGCAGATAGACAAGAATTAAATCCCCAGAGGCAATTTTTTTCATCAGCATTCAACTTTGGCATGGTGATTGTTTTATAAATAATATCTTTAATGGGGTTAATGAAGCGGGCTGGTCTATATGACTGGCCCGCTTCTTTTTTGGCTAATCTGAAGGCCCAAGCCAACGTACTCTGGCGCCAGGAAGGCTTTTAATCAACCCTTCTAATTCCATCTGCAACAAATTCGCAGCAAGCCTGGAGTTATCTATTTGCAGTGCTCTAGAAAGGTTATCAATAAAGTTAACACCCGACAATAACAAGTTTCTGATTTGTATTTCGGTATCGTTTAATGGTCGCTTAAAGGGTAATGACAACTGCCTGAACGGCTCTTGAGCCTGATCCCAGTTCATCGCTTCTACTAAATCACGTGGCCTTAGCACCAAACCAGCTTTGTTTTGCCGAATTAATTCGAGGCAACCTTCCGAATATGGATCCGAAACTCTTCCCGGAACTGCAAATACTTCCCTATTATAGCCCAAAGCGATTTCAGCGGTGATGAGTGCTCCACCCGTTTTAGACGCTTCTATTACCAAAACAGCATCGGAAAGCCCGGCAATGATTCTGTTTCTTCTAGGAAAGTTTTCTTTCACAAGCTTCGAATTGGGGGGAAATTCAGAGAGTAAACTACCGTTGTCTAACATTCGCATAGCCAAACGATTGTGTTCTGCCGGATAAATCTTATCTAATCCATGAGCTAGAACACCTACTGTTGGAATGCCTGATTGAACAGCCTGACGATGTGCCGCACCATCGATTCCATACGCAAGTCCAGAGACAATCAAAACCGGGTGTTTACCGGACACCTGAGATACGAATTGTTCGGTAATTCTTTGTCCTTGCGGAGTCGCTGAACGAGTCCCTACTACTGCCAGAACTCGGGCATTGTTTAAGGGAGATTTTCCTTTCTCGAATAGCACCAAAGGAGCGTCTTCACATTCTTTCAACCGATCCGGATATTCTGGACGGCTAAAACTTAAAATTTGCAGGCCTTCTTTTTTACTTGACTTTAACACTGATTCGGCAGAACGAATCGTATCTGGATGAATCAACTTGTTGATTCTGGCGGGCCCAAGACCAGGCATCTTGAGTAAAGACCTTTTACCCGCTTTAAAAACAGCTTCTGCATTATCAAAAGTTCGGAGTAAACTTCTGACCTGACGAGGCCCAAGTCCTGAGGTGAGTGCTAATGCTATTTCAAATATATTTTCCAAGGAAGGGAATAGTGGTTATTTTCACGAAACAAGATAACCACTAAACGGCAGCACATGAAAAAATATTTACTCCTTATCATACTGACTTTCAGCTCAATACAAGTTTTTTCTCAGAGTTTTTCGGGACTAATATTCAACGAAAAATCTCTGGAACCACTTGAAGGAGTGACCATAACTACCAGTCCGGGAAAGGGTGTAACAAGTACTGAAGGCGGGAAATTTGACCTACCATTAGACGGAACTGAAAAGCAAGCCATAATTAGCTGTGTCGGTTTTGAGAAGCGTATATATATCATAGAGCACTCGAAGACAACCAATCTCAAAATTGGGCTTCGGCCACTGCCTACTGGGCTCAATCAAGTTGTCATCTCTTCTGGCAAGTTTCAGCAATCCAGATCTGATATTTCAGTATCGATGGAAGTCTTTGATGAGCAGTTTATTCAGAACAACAACTCCTTATCTATAGACGATGCTCTAAACCGGGTATCAGGGGTTAATGTACTGAGAGGGCAAGTTAACATCCGGGGGTCAAGTGGATTTAGTTATGGTGTAGGGAGTAGGGTAATGATGTTATACGACGAGATGCCGTTTCTTACTGCCGATGCTGGAGAAGTCCGGTGGTTGATGGTTCCCTTAGAGAATCTTGAACAAGTAGAAGTAATCAAGGGGGCATCTTCAGCACTTTATGGTTCCAATGCCCTGGCAGGTTTGGTGCACTTTAGAACGGCAAGTCCAGGGTTAAAACCCAAAACCGATATTTCTATCTTTAATACTTTATATGATAACCCTCCATTTCCTCACAAACGTCCTTGGGGCGACAACCCTAATCCAGTTGCTCAAGGCTTGTCTTTAAGCCACAGTCAAAGGTTTGGAAGATTCTCTCTTGTTGGTTCTTTAGGATTGGTAAACGATCAAGGTTATCGAATTGGAGAAAAGAGCACGCGTGGCCGCATGAATCTTAGTATGAAATACCATACGGGAGTAAAAGGGCTTACGATTGGACTGAATCTGGCTGGAATGGTCGATTCAATGCGGATTTACACCTTCTGGTTGAATGACACTATGGCTTGGTCTCCAGCCCCACTTTCTGTAAATAATCAGTTGCATTACCGGATAATGATTGACCCAACAGTTACCTGGGTGCCAAATGAAAAAGAGAAACATAGCTTCAGGAATCGATTTTTCCGCAACTACCTCAGCTTTGACGACGATTTCGAAATCGCTTGGGGCAATATGTACTTCTCTGAATACCAATATCAACGTCGTTTCAAAACTTCATGGGCGGAAAAAACCATTGTCACTACTGGGGCAATTAATCAATACAATCAAATAGGGAGCGACAAGCTCTATGGACAGCGAGATGGCAGCAATCAAGCGGTTTACCTTCAGGTTGACCAAACAGTTGGAAGATTGAACTGGAACCTTGGCGGACGTTATGAATGGCATAACATTGAACAAGGAAGCAGAAAGTTTGAATATCCAGTATTTCGTTCAGGTTTAAACTACCGAATTCTCAAAAAGACTTGGCTAAGGGCAACTTATGGAGAAGGGGTAAGAGTGCCTTCGATAGCAGAATTATACGCAAAATCAACAATAGGAACTAATCTGATTTTACCTAATGTAAACCTTGTAGCTGAAAGAAGTTGGACTTATGAAGGAGGGATACGCCAAGAGTTTGCAAAAGGCCGGTTTAGTGGTAACGCAGAAGTGAGTTATTTCCACACAGACTATATAAACATGATAGAATATCGGTTAGGAGTAAGACTCAACTCTGGACAAACCACAACAGAAATATCTTTTAAGCCAAATAACATTGTAAATGCTAGGATCTACGGTGCGGAGTTTACTACTCAAATGGCTTATTCGTTTCCCAAAGGTGCAATTAACTTCTCTGGAGGTTATACCTGGCTGATGCCTTACGATTTAAGTCCGGACTTCAACTTTTATCAGGGACTTCCAGATACGATGAAAACAATCGCACAAGGGCTAGTACCTGAAGATCTTCAAAGGATTCTGCCTTATCGGTACAATCATTTGGTGAAGGCGGATATGGAAATACGTTATAAGAAAATCACCATTGGAAGCAATATGCGGTACAACAGTTTCATGGTGAATATTGAAAATGTTTATTACCCAATTAGCGAATCAGGTTTGATTGGCAGAGGCCTTCTCAATCAACGGCTTAGGGGGATTGATGGAGATTTAATCTTCGATTTCCGTTTCTACTATGCTCCAAATGAGCACTGGAAAATTGGCATCATAGCCCGAAACGCCTTTAACCAGTCAGTAATGACTATACCTTTTAATATGGCAGAACAAAGAAATGTGACTGTTCAGTTGCATTGCCGAATTTAGCAACATGAAACGACGTCAATTCTTAAAGCTAAGTGCCATAGCCGGTGCAGGCATACTGATAAGTGGTAAACCAGCATGGAGTTTCGCACTTAGTGAAGCCTTCACACTTCCAACACTTCCTTATTCTTATGATGCACTGCTCCCTATTATTGACGCAAAGACTATGGAAATTCATCATAGCAAGCATCATCAGGCATACGTTGACAATCTCAATAAAGCCATAAAAACTGCATCACCGTCTTTTCAAAATACAAATCTGAAAGGCTTAATGGCACTTACAGATTCCAATACACCTGTTGCTATTCGAAACAACGGTGGTGGACATTATAACCATAGCTTGTTTTGGACCTTACTTCAACCTGTTTCAAAGGAAAATCAACCGGAAGGGACGCTTAAATCTGCACTAATAGCCCAGTTCGGAAGCCTTGAAGCCTTTCAGCAAGCATTTGAAGAGGTAGCCATGAAGGTTTTTGGTTCTGGATGGGTATGGTTAATCAAAACGAAAGAAGGAAATTTGGCAGTTGGCAGCACCCCGAATCAAGATAATCCTTTAATGCAAGTCTCTGCGTTAAAAGGAACACCCGTGCTTGCTTTAGATGTTTGGGAACATGCCTATTACCTGCTTTACCAGAATAAACGCAAAGAGTATGTCCAGAACTTTTGGAAAATAGTTAACTGGGATACCGCAAGTCGTTTATACCGCGAAGGGTAAGTTCAACTATATAAAAAGGCTGTCAACAAAGCTTACGCAATACTGACAGCCTTACTTTTATGCTTAGGTTGATTCGACTTTGATACGTTAATCCACTATCGAAATCTTCATCATATTGGCTCGAAGTTTTTGCTGAATTGGCATCGAACCCGTGTTAATTACGACATCACCAAAGTTGAGTTCACCCTGCTTTAGCAAGATTTTTAAAACGTCCTGAATCGTTTCATCGGTAGAAGTGAGCTTGTTATAGAAGAAGGTTTCCACTCCCCAAACAAGAGCAAGGCGCGCCATTAATTGCCGGTCAGGAGTAAAAATGAATACTTTGGCACTTGGCCGGAAGCTACAAACTTTAAAGGCCGTATAACCAGATTTAGTCATTCCAACTATGGCTTTAGCATCAATGTGTTTTGCTGTTTTTACAGCGGTATAACATAACGAATCAGACAAATAAGAAGGGGAGTTTTTATCGAGGTGTGCATTTCGATAATAGATGTCTGCCCCTTCTTCAACGTTTACAATGATTTTAGTCATATACTCGACTACCTGAATTGGGTGTTGCCCAACGGATGTTTCTCCTGACAACATCAGGGCATCAGCCCCATCAAGAACTGCATTTGCAACATCATTTGCTTCAGCCCTTGTCGGCATAAAACTGGTAATCATGGACTCCATCATTTGAGTTGCGATGATTACCGGTTTAGACATTTCAAGAGAAGCTTTAACAATTGCTTTTTGAATAAGAGGAAGTTTCTCAATCGGATATTCTACTCCAAGGTCTCCTCGAGCAACCATAATACCATCAGCAGCAGCAACTATACCGTGAATGTTGGCAACAGCTTGCGGTTTTTCTATTTTAGCGACTACTAGAATATTTTTTCTCTTGGCAGCAATTCTGGCCTTTAAATCATAGATATCGTTGGCCTGGCGCACGAAAGAGAGGGCAACCCAATCTAATTGCTGATCGAGGACAAAGTCAAGATCTGCAATATCTTTTTCTGTAAGCGAAGGGAGGGAAACGTTCGAGTTTGGAAGGTTCACCCCCTTTTTTGATGAGAGAATTCCTCCATGAATAACAACTACCCTAACAGCATCCCTTTGGTTAGTTTCAAGTACCTCCATTTTAATTTTACCATCGTCAAGGAGGATCATATCACCAGGTTTCACATCCCGGGGAAAGGCTTCATAGTTGATGTAGATTTTTTCAGCATTACCGATACCGGGATGAGTAGTCATAACAATCTGGTCACCAATTTTCAATGGAACACCGTTGTTTTCCATCTCCCCAATTCTGATTTTAGGCCCTTGTAAGTCACCAAGGATAGCTGTAGAAGTTCCCAACTCCTTATCAAGGCCTCGAATGATGGTGATTATAACAGCAAGCTCGTCATACTTAGCATGAGAGAAGTTGAGGCGAAATACATTAACACCGGCCATCATCATGCCGTAAATGGTTTCTTTCGAGCTGCATGCCGGACCTATGGTTGCGACAATTTTGGTGCGCTTTTCCGGAGTTGGAAGCGCTTTAATGTTCCTGTTCAAAATATCCGAAATGGTTTATTGAGTCTGAAGAATAGCCTATAGCAAAGCAATCTGAAGGATTTCTAAGATTGATTATTCGAATGATTTCCTGCATCATAACATCTGTTTCATCCTGTTCCTCACAACGAAGCACGAACCAGAAGTTGATTTTCTTGTGAGCAGGGCTAAAGAACGAGTTTTCCTGACGATTAGCGAGTAACATTAAACTGAAACGGTGCAATTGGCAGTTAAATCTGTAACGAACAAACGACATTACTGGCAATTTTCCAATTTTTTCCACCAATAAATCAGAAGATCGCGCTAAATCAATGGAAAGATGACGATTAAGCCAATTGGCCAACTCAAAGGGTAAGTAATTAGAAATAAGGCCGGCAATCAAGTATGACGGCTCTTCATAGTCATCCAAAGACAAAGGTATTCGAAGGATCCGTTTATCACCCATGTATGCTCAAAGATAGAGGAGCTCATATAGGAAAAATAGAAAAAGTAAGCACAATCTTTTTCATATAGAGCCTGTTAATAACGTTTCTATAACGCTGTTTATCAAATACTTTAATTTAAGAAAGGTGAGCATGTAGCTAGTAAACTACAGAAGGATTAGGATAATACTACTCATCATTTCAGACTTAAATTTTTGGATAATCAGTTTCAAATACAGTATGTTTGCAAGCCAAAATATTGATTGAAATGTCAGACAAAGCCGCTCGCGTTAAAGCGATCATCGTTGAGAAGCTTGGAGTAGACGAAAGTGAAGTTACTCCAGAAGCAAGCTTCACTGCAGACCTCGGAGCAGATTCACTTGACACCGTTGAACTTATCATGGAATTCGAAAAAGAGTTCAATGTTTCTATTCCAGATGATCAGGCCGAAAATATCCAAACGGTTGGACAGGCAATTGCCTATCTCGAAGCTCACGCGAAATAATTAATCCCCACTTATATTCTCAGGTCTATGCAGTTGAAACGCGTTGTTGTCACCGGATTAGGAGCACTTACCCCAATCGGAAATAATGTTGATTCTTACTGGAAGAGCCTGATTGAAGGCGTTAGTGGTGCCGATTTTATTCGATCTTTCGATGCGTCGAAGTTCAAAACCCGCTTTGCATGTGAGGTTAAGAACTTCGATGTTCATCAGTTCTTAGAGAAGAAAGAAGCCCGCAAGCTCGATCCATTTGTACATTATGCACTTGTTACGGTACAAGAATCCATTGAAAATAGTGGATTACCATTAGATACTGTTGACAAGGATCGTGTTGGAGTTATATGGGGGTCAGGCATCGGAGGCTTACTTACTTTTCTTGAGGAATGTTCAGGATTTGCAAAAGGCGATGGTACACCACGCTTCAATCCGTTTTTCATTCCTAAAATGATTGCGGATATCGCTGCTGGCCATATTTCTATTAAGTACGGATTCAGAGGTCCAAATTTTACGACTGTTTCTGCTTGCGCGTCTTCGACCAATGCCATTATTGATGCATTTACCTATATCCGATTAGGAAAAGTAGATGTTATGGTTGCAGGTGGTTCGGAGGCTGCGGTTAATGAAGCGGGGATAGGAGGATTTAATGCCATGAAGGCGTTATCTGAGCGCAATGATTCTCCTTCAACAGCTTCTCGTCCATTTGATGCTGATAGGGATGGTTTTGTTCTTGGAGAAGGTGCTGGAGCCTTGATTTTAGAAGAGCTTGACCACGCAATTGCCAGAGGTGCCACTATTTATGCTGAGCTTGTTGGTGGTGGAATGAGTGCCGATGCTCATCACATTACTGCTCCACATCCCGAGGGATTAGGTGCTAGTAACGTGATGAAAAACGCATTAGCTGATGCAGGATTAACTCCCAAAGACATAGACTACATCAATGTCCACGGAACCT
The DNA here is from genome assembly GCA_943373175.1 of Chitinophaga pinensis. Classification (GTDB taxonomy): domain Bacteria; phylum Bacteroidota; class Bacteroidia; order UBA7662; family JAIXUI01; genus JAIXUI01. The sequence goes on along the minus strand of CALSBM010000019.1, from coordinate 20,003 downwards.
CCACCCCTCTTGGAGATATCAGCGAGATTAAGGCTATTCAGCGAGTTTTTGGTGATTACGCGTTCAGTTTGAACATCAGCTCAACAAAAAGTATGACTGGCCATTTACTAGGAGCAGCCGGTGCCATCGAGGCCATAGCTTCCGTTTTGGCAGTTAAAAATGATTTAGTTCCTCCCACAATCAATCATTTCACCGACGATCCGCAATTTGATTCTGCGCTTAATCTTACTTTTAATAAAGCGCAAAAACGTGTTGTAAGGGCAGCTTTGAGCAATACATTCGGCTTTGGTGGTCACAACACCTCGATTATTTTCAAGAAGTACGAATCCTGACAGGTTTCGGGTTTGCTTAGAATTATCACTTCACGTTTCAGGCGGCAAAATCCTGAATTTTCGTCTGTAATCAGGCGCATTACTGGGATTCGACCGATTAATGTATCGTTGTATGAACAAGCACTTACCCATAGTTCTGCCAACGTTGTAGGGCAGTATGGAATCAGGATTGATAACGAGCGTCTAGAATACTTAGGGGATGCTGTGTTAGATCTTGTTGTAGCTGAAATTTTATTCAAAAAGTACCCCCTTAAAGACGAAGGATTTCTTACAGAAATGCGGTCAAGGGTAGTCAATACTCAGTTTCTCGATGTTGTTACGCGTAAGATTGGGTTGAATCAGTATTTAACTGCTGATGATAAAAACAGAAATCAGATTATTCAAAACCGCAATGTTAATGCGGATATGCTTGAGGCATTAATCGGTGCAGTTTATTTAGATCATGGATTCAAAGGAGCTTCCCGCTTTATCCAAGAATTAGTCAAAGAACATGTTGATTTTGAAAAACTGTTAGAAACGGAAAGCAATTTTAAGAGTAGATTACTGGAATGGTCTCAAAAAGAAGGTGTAAAAATTCAGTTTGAGCCTGTAACTGATGCTGATTTGACGAGAAAACGCAGGATTGCTATTCAGCTTATAGTTAATGGAAAGACTGAAACTGTTGGGATAGATTCTACCCGTAAGGAAGCAGAACAGCGAGCAGCTCAGAAATACTTAGAGACATTAAAACCCGCTAACGGAACGTAACTTCGGGCTTATGCCCGAACCCAAAACATTTAAGCCCGAAGATTTTCACTTTAGAACTTTAGTAGAAATCCGTTGGAGTGACCTTGATGCATTTCAGCATGTCAATAACGCGGTGTACCTCACCTATTTCGAGCAAGGGAGGATACAGTATTTTCGCGATTTGGAAATACCGTGGAACTGGAGAGAAACTGGGGCCATCTTGGCACATGCATCAGTAGATTACCGAGCACCCCTGCATTTTAATGACCGTGCCTTTATTTTTGTTAGGTGCAGCAGGTTAGGTACCAAAAGCATGGACTTTGAATACCTGATAGGAGTTGAACAACCTGATGGTTCGTTGATTACCGCCACCACTGGAACTACTTGTTTGGTAGCGTACAGTTATGAGAAAGGACTATCTGTTAAACTTCCATTTGAAGCAAGAAAACAGATAGAATTGGTAGAGGGTTTATAAAAATTTAATAAAGACGCCCTTATCTTTAGAAACCCAAAAATTTTCTGCCTTCATGAAGCGAGTTTCCCTAATTCTAATACTCTCTATCAGCCTACTGGGTGGAGTTTGTGCTCAGAATAGTCCTAGCCGGCAAATTGTTTTACAAGGATTCTGGTGGGATTACTGGAATGCCAACTATCCCAATGGCTGGTCGAATTATCTTGCTGAACTTGCACCCCGACTTCGTGCATTAGGAATTGATGCGGTTTGGATTCCTCCTACCGTAAAAAATCCTGGAACCAACAGTGTAGGATATGTTCCGTTTGACCATTACGATCTTGGTGATAAGTACCAAAAGAATAATGTTAAAACTCGGATGGGAGACAAAGACGAAGTCTTGAGGATGATGGCTGTAATGAAGGCAAACGGACTTGATGTAATTCAAGATATCGTGCTAAACCACATGAACGGGGCCGGAGCAGCAATTGGAGGAGCGGGAGGCCAGGATCCTGCTGCAATGGATGATGGGCAAACCAATCGTTTCAAGAACTTTCGCTATTCCTGTTACCGCAAACCAGTTATCAATGAAAACAACTTAGACTATCTGTCTAGAAGCGGGCGTTTTCCTAAAAACTGGCAAAATTTCTACCCCAATCCCGGAAATGCATGCTGCTCAAACGACATTAACTCTCCATGGTGGGGGCCAGATATTAGTTTTGAATCGAATGCTTTTGGTCAAAGTTCGAATGCCTCGCACAACCCTGTTCAGGATAGCGACTATATGCGCAAAAATATGCGCAACTGGATAGTCTGGTACAAAAAGCAGCAAGGTTGGGATGGCGTTCGTTTAGACGCTATAAAACATTTTCCTTCTTATATCTGTGAAGATTACCTCTGGAATCTTCAATTCAATTCAGGTTTCGCCAATGGAGGTAATGAAATGTTTGCAGTTGGAGAATGGGTTGGGGGCAAAACAGAATTAGACAACTGGGCCAATAGTGTCCAAAATCGTTCAGGGACATTTGATTTTGCCTTAAGGAATGCTTTGGTTGGGATAGCAAATGGTATGGGAAACTTTGATTTGGGTTCAGTTCCAAGTTCTCAACAGGATAACCGGCAGCGAACAGTTCCATTCGTTAACAATCATGATACATTCAGGCCACAGCTCAACACTGCAGGAAACTATACCGGCTGGAATTTAGGCCAACAGCTTGGGTTACACATCGAACCCAATAATCCGAGATTAGCTGTCGTTTACGGAATTATTCTCGCAGTTGACGGCGCACCTCAGGTGTTTTTTGAGGATTTATTTGATATTGGGTACACAGGTAAGCGTTATAGTCACCAGCCTCGATCAGAAACTGATTTGCCTGTACGTTCGGATATCGCCAATTTAATTTGGTGTCACCAAAATCTTCGTTTCAAGCAAGGCGCTTACTTTGTTCGTTGGCAGGCTCAGGATGTATTAGTTATTGAGCGCGGAGGCCGAGCGTTGATTGCCGTTAACGATAACTGGAATACGTGGCAAAATCTGACTGGTGTTCAAACTTCATTTTCTGATGGTACACAACTGAAAGACTATTCAGGAGCAAACGGGACTGCAATTCGAACAGTTTATGGAGGTGGAAAAGTGGATTTATCCATTCCGCCTTGTGATGGCTCTGCCTTGCAAGGTCGGCGGGGTTATTCGGTTTGGGCGCCAACAGGCATCAGTACTAATTATACAAGAACAAGAAAAGCAATATCTCAGGAATGGGAGATGGATGATGACTTAGGAGATAGTCATGTACTTTCTCTGCGCCAAGGAGGACGACTTCCAGATAGTTCAACTTCATGTAGAACAGTTGGAAAAGTCTTTGTTGCAGGCGGGCAACCACTGCGTTTGGAAGTTTTTACTTCCGACACCATAAGAAAGGTCAACGTAAGTTTACTAGATGCAAATTGTGGATTTCTAGACAGTACTGAAGGTGCTGGAACACTTGTTTACAACTATACGCCAATCCTTAGTGGTTGGGTTACGATGGTTGTAAGAAATGCCGACAGCGTTAGCATTGGGCAACGGCTGTTTGTTAAAGCCACTTACACAGCACCTGATAGCGCCTCTACTACAGTTCCAAAACCAGTATGCAACTGTAATCAAGGATTTATTACTTCCACTGGAGAAATTGAGAAAGACAATTCGGTAAAGATTTGGCCAAATCCAGTTAACAATCAACTATACCTTGAATTTGGCAATCTTCAACATCAAGGATTGTTGCAAGTCAAAATTTTGGATTTAGGTGGAAGAACGATTCAGTCAGAAGCCATTGCCTATTATGGTCAGCAATCAACCAGTATTGGGGTAGATCAACTTTCTGGCGGATTATATCTCATAGAAATCTGGAAAGGAAATGAGCGTTTGACTGCTCAGAAGTTGGTAAAGCAACGCTAATACAAATTCTCAAATTGATTTAAGCGCTTTCAGCAAATGCTGGAGGCGCTTTTTTAATTCACTTAGTTGATTGTTACGCCAGTCTGAGACTATAAAATTGATTAGGTTCTTTCCTTCCTTATACCCATGATTAGTAAGCTGCTTTTCTTCTTCCTTTAAATCAGTTAGAATGCTCGATAATTGGAAACGACTAAATTCTGCCTCTTCCTCGAGTTTAGATAATTCATGACGTTTCTTGGCCCATCTACTAAACGTCAACAATAACGTCACAGTTACCAGCATCAAGGCCGATAATAGCACGTAACGATTTAGTCTTCTGTAATCTCTTCTAGATTTTTGGATAGCTTTAAGTTCTTCCGATCTCACAAAGACTTGAGATTGTAACTGTTCAATTTGAACCTGCTTGAAACCAGCAATACCACGCTTTAATCCTTCACGAAGCCATATCAAGTATTTTTTTCTATAACTGTATGCAAATTCAAAATTGCCATTTTCTTCTTCAAGGATAGCACGTTGATTAAATACTTGACTCAAGAATGGACGTTCTTCGGGAAATTTATCCAATAACATCAAAGCTGAATCGTTGAACGCTAGCGCATAAGTTCGATTATTGGTCAGTCGATACAATTCTACAATTTCATAAATAGCTTTAATCTCTTCCGTTACATTTTTTTGTATTCGCCGTACAGCCCAATTATCCATGGCATGTTGCATTGCACGTGCTAAGTTGCCATTTAATCTTTCAGCTATGGATAAATCAATACACGCATTTGCAACAGCACTTTGGTCTTGCATTTCCAATGCGTTCTTATAGGTTAGTTTTGCATAATAGAGCACTGAATCTTTTTGAATAAATCCTTTACTCTCTTGATGCCAGCTTGACATTCTTGTTGCCGCTTCGGTAGCCCAAAATTTCAACTTTTCAGTATTTGCAAAGTGGTATAACTCCAACAAATAGTTTCTTTCTTTACTTCTATCGTGAGAACGAAAAGCAAATTCAGCTAAAAGAAGAAGTTTTATGCAGTGAAGTTCAGGCCATTTTAGTTTTACGTCCGGTATTTCATTATAAACAAGCCAAGCATTACTCAAATGACCATCAGCCAATAACTGATCTGCAAATCTAAGTTTGCATAAATACTCACGTTTTTTCCATCCGGATAATTTAAAATAATTAATTGCTTCTTTATAAAAGTTATATGCCGATTGTGGCTTTCGGAAAATGCTCTCATAATTTCCTAACTGTTCATAAGTAATACCTGCAATACTTTTCCAATTTTGATGCTGTTTAATTAAATCAATTAGTTTATTTTTCTGTTTTTCATATTCTTCGGAATTCCAAAGGCGTGCTTGTAACCTCATCCAAAGGTAGGTTTGTTGCCAAATCCATGTAAGACCTGCATCGGAAGAGTCACCGGCTAATGAAAGAATTCGCTTACACTCGGCTAAAGAATCTACTTCATTAGCAATAATAAAATGATGAAACATTATCTGCCAATAAAGTGAATCCTTAACTTTTGAGCAGCTCTTCAATAGCCCTGAAGAAGTTGAATATGCAGAACTCAAATTCCTTTTCGACAAGTTGAGCGTTGATTCACCAACTATTCGTAGAGCAACAGAAGGATTGATAACAAAATCGCTATTACTTTGATTTTCAGGCTCTTCTTTTATATTTAACCATAAGGCAGTATCCAATCCCAAAAGGTTAATTGACGCTTCACTATAGCTTCCAGAACTCTTTAGCAAATCCTTTTGGCTACAGGAAAATGCAAAAGCTATACATATACTTAATAATTTAATTAAACTACGATTCTTCATTTATTAATAAATAAAAATTTAATGTTTATGGTATCCATATTTTGTTCAGATTCCACCCTTAAACCTAACTCCACGATTAACATAGAAATAGCGATTCTGCTTAAACTGGATTGCAATCCACTTGAAGTTGTGTAAGGGGATGATTGAAAGTTATTCAGGACAATTGAAAGTTGTTTTAATTCATGCTCGTACAACAAAGAAGTTTCGAGAGAAAAGCCTTCTTTAAAAAGCTGCACGCAAAGCTCTTTTCTATCATGAGATTTAACTATAAACTGACGAACAAGTATATCAATGAGCAGCATAACCTTTTCTGCGTCCGTACTCCAAAAAACTCCCTGTTCTAATGAAAATTTTATTTGGCATGGTTGAAATGTTCTTAAAGCATCCCAAGACATTTCCCATTCAGGCTTGAATTTTTCTGGTTGAAAAGTGGTTATGCTATTTTCCAAAGAATTTGATTTTGGCTTGAAGCGCAAAACATCAGCTACCACATTCAAAAATTCTGACAAGAAATAGTAAAGGATAAGGTTAAATCTCAACACTGAAATTCCTACTCGATCAGGCTGTTCAGACCAACTATCAAACAAGTTTAACTCTACAATTTTCCTTCGTAAATACTCATTTTTAATTTTACTTATTTGAATATACGTTGATTCTGCTAATGCTCTTTGGGTCTCGAATTCTTCCAATTTTTTCTTAATCTTAGCGTTCTTTTTATTCAGATATGTAATTCTGGCAAAGAATATAAAGAGGATGGCAGATAAAACAAGTAAGGTAATTGAAAGAAGAATAAACAACGTTTTCCTAGATTGACTTAAATCATTTTTTTCTTTGTTAATAATATTGCTTTGTATAACTAAATTAGCTTGTAATTCTTTTATTTTCTTTATTTTAAATTCATCAACCTTGTTGAAATCACTGATTAGTTGACCAAGCTTTTGAGCAACCTTATTAGCTTCCTTGTATTTTCTTAAACCTGCTAACCAATCTGCCTTTGTTTCAAGAAAAGATAACTCAAGTGAAGGAATAGGAAACTTGAATAACAACATATCCAATTCAGTAAATATGGGTTCCATATCACGGTATCTTCCAACTTTTAGCAGCAATCTCAGTTTTTCATATAAAGTTGAAACAAGTTCAGCACTATCTTTATTGACACGCTCTAAATATTCCCCTTTTTGTAGCCAAATTAGTGCTTCAGGATAACGACCAGAGGAAGAAGCAACCTTTGATGCATGAAAAAAAGCCTGATGAGTTAATACATCATCATTAACAGAATCAATTAAAGCAATCGCATACTGAATTAACGAATCGGCAAGCTTAACTTTACTACGACTTAATGCTATTTCGGATAAGCCCATCCAAGCTTTTAGCTTATGTCTAGGATTATTGGTTTTATTGCCGGATTCCTGAAGTTTCAAAAAGTTATCCTGTGCTAAACTAACTTCACCCAGTTGCAATTGAGCACGTGCCGCAATGTAGTACCCGTTGCAAGCTATTTCAGGATTAGGAATTTGAAGCAGAATTGTATTGGCATTATCTACGTAGTACACAACTGAATCCAGCTCATCTAACGCATAAGCTACATCGGCGAGTTCAACGAGCAATTTTGACTTATACCCTTTCCAGCCTATTTTACCAGCCAGGGCAAGAGCCTCTTTATAACAATAAGCTGACTGATCAAAATTTCCATAATTGTAATGAATATCGCCCGCCTTGGTTAAAAATCTTAGCAAAAGTGCGTCATTCACTGAGTTTAGGCGTAAGCTATCCAACACCGGTTCTATTTCCGAAACGCCGTTGAGTCTTGAATCAAATCGGAACTGCAAATATTTTTTCTCACTGAGAAGATCAGCAGGCATTTCATTGCCAAGTGATTGTAACAAATGATTTGCTGCCTCAAACTGGTGAGTTAAAATCTTGTAATCAACCTTTCTAAGTTTGATAGCTATTCGCAAGGAATCATCTTCCGACTTAGAAAGAGCAAGATCAAGTAAGCTATCGGAATTCGCCTCAACTTCTCTCCAATAAATCAGTTTCTCGGAAGCTTTCAAAAGCAACAGTGTTGCTTCAACTTCTTTATTCCGGTTTATAAGCGATCTTTTCTCAATTTTATAATACCAATAGCGATAATCTTCGTACTGGAGAGCCTGAAGGCCAACCATGGCCTTTACTGCTTCATCCCTTAACTTTAGTTCCTTTTGGCCTTGCTGACACCCTACTCCGGCAAATAAAACGAATATCAGCCATAAGATTCGGTTGTTAGCGCCTTTCATCAACGTCTAAAATAACGGATAAGCTTTAAAGACAGGCCGATTAAGTGAAATGAGAAGTGTACTTGCTAAAATTTCTGATTAGCAAGTGCTGCTAAAAAAGAACAGAGCCTAAATCAAGGACTTTTCCTGCTTCAATCTTTAATAGTCGTTCCGGATTTTTTTCAATAAGAAGAAAATCGTGGGTAGCCATTAATACTGAAGTGCCTTTTTTGCTGATTGCTTTCAGAAGTACGAGTATTTCTTGAGAGCTTTCAGGGTCAAGATTTCCGGTAGGTTCATCAGCAAGGATGCATTCGGGGTTATTAAGCAATGCTCTAGCAATCCCAAGACGTTGTTGTTCTCCACCTGAAAGCTCATAGGGTTTCCGGAAATCCTTGGTTTCCAGACCAACAAGCGCAAGAGTTTCTTTAATTCGAGTTTCCATGGCGTGCTTGTCTTTCCAACCTGTTGCTTTTAGAACAAACTCCAGGTTGTCCCAAGCAGAGCGATCGGTAAGCAACTGAAAGTCCTGAAAAATAACGCCCAGCTTTCTTCTCAAAAGCGGCACTTGTGCGGGTTTAATTTGTGTAAGATCAAATCCTGCAACACTTACACTTCCGCCACCTGTGGGGATATCGGCATAAAGTGTTCGAAGTAAGGAGGACTTTCCCATTCCGGTTCTGCCAATCAAGTAAACAAATTCCGAAGCCTTAATTTCAAATGAAACATGATTGAGTACTGGAATCTGGCCTTGCCGAATTTCAGCATCCTGAAGACTAATAACCACTTCCGCTTCCATCAGAATACAAATTCGGTAATTTTACTGTAAGGGAGTTGATCTATGAACGACTTTGCTGCATCAATCCTATCTCCCAAACCACATTCATTCAACCCTTTTTCGGGTCTGTCGGCTCTGAAATAGGCAATAAGGGTAAAGTTTTGGTCTCTAACCTGGACGTAATCAGGGATTTTAGCCTTCCCTTTAATTTTGAGGATATACAAGTTGCTGGGTGGTTTAACTTAGTGCCAAATTACAAACCCTCTCCATGACATCAAAAGTACTTTATCCTACAATTTTGGGGTTATTGATGACCGCTTGTGGCACTTCAGCACTATTAAAGAATCCAGATGCCCTTGCAGTTCGCTGCGAACCCCGCATTCTGGAAAGAATTGGAGACAGTGTTTCCTTTGAGTTAAGTGCGATAATTCCCCCTAAGCTTTTTGACAAAAAGGCCAAAGTACTCATCAAACCTTATCTCTTACTCGGAACAAGGCGAATTGATTTAACTGAAACTTGGCTCAAAGGGGAGAAGGCCGAAGGGCAAGGCCAGGTTGTTAATTTTGAGAAAGGTGGAAAAGTTCAGTATTCAGGAAAATTTGCCTTCGAAGATGGAATGGAAAATCTGAACCTGATGGCTGAGCCCACCTTGGTTTTGAAGAATAAAAAGTACTCACTCAAGCCAAGAAAACTGGCTCCAGGGGTAATGGTGACTTCTGACTTGGCCGTGGATATTAGGCCATGGAAACCTATCACAGTGCAACTGAAGGACTCACTTACAGAATATAAGGCAACTATTTTCTTTTTAAAAGACCAGGCTGAATTCCGCAGCTCCGAGAAAAAACGGAAAGAAGTAGATGGTTTAGTTAAAATGCTGAAGGGGCAAGTAGATATTCGGGAAGTTCAATTAAGGGCTTTTGCTTCCCCAGATGGCGAATTAGACCGCAACAGCTCACTGGCAGATGAAAGGGCAGAAAATGTAAATCAGTTTGTTTATGAAATCCTAAAAAAGAAAAAGGTCTCTAAAGTAGATGAAGATAGCTTTATTAAGGATGTAAAAACTGCTGAAGATTGGGAAGGACTCGCCCGTATAGTTTCTCAAAAAAACTGGAAGGGTAGGGAAATGACCGAAGCAATCCTCGCCACTACGGTTGAAGAAAAAGAAAAAGAAAAACTTCTTCGAGAGAATGCAGATAACTTCCGGTTTCTAGCGGAGCAAGTACTTCCACAATTAAGAAGAACCGAAGTAGTTATTCGGACTTCTCCATTAGAAAAAAGCTTGAGTGAATTGGTGGATTTAGCCTCAAAAGACCCTTCGAAACTAAGTGAGTCTGAGTTGTTGAAAGCATACAACTACACCCAAAATGCTCCACTCAAATCAGGCATTGCTGCCTATCTCGGTATGCGTTATCCAGAAAATGCCCAGTACTTGCATAATTCCGGAATTGCCTTCATGCAACTGAGCCCACCGAACCTCAACATGGCAATTTCTGCGTTTGAAAAAGCTTCTAAATTAGATAGTGGAGGAGCACTTTCATTAGAACACTTGGGAATGGCCTTGTTAGATGCTTTCAAAATTAATGATGGTTTAGAAAAACTTCTGGCAGCCCATAAAATGAATCCTAAACTTGGAGTAGCCGCAGTGGCTCCACTCTTACGCATGGGACGTTATGCCGAGGCTTTGGAAATTGCGAGAAATGCTGATTGCAGTTACAACAAAGCCTTGACCGAGATTCTTACTATGTCTTTAAAAGAAGCTACCGAAACTATCCAATGTGGAGAAAAAACAGCTCCATTCTTTTATCTGAGAGCTATTGTTGCTGCCCGTAAAGGGGACACAGAATTACTTGGAACTAGCTTGGTAAGAGCCATAAGTCAGGACAGCCAGTGGAGAGAAAAAGCACGTTTGGATGCAGAATTCAGCTTATTCCGGGACCAGGAATTTTTCAAAGTAGCAACACGATGATAATTCAAGCCATTGCGGCAATTGTACCACTTCGGTCGGAAGCGCGTCATGCGGCGGAGCAGGTAAGTCAATTGCTGAAAGGCGAATATGCCAGAGTACTTGAGTCGGATGGCGAATGGCTTTTAGTGAGCTGTTGTATAGACCATTACCAAGGATATGTTTCAGCAAGGCAAGTTCAGGAAGTAGCAACTATGGCCGAACCCATTGGTTTTCAGTGTGAATTAATCACCAAGCATGCAGGAGGCGTTCGATACTTCGGAAGTCCTATTTATGAAACGGAAGAACCTGTATTAACGAAGAAGCTAAACAGAAGCACACTTGTAGATTCTTCAGCAATATTAGAAGGCGTTCCCTATCAATGGGGAGGTCGAACAAGCGCAGGCATTGATTGTTCTGGAATGGTTCAGGTGCTTTTCAGGATGGCGGGCATTGCTTTGCCACGAGATGCAAAAGACCAAGCGACTACCGGTGAAACACTTTCACTGATTCAGGAAGCACGCCCTGGCGATCTTGCTTTTTTTGACAATGAAAATGGGAAAATAACCCATGTGGGTCTAATTGTAGATGAAGGGCTCATCCGGCATGCCAGCCACTGGGTGCGAACTGACCGGATAGACAGCTACGGTATTTTTACCCAAGAATGGGGCTATACCCATTCACTTAGGCTGCTGAAGCGATTCTCATTTGAATAGCTATAAAAAAGGGTGTAACAATTAATTGCTACACCCTTTTTTTATAGAAGTCTTTAGTTGAATTAATCTGGAAATATTTTTCCAGGGTTCAGTATTCCGTTCGGGTCGAAGACTTGCTTAATCTGTTTCATCAAGTTAATTTCTAGCGAAGAAAAGACGATTGGGAGGTAGTTTTTCTGCACCCATCCGATTCCATGTTCGCCCGAAATGGTGCCTTTGAGGGATTTAACGAGTTCAAAAATTTCTTCAATACCACGGGTAACGTCATAATCCCAAGCGTGTTCGGTTAAATCACCTCGGATGATGTTAACGTGAAGATTTCCATCGCCGGCATGGCCATAACAGACCGACTCAAATCCATATTTGTTTCCAACTGCTTTTACACCCTCAAGAAGTTGAGGAAGGCTGGCGCGGGGAACCACGGTATCTTCCTCCTTATAAACGGAATTGGATTTAACCGCATGCCCCACTGATCTGCGCATTTTCCACAATTGCTCTTTTTGCTCATGAGTATCGGCAAAAAGCACCTCTCCTACTTCAAAATTTTCCAACACTCCGGTGATGATTTCACACTCTCTAAACAGAGCATCTTCGTGCTGTCCGTCCACTTCAATGAGGAGGTGAGCCTGAACATCGTCGTGGAGTTGAAGGTTTTGACCGGTATATCGGGCAGCCCAAACCAGCGCATTTCGTTCCATAAACTCAAGTGCTGAGGGAGTTACACCAGCTCTGAGGATGGCACTAACCGCCTCACATGCCTTCACCGATGATTTGAACGGCGCTAACATGAGGAGTGTTTGGCGGGGCAGGGGAATTAATCTAAGCACTGCTTTAGTTATAATTCCCAAAGTTCCCTCACTGCCAACCATCAACTGAGTAAGGTTGTAGGCGGTAGCATTTTTTAGGGTATTGGCGCCTGTCCAAATGATATTTCCATCGGCAAGAACTACTTCCAGGTTCAAGACATAGTCTTTGGTGGTGCCATACTTAACCGCTTTTGGGCCACCAGCACTTTCAGCAAGATTTCCACCAATAACACTGGAGCCACGACTTGAAGGATCTGGTGGATAAAAGAGGCCCAGGGATTCCACTGCATCGCGCAAAGCCTGATTCACCACACCGGGTTCTACCGTAACCTGTAAGTTCTGTTCGTCGATTTCGAGAATACGATTAAGCTTTTCGGTGCTTAGCACAACGCCACCCATCACCGGTAGCGCACCACCGCTGAGCCCGGTACCGGCACCCCGACACGTTAACGGAATATGATTTCGATTACAGAAGGCCGCAATAGCTGCAACTTCTTCAACAGAATCGGGTTTTGCAACCACTTCAGGCAAGAAACAAAAGTCTTCAGTTTCATCCTTACCATACCATTGAAACTGGTCGGATTCTGGCAAAACGAGACGCTCTTCCGGAATTAGAGCCTTGAATTGCTTGAGCAACTCAGGGGTGAACGAATGATGATTGTGTGGGTTCTTTGTCATAATATCTTAACGTGGCAATAAGCCTTTCAACCGTTTTTTTGCTTCTTCTTTTGCTTTTTCTTCAGCTTCTTTTTTCAGGCGCTCAGCTTCCGCTTTGGCTTTCTGTTCAGCCTCAGCCTTTTTTCGCTCAGCTTCTTTCTTCAATTTATCCGCCTCATCTTGAGCTCTTTGCTCAGTTTCACGGCGTTTATTTTCTAAATCTTGCCTCACTTTTTCTGCTTCCATCCGCGCTTTTTCCTCCAGCTCTTTTTTTCTTCTTTGTAATTCTTCCTGAGCTTGATTTTTCAATTGGTCCGCCATATTGCCAGCAGCCTGTTTAAGATCAGTTTTGATTTTTGGATTATCAACAGTACCAGTAATAGAAATACGAACAGGAATTACATCATTGAGGGTAATTTTCACTCCGAAAGCGTTGGCTTGATTCAACAAATCCTTTACAGCATCGTTTGCTTGTCCTAAGCGGGCTCGCGGAATGCTCATGTCGGCTATGTAATCGATGGTTTTATCAAATCCATTAGAGCCAGAAACACGGGTATTCATGCCAGCAAGTTTCATATCGAACGGAGCCACAAAGACTCGTCCGTTCTCAAACTCAAAGCTTAGTTTCAAATCCTTCAGTTGAAGCTCTTTTAGCTCTTGAATATTCAGCATTTCAGACAGTTTTAATGCTGGGGGATAACCCGCAACCCCTGCTGTTTTCATTTTCAAAAGACCGCCGCCTGTTAGTGTCATCAAATCAGGAGTCATGTCTTCCTTAAGAAAACCGGCAAGTCGAAATGCAGTAGTAAAGTTGCCAGTAACAAAAGGGGCTACTGGTGCGATTTTTTCAAAGGAAACAAATGTTTTGACGCATTGCTGCATATCAAAATTCTGCATGCTCAGATCAAAATTTATTTCTGGTTTATTTATAATTTTAGTGCTATAGGTTCCTGTACTCTGAATAGTTCCTCCTAGAAGATTAAAGTTCAAGTCGTGAAATCCTAGTTGACGATCTTTAATTTTCAGATTTCCTGATAGGTCTGAAATAGTAAGGTTATCGTAAATCACCTTCTGCAAAGCAGCATTAAGCGTAAAATCAATATTTGCCGGAACCTCAATAATTTTTAAAGCAGTAGTCTCAGTAGCCTCTGGAGTTTCTTCGCTGGAGTCTGCTTTACTCATAAATGCATTCAGATTCAATTCTTGGGAGCGAAGGTTAAAACTTCCTTTCAGCGGCTCATTCTTCAGAAAATAAAACAGAAGATTATCGATATACCCATCTGCCTGTAAATCGCTTCCTGCTAATGTTCCATTAAACTGTGCAAGCTTCACCACAGCAGGACTAAATAAAAGCTTCATCGCTTCTATTTGCATTCCTTGTGGGAAAGAGGCATTTCTAAAATAAAAACCACCCAGTTCAAGAAGTCCGCTAAAAGTAAATGCTTTGAAGTCTTTCTTCTTAAGAGCATTAACTTTCCCTCCAGCAGTAAGATCAGCCTTTACCATTCCTTTTAGATCTTGGCCTTCGGGAAGGGGATAAAACGTTTTTACTTTGGTTAAATCCAACAACAGCTTTAAATTGGAAGTTAGGGTTGGATCACTTAAAGGTTTCACTAAATCAAGGCTGAAGTCAAGAGGATTTCCTCCTAAATCAGCATGAAGGTGTTTCAAGTTGATAACGGTATTGTCCACAACTCCATCAGGATTGCTCAGACTTAACTCTAAGTTCACTGCTTTCACCGCAGCCGGAAGTGAAGGGTATTGGAAGAATCCGTCTTTAACTTTTAGCCCTAATTGAAATGAAGGAATAGATTTCTTTTCTTCATATTGCCCTTTAATACGGCTATTAAAAACAAAGCTTCCACTTGTTTTCAACTTATCAAACTGATTGGTGTATAGGGCAGGAATCAGCGAGAGCAGGTATTTGAATTCAGTCTGAGGTGTTGAAAAGCTCAAATCCATGTCCATTGCTTTTGCTCCAGATTGCAGCCAACCATCAAAATGCACCTTCAAATCGTTCAGACTAAACTCGTTTTTTGTAAAGGTGTATTTGGACTGTTTGCTGTTGATGTTTATGGGCACTTCAGCTTTTGCATGTAAATGATTGAGGTATTTAACTCCTTTATATGTGAGCGAAAAGTCCTTTACCTCGGTTAACGTTTTGAGTACAAATTCATCTTGGTTGAAGTCTCCTGAACCTTCATGGCTAAGGCCTTGAAGATCTGCCTTCATTCCTGAAAGCTCACTGGTATAAAGCAGGTTCAGATTGCTAAATTTGTATGATTCAATGCTGAATTTAAAGGCCGAGGTGGAAGTGTCTATGGGTTTTTCTGGAAGGGAATCGGGGAAAGTTATTTTCCAGTTGGCGGATGAATCTCTTAATTCAATAAGGTTGATGGTTCCTTCGGATAGACTAAACTTGCGAATGCTGAGGTTTTCTCCTTTTATAACTTCCATGAGATTCATGGAAAGCCCGATTGATTTCAAAGACAGTAGCGTATCGGATTTGAACTGGTCTTTACCCCAAAGCTTCACCTCTTCTACTTCGAGAGTTAGTAAAGGAAAGTGTCGGAATAAAGTTGCAGAGACATCCCCGATTTGCAACTGAGCGTTGATTTTCTTATTTACTTCCTGTAAGAGTTTGGCTTTAATCTGGTCCTTGTAAAGTACAGGTAGAACCAGCACCAGTACAAACAGAAGCAGTAAGAAAGCTGAAATCCCGAAAGCTATTTTTCTCAACATAGGGGCAAAGGTAAAATCAAATATCGCCGAATTATTGGCTGATTTTGCTTAGTTATTGGAACAGTGAATAGTTAATTAGCCAAAACACCGGTTGAGCCACCAAAACTGGTGTCCACCACTTTCATCATCCCCGGAATAAGGTTCAAAAAAAGCCTTCCCGCCTTTCTGCTTTCTCCTTTTATCGAACCTCCAGGCATATCTCCACAGAAATAAGCTTCTCCATTTAAGGCTCTTCCTCTCATAAAAAAAGAAATCTGATGGCTACCATATCCAACGCAGGGTTGATCCTTCCTAATGCTATCCGATTCAATGTGGCATTGTTCAAGGTTAAAGAAAAAGTATTTCAGCGAATCCTTATTCACTTGAATGGCATTACTCCAAAGCGTTTGATCGAGGTGCATCAATCGTCCGAAGGCGGAATCTCCTTTCAGCACCACCTCCCAACGTCTTTGGTAATCAGGAGCAACCGGGCCATTCTGATAGCTCCACATTAGAGAGTCGGCAGATGGACGCTCTATGGCAGCTTGTTCCTGACCTTCGGCGTTATCTTGATTGTTTGCGGACGGCTGGCAGGATGAAAGTATTCCTGTCAAAATCAAACAGGGAATAAAAAGGCGGTTTTTTCTAAGCATATTGAATTTCGAAAACATCAACAAAGGATTGTTTAAAAACAGATTTCAGGGATTCCATGGAAGGGGCATTGCCCAATTCCTTTTCAATGGAAGTCACTTGCTTGTCGCGGATTCCACAAGGAATCATTCGATCAAAAAAAGACAAGTCCGTGGTATTGTTAAGGGCTAATCCGTGCATGGTTACCCATCGGCTTGTTCTCACTCCCATTGCGCAAATTTTTCTGGCTTTATCTCCCATATCGGGATTAAGCCAGACACCGGTAAATCCCGGATAGCGATCACCAATTATTCCCCAATAAGAAAGAGTACGAATGACCACTTCCTCGAGTTGGCGCATGTACCAGTGGATATCCGTTTTCATTTGCTCTAGGTCAAGAATGGGATAAGCCACCAATTGCCCTGGGCCATGAAAGGTGATATCTCCTCCCCTGTTGATGTGCACGAATTCGACTCCGAGTTCTTTTTGCTCCTCTTCGGATATTAGCAAATGCGCCGCATTGCCACTTTTGCCAAGCGTATAAACTGCAGGATGTTCCACTAAAAGCAAATGGTGAACAATAGGCAAAAAATTGTCCGTATTCAGCTTATTGTGGCTTTTCAATTCCAATTTCTCTTTAAAAAGTTGCTCTTGAAACGTCCAACAGGAGGAATAATCCATAACGCCAAGATCCAAAAGATGTAAAGCCAAATTATTCACTGCAATAAGACTCCAACAAAGTAGCCTCGGTAGTCAATGGCGTCACGGTATAGTCGGCCAAAGCAGCAGGAATCATGGCCGATTGGCCTTTAACTAAAGTCAAAGGAAATTCAGGATGCTCAATGGTAAAACTGCCTTCCACTGCCACAATAAAGATAAAACTATCAACGGAGGACAGTGCTCTGTTCACGGGTTGATTGAATTTCAAAATTTGAGTGCTGAAATAAGGCCCACGAGCCAACAATGCTGCATCGTTGCTTTTCACTTCGTACTGCTGGCGATAAGAAGGATGATGTTGATGATCGAGTGCATCGAGGGCTTGCTCGGTATGCAATTCCCTTTTATTTCCCTTGTCATCAACCCGGTCGAAGTCGTAGATACGATAAGTTACATCGGAGGATTGTTGAATTTCGACCAACAACAATCCTTTACCAATAGTGTGTACCCTGCCTGCGGGTAAATAAAAGCAATCGCCAGCAGTAACTTGTTCTACATTAAGTATGTCGTATAATTTTCCTGAATTCAACTTTTCGAGATAAAGCTCTCGATTGACTTCCTGATTAAATCCGCTGATGAGGGAAGAGCCGGGGTCAGCATCGAGGATGTACCACATTTCTGTTTTTCCCAAAGAGTTGTGCCGTTCCCTGGCCAGTCGGTCATCAGGATGAACCTGGATGGATAAGTCTTCGGCTGCATCCAGAATTTTCAGCAACAAAGGAAATTCCATTCCATAGCGTTCAGAAATTCGTTTTCCTAGCAATTCAGGACCGAATTGCACCATCAGCTCTGTTAGTTTTCTTCCTTCTAAATACCCATTCGCTAAAACAGATACCTTTCCTGAAACACCAGAGATTTCCCAGCTTTCACCACAATTGGGCAACGGGCTGAAATCTTTCCCTAATACGGTAGCGATTTTCTGTCCTCCCCATATTTTCTCTAAAAAAATAGGGTGAAACTGTAACGGATAAAGCGACTGCATGATTAAGCTTTTTGCGCCATGGATTTCCAGGCATTGATTAACCCATTGGTACTGCTGTCGTGTGAAGTTACAGATCCGCTATTCATCAACTCGGGCAAAATCTGTCCGGCCAGTTGCTTTCCGAGTTCTACTCCCCACTGATCAAAACTGAAGATGTTCCAAATAATTCCTTGAACAAAAATTTTGTGCTCATAAAAAGCGATTAATTGACCCAACGTTTTCGGTGTAATCTGCCGGATTAAAAAGCTGTTCGTCGGTCGATTCCCTTCAAACGTTTTGTAGGGAAGCAATTTGCTGACTTCGGAAGCTTGCAGTCCCTGCTCCATCAACTCAGTACGGGCTTCATCGGTAGATTTTCCTTTCATCAAGGCTTCCGTTTGAGCGAAGAAGTTGGCGAGCAGCTTTTCGTGATGGTCGCTTAAGGGGTTGTGGGAAACCGCAGGAGCAATAAAATCACATGGAACCAAACGGGTGCCCTGATGAATCAATTGATAGAACGCATGTTGACCATTAGTTCCAGGCTCACCCCAGATAAGCGGACCAGTATGATAGGTTACGGTATGCCCTTTCCTGTCGGTACACTTTCCATTGCTTTCCATATCGCCTTGTTGGAAATAGGCCGCAAACCGATGCATATACTGGTCATACGGAAGTATGGCATGCGACTCAGCTCCGAAGAAATTGCTGTACCAAATTCCCAGCATCCCCATCAGAACCGGAATGTTTTGTTGAAACGGGGCCGTTCTGAAATGCTCGTCTGCTTCAAAAGCACCCTGAAGAAGTGCTTCAAAATTATCATAACCAAGTCCAAGACAAATAGACAAACCGATGGCAGACCAAAGCGAATACCTTCCACCCACCCAATCCCAGAAACGGAACATCTGGGCTTCTTCAATTCCGAAGGCAGTAACTTTTTCTACATTGGTTGAGATTGCAGCAAAATGCTTGGCAATAAACGCCTCATCCTTTGCCGCTTTCAAGAACCAATCCCTCGCGGAATGCGCATTCGTCATGGTTTCCTGAGTAGTAAACGTTTTAGAAGCGATTAGAAAAAGAGTGGTTTCCGGATTCACCTTTTTCAAAGTTTCGGCAAGATGAGTTCCGTCGATATTCGATACGAAGTGAAGATTCAACCTAGATTTAAACGGTGTGAGTGCTTCAGTGACCATCACCGGGCCAAGATCAGAGCCTCCGATGCCTATGTTTACCACATCCGTTAACACTTTGCCGGTATAGCCTTTCCATTCGCCTTCGATAACTTGGCTGCTGAACATTTTCATTTGCTCAAGTACAGCACGTACTTCAGGCATGACGTCGATTCCGGCAACTCGCATGGGTCGATCGAAGCCACTTCGAAGGGCAACATGCATTACCGCCCGCTGCTCAGTTTCGTTGATGGGCATTCCACCGAACATAGCTTCAGTGGCTTGAGAAAGTTGGCAATCCTCTGCAAGTTGGGCAAAGAGGCGCAGCGTGTAATCGTCGATACGGTTTTTGGAGAAGTCGAAGAGGATATCTCCAAACTGGAGGCTCATTTTATGGAAACGGTCGGGATCCATCGAAAAGAGCTGTCGCAGGTGTTTGGACTTGATCTCAGAGTAATGGGCTGTTAGGGCTTTCCAGGCTCTGGTAGAGACCGGATTAACAGAAGGCAAGTGGCTCATGCGAAATTATATTGCCCAAAAATATGGGTGAAAAGCAAACGATAGGTAAAAGAGCGGAGGAAGTAGCTGCTCGATTTTATGAAGCTACCGGTTTTCAGGTGCTGGCGCGCAACTGGCGGCACTCAGAGGGAGAGCTTGATTTGGTTGTTGAGAATGCAGAATATCGGGTGTTTGCAGAAGTGAAAAGCCGAAGTAAGGCTGATGGCATAAGCCCCACAAGAAACCTTAGTTGGAAGCAAAAAAACAGGATATACGCAGGTGCCAGGAAATTTTTATACGAGCACCCCGCCAGCCAAAGCATACGCTTCGACGTGATAAGCTACATCCACGAAACCAACGAGTTGGAGCACTTCCCGGACGCCTTCTGGCCGAGGTGA
>CALSBM010000018.1:0-45045 GCA_943373175.1 Chitinophaga pinensis | reverse complement strand
TTCATTATTAGGGCGTTATATATTTTCAATGAGGTAAAGGAGCGATTTTGTCTCTTGTTGCAATATAGTTTTTTCTCAAATTCCTTCCAAAAAATCCAAAGGACTTTTCAACTTTTCTTCGCCTCTTTTGGTGAGATGTATATAGACTTCCGTTGTTTTGGTGGAGGTACTGCCGTGTGGTTCCGGAATGTTCTGTAACTATATGGATTCTTTGAATGCGTTTACTATATCGCTGCAAGGCCGGTCAATACCGCGTAATGCAAAAGCCCCAGGCAAGATCCTTGTTCTGGGGCTTTTGGTTAAAGGGGCCTTCGCCTACTCGGATGAATGTTACCTGCCGTTATACTCCTAGCACGATAAGTATTCGTCCAACTAAACTAATTACAGCTGTCGCTAAATTAATAATGTCGTTAATGTTGTTAAGTTGATTTACACTTGCTCTCAACTTTTCCGTTTCAGAATTAGCTAAATTGATTAATTGTTCATACAGATGATTATTCTTGTCAAGTTGTCGTCTAAGTATTTCAAAATAAGCATCACGCAATGCGTCATACTCTTGTTCTACTTTAATAACCGCAGCCTGTCCACCAGTTGTATGAGCTAATTGCAAAATTGCAGCTCTGTTGTTGTTAAATTCACCAATTGCTTGTGATAACGATAATTTTAATTGCTCTTCCATTTTATTTTTGTTTTAAAAGATTTTCAATTGTGTTAAGTGTTTTAGTAACGTCTGATATATCTGTTTCTGATTTTGATATTTCAACATGTGCTTTATTTAGTTCTTTCAAAGCTTTGCCAAAATCACTTAGTTGTTTTTTTAGTTCATTCTTTTGCTTCACAATTTCATCACGTTTGTCAAGTCTATACATTAATATCACTGTTGCTTCATCACTATAAGGTTCTTTTGAATCTTCGGAAATTTTTTTAGCATCGAATCTGTTTGACTTTACAGTATTTAAACCTTTCGAATAATCATCATAAACTCTGTCAATGTAATCATTCCAAATTTTTTGGTCTTCATCCCAAAGCAAAATATATATTGATGTCAAGCTGGATAATATTTCATTGTGAGCTTTAATTTTTTTGGCTTGAATTGCTTGAGTAATCATTTTAGATACTTCTTGAAGTTTAGCCCAAACTGAAGTAGGAATGTTAGGAAGTTTCTCAATGGCATCAAAGCTTTCCTTTAAAGCAGTTACAGCTTCTTGAGTTTTGTCTCCATATTTACTGTCTGTCAAAAGAGTGAAAGCCTTATAAGTATTTAATAGGCTCTGATAAGCTTTAACCCTCGAAGCAAGTTGAATTGAAAAATCATGTGCTTTTGTGTCGGGCAAAGTCATTGTAGCAGGTTCAGGGTTTGTTAATACTTTTACTTTGTCTTGTTGTGATTTGTCAATGTCTGCTTGCTGTGACAACAATGTAAAAATGTCTAGTGCTTTTTGGGAAACTTCCGTTCCCTTGGTCGAAGCTTTTCCTCCAAGTTCGATAATCTTTGTTGATGCACATGATGTCAACAAAACAATGATTAGTAATTTTGATAAGTGTTTCATTTTTCTTTTTTTTAATTGTTTTTATTTATTTGTTGCAAAGTTATTTTTTTTGTTGAAACGGTCGCAATAATGGCAGCTAACATCCTAATATGCGCACTCCTGCGTGATATATGCCGTGTGGGGATGTATCACGCAATGCGCATATTCCGCTCTATTGGCGTGTATCACGCATTGCGCATAGTTCGCTTTCGTGCGAATGTGGTCTATTGTGTTCATTATTAAGGCGTTATCTATTTTCAATAAGGCAGAGGAGCGTTTTTGTTTCTTGTTGCAATATCGTTTTTTCTCAAATTCCTTCCAAAAAATCCAAAGGACTTTTCAACTTTTCTTCGCCTCTTTTAGTGAGAGGTGTATAGACTTCCGTGGTTTTGGTGGAGGCGTGGCCGAGGAGTTGTTGAATGTAGCGCAGGTCGGTGCCGTTTTCTAAAAGGTGGGTGGCAAAGGCGTTCTGTAGGGTGTGGACGGCACTATAGGGGTTTACACCTGAGGCTTTTACGTTTTATCGGAGGATGGCTTTGTGGTATAAATGGAAACATCATTATTACATCCACTCTCCACCGGACACGTCGGGCGTATTTCCACGGAATAGGTTACCCAATTTAAATACACACGGAAATACGCTGTGCCGTGTCCCTACTTTCTCCAGTGTTGGAGCAAGCGGCTCCGTTTAGTTTGGCAATGTTTCAATCTCCACCCACTCCTTCTATGGTGTAGGTAGGGACATGCCAGAGGGGATTTCCCTGGTTGGGTATCATTAATTGGAATGCTTGATGGGAAATCCATGCGGCATGTCCACCGAATTGGCAGAATTGCGGTTCTATTGGAAATAGGTTGCCATTTGCCACCTTCCACCGGACAAGTCGGGCGTATTTCTGGGATATGAATGGCGTATTTCGATGTTGTAATAGGGCTTCTATTATTTGTTATTCCACCCTTTCAGGGCTGGAGGATCTGTTTTTCCTGGGGAGACGTCATAAATGTCGTCTCTACGAGGTCGTTCGAACCGTTGTAGTTCCCTCGACTGTCCGACATGTTCTTTCTTGTGTCTGGGTTGTTCTTTTGACTGTCCGTGTTGTTCTTTCGATTGTCTGGGTTGTTCTTTTGTGTGTCCGGGGTGTTCTTTCGACTGTCCGGGTTGTTCTTTCGTGTGTCCGGGGTGTTCTTTCGTGTGTCCGGGGTGTTCTTTTGTGTGTCCGTGATGTTTTTTCGACTGTCCGTGTTGTTCTTTTGTGTGTCCGGGTTGTTTTTTCGACTGTCCGTGTTGTTCCCGCGACCATCGCTTCCGTTCTATAAATCTTCGACCCTTTCAGGGTCGAAGGTGTTGGTGATGATTTCGTTCTATAAACCTATGACCCTTTCAGGGTCGGGATAGATTCCACCAATCCCGAAGGCATTACAGGTTTATTGACCATGGTAAAACGAATATTGTTCAGCTCTTTCAGGGTCGGTATAGATTCCATTAATCCCGAAGGGATTACATGTTTATAAACCATGGTGAAATGAATGTTGTTCGACCCTTTTAGGGTCGCAGAAACTGTGGTTAATGCGTCCGTTCTATAAACCTATGACCCTTTCAGGGTCGGGATAGATTCCACCAATCCCGAAGGCATTACAGGTTTATTGACCATGGAAAACGAATATTGTTCGACCCTTTCAGGGTCTGAATAGATTCCATTAATCCCGAAGGGATTACAGGTTTATAGAAAATGGAGGAAAAGATTTTGTTCGACCCTGAAAGGGTCGCAGAAACTGTGGTTAATGTTTCCGTTCTATAAATCTTCGACCTTTCAGGGTCGGTGTAGATTCCATTAATCCCGAAGGGATTACATGTTTATAGACCATGGTGAAATGAATGTTGTTCTATCCTTTAGGGTCGCAGAAAACGTGGCTAATGCTTCCGTTCTATAAACCTATGACCCTTTCAAGGTCGGTATAGATTCCGTTAATCCCGAAGGGATTACAGGTTTATAGAAAATGGAGGAAAAGAATTTGTTCGACCCTTTCAGGGTCGCAGAAACTGTGGCTAATGCTTCTGTTCTATAAACCTATGACCCTTTCAGGGTCACAGAAACCGAGGCCAATGCTTCCGTTCTACAAACCTTTGACCCTTTCAGGGTCTGAATAGATTCTATTAATCCCGAAGGGATTACAGGTTTATAGACGATAGTGAAATGAATATTGTTCGATCCTTTTTAGGGTCGCAGAAACCGAGGCTAATGCTTCCGTTCTATAAACCTTTGACCCTTTCAGGGTCGGTATAGTTCCCATTAATCCCGAAGGGATTACAGGTTTATAGAAAATGTGCGAAATGATTTTGTTCGACCCTGAAAGGGTCGCAGGTGTTGGGTGATGATTTCGTTCTACAAACCTTTGACCCTTTCAGGTCGGAATAGATTCCGTTAATCTCGAAGAGATTACAGGTTTATAGAAAATGGAGGAAAAGATTTTGTTCGACCCTGAAAGGGTCGCAGAAACCGTGGCCATTGTTTCCGTTCTATAAACCTGCGAACCTTTTCAGCGCTACGGTGATGGGTCTTGGGGTGTTCTTCGCGTGAGTGGCCTAGCGGGCCGGCGAAGCCGGGTGCGGGCAGGGCGGCGGGTGTTGCGGTTATGGAATGGGGATGGGCTGTTGGGACGCTGGCCTTGCCGCCCGGCCCGTACGACACCCCGCAAGGGCACGACCGCCGGGCCGATCGGCTGGCCTCTTTCTTTGGTTGCTTTGTTCGGCCCGGGGGACACGCCCCATTTTTAACTTTAATTACGATTTCTCGTAGTTCGTGCTATTTTGTGGAGCTTGGTATTTTGTTTCTTGGATGGTTTGTTAGTTTTATTGAACCACCATGAAGGCCGTCAGGATGGTTTTTTGACAGATAGTAATCCGCCCATGCCGTAATTTGAATACATTCCTTGGGTGATTTGCTCTAAATGTGCGTTGTATTCTTCTATCATGGTGCCCATTCCAATAAAGTCAACGGTGGTGCGGAAGGGTTTTTCGCCGTAGGGTTTTTCAATTAATTCAACTACTGCATCGGCTACTTTTTGGGGATCTTGCTGTGGATTATTCTTAAGCACTTGCTCAAAAGCACCAAACATTTGTTCAGGTACGTGCATAAAATCGCCGTAGGCGGTGGTTTGACTGTTGTCGGATGGCTTGAGCAGGTTTTCCATAAAGGTGGTTGGAAATCCTCCCGGCTCGATGATGCAGTTTTCAATGCCGAAGGATGACAGTTCTACTCGGTAGTTTTCGGCCATAGCTTCGAGTGCCCATTTCGATGACTGATAGGGCCCATAGAATGGCATGGCTATTCTGCCCAATAAGCTGGAGGTGTAGAGTATCAAGCCTTTTCCTTGTTTTCTGAAATAGGGTGCTACTGCGCGGTTCATACGTTGAACGCCAAAGACGTTTACTTCGAAGAGTTTCTGGTAATCTTCTACGGTAAAAAACTCCTGCATGCCAAGTGTTCCTACGCCTGCATTGTTGAAAAGCACATCTAATCCGTTTAAGGCTTCTATGGCCTGTTGTACTCCGGCGGTTATTTGCTCGTTGTTGGATACGTCAAGCTCGACGATGTGCGCTCCGTGGTTTTTCAATTCCTCGGCAACGGCGGCGTTTTTACCGTTTATGTCTCTCATGGCAGCAGCTACGTGGTGCCCATTCGCGATGAGGGCAAGTACAGTGAGTTTTCCGAATCCACCGCTTGCGCCTGTGATTAAT
Source organism: Chitinophaga pinensis (assembly GCA_943373175.1). Classification (GTDB taxonomy): domain Bacteria; phylum Bacteroidota; class Bacteroidia; order UBA7662; family JAIXUI01; genus JAIXUI01. The sequence continues at coordinate 39,780 of CALSBM010000018.1, read as the reverse complement.
ACCTTTTGTTCCATTTTGGTCTGTTTATCCAAATCTAACCAAACGCTATGGCCGGAACGTATTAATTTTTAATGAATAGGAAGCCGAAATGGAGGTTAGATATTCCGGGCGTTTTCCCTGCTTAGGGCTTTCCAGGCCAGTATAAGGCTTATAACTGACAGGGTTGAGCCAAGAAGAAATGGTGCTCCCGGAAGATGTATGGGAGCTTTGTTGCTGCTGAAAAAGGAGAACAGCCCGGTCATCATTGGCGGTCCAACGATGGAAGTTAAGCTCACTAAACTGGTTAATGCTCCTTGAAGCTCGCCTTGTTCGTCGGCTGGGACTTGGGAGGAAAGAATTCCCTGAAGGGAAGGTCCGCAAATGCCGCCGAGGCAGTATGGGATTAAAAAGGCGTACATCATCCATCCGGAGGAGGCGAAGCCGAAGAGCAGCAATCCCAAGGCATAAAGCATGATTCCGGTATAGACGCTTCGTTTTGCCCCCAGACGCGGGTTTATCCACCGAATAAGGCCTCCTTGAACGAGTGCTACTAATAGGCCAACGAAGCCCAGAGAATAGCCTACTTCTTTTTCGGTCCAGTTAAAGCGCGCTATGGTGAAAAAGGACCAGGTGCTTTGAACGGCGTGAGCGGCAAGGTAGATCAACACCAAGGAGGCTACCATGCCGGATATTACCGGGTATTTTCTGAGGTTCATTAGCGAGCCAACCGGATTGGCACGTTTCCAATTAAAGGCGCGGCGGTTTTCCGGCTTGAGGGATTCTGGTAGAATGATTAAGCCGTACAGAAAGTTGAGGAAGGTAAGCCCGGCAGCGACCAGAAAGGGCACTCTTGAACCATACTGGCCTAAAAGTCCGCCAACTACGGGGCCAATGATGAAGCCAAGGCCAAAGGCGGCGCCGACCATACCAAAGTTCTGCGCCCGTTTCTCCGGTGTGCTAATGTCGGCAATGTAGGCGGTGCCTGTGGTGAAGCTAGCGCCCATAACGCCGGCGATGAGTCTTCCGATAACCAACCAAGTAAGGTTTGGTGCGAAGGCAAGCAGCAAATAGTCGAAGGCAAAGCCGAGCAAGGACAACAGTAAAACAGGTCTTCGTCCGTAACGGTCGCTGAGGCCGCCCAAAATTGGGGAGAAGAGAAACTGCATGAAGGCGAATGCAAACAATAGCCAGCCGCCGTAGGCTGAAGCTGCTTCTATGGATTCTCCTGTGAGCTCTCGGATTAGAGCTGGCATAACCGGAATGATGATTCCCAGCCCGATAACATCGAGCAGGAGGGTGGCGAATATAAATCCGAGGCTGGGTTGAAGACGACGACTCACAGCGCAAAGGTAACCTTCCCATGTCGGCTAACCGGCAGACCGAACAGGTTAAGTTAAGATTAGCTTTTGATTAGTTTATGGAGCATTGCAAGATTACCTAAATAAAAAAAGCCTGTTCGGATTTCGGACAGGCTTTTTTGCGCTCATTTTAAGTTCGCGATCAGGAATTCATCATCATGAAGAATTCTTCGTTCGTTTTGGTTCCTCTCATGCGTTCTAAGAGTAGTTCCATGGATTCTTGAGGCGTCATATCGCTGAGGTAATTCCGGAGAATCCACAGTTTTTGGAGGATATCTTTTTCCAGAAGCAGGTCTTCCCGGCGGGTGCTGGAACCGTTGACGTCCATGGCAGGGTAGATACGTTTGTTGGAAAGGCGTCGATCGAGCTGAAGTTCCATGTTGCCGGTTCCTTTGAATTCCTCGAAGATGACCTCGTCCATTTTAGAGCCGGTGTCGATAAGAGCGGTTGCCAAAATGGTAAGAGAGCCGCCATTTTCGATTTTGCGGGCTGAGCCAAAGAAGCGCTTGGGTTTGTGGAGGGCATTGGCATCTACACCGCCGGAGAGGATTTTTCCGGATGCCGGCTGTACGGTGTTGAAAGCACGAGCGAGGCGAGTGATGGAGTCAAGCAAGATGACTACATCGTGCCCGCATTCCACCATACGTTTGGCTTTCTCAAGCACAATGTTCGACACCTTAACGTGGCGATCGGCAGGTTCATCGAAGGTAGAAGCAATCACTTCGGCTTTGACCGAGCGTTGCATATCGGTAACTTCTTCCGGGCGTTCGTCTATGAGCAGCACAATGAGGTACACCTCCGGATGATTTTCTGCGATGGCGTTGGCCACATCCTTCAGCAACATGGTTTTACCGGTTTTCGGTTGAGCGACAATGAGTCCCCGCTGGCCTTTGCCGATGGGGGTAAACATGTCCATGATGCGGGTGGAGTAGTTGGTAGGGTTGGTAAAGAGCTTTAGTTTCTCGAAGGGAAACAAGGGGGTAAGGAAGTCGAACGGCACTCTGTCACGAATTTCGTGCGGCATGCGGCCGTTGATCGTTTCTACCTTAGTAAGTACGAAAAACTTCTCATTTTCTCTTGGAGGACGAACGCCAGCGCGTATGGTATCGCCAGCTTTCAGTCCATATTGTTTAATGAGGTTTACCCCAACATATACGTCGTCGGGGGAGGGGAGGTAGTGGTAGTCGGAAGAGCGAAGGTAACCTTGGCCATCGGGCATGATGTCGAGTACCCCTTCGTGATTGACGACGTTGTCGAAGTTATATTGCTCACGACGAGGTTCCGTTGGACGCTGAAAACCGCCCTCGCGCTGACCTTCGCGGTAGCCTTCTCTTTGTCCATCACGTTGACCGTCGCGCTGATTATCCCTCGGATTATCGCGGAAGTTATCGCGTTGGCCTTCTCTCTGTCCATCGCGTTGTCCGTCGCGCTGGTTATCCCTCGGATTATCGCGGAAGTTATCGCGCTGTCCTTCTCTCTGTCCGTCGCGTTGACCGTCGCGCTGGTTATCCCTCGGATTATCGCGGAAGTTATCGCGCTGTCCTTCTCTCTGTCCATCACGTTGACCGTCGCGCTGGTTATCCCTCGGATTATCGCGGAAGTTATCGCGTTGTCCATCCCTTTGACCATCGCGGTTAAAATCGCGGCGATCACGACGATCGCGGTCTCGGTATTCCTGACGGGCTTGCTGAGGCGGTTCAGCTTCTTTCCTTACAAATTCATCAAACTTGAAAGGTTTTTGGGCTTTTTCATTGCCTTCCTGAGCGGGTTCTTCAGCTTTTCCAGAATCTTCCTGCACAGAAGTTCCTTCAGTTGGTTCTGCTTGGGCTTCAGTATTTTCAGAAGAGGCAGATACTTCTTCTTTTTCTGCCTTTGTCACAGGTTTGCGAGCACGGGAACGTTTCACTTCGGCTCCAGCAGGCTTCAATTCTGTATTTTCTGAATTCTCTGTATTGGGAACAACGGGTGATTGATCAGGTATCTCGGCTTCTATCATAACATCTGTTTCGGGTGGGGATTGAACTCTTGCAACAGTACGTGAGCGTTTGGCAGGTTTGGACTCAGACGGATTAGCAGCGCCAAATTCAGTCGATTCCAACGCTTGAGCCAGCAAGGATGCCGGCGCACCGATAATTAAGGACAATAAATCGTTGCGACTAATACGAGTTGAGACCACCAGACCCATCGCGGTGGCGATTTTACGAAGCTCCGGCAAGGTTTTATCCGCCAGTAGTTGGGGTTCAGACATGAAAAAAAGTAGGAGTTTGTTACCAAGCCGACGACTTACTCAGCCCCGGCGACCACACATTACTATGCAATTATAACCAATGAACTCGAAAAACAAGGTGTTCGGCATTTTTTCTTCTCAATAGCAAGCGATGATATCCCCCTCCGTTTACGGTTCGTATCTTCGTCGTCCCTATGGAATTACGTCAGATTGTCAACATTTCCGGTAAGCCCGGTCTTTTTCAGGTAATCAGTGCTTCACGTACAGGATTTATCGTTGAAGCTTTAGATAACCGCCAGCGCATTCCCGTTTCGGCCTCCGCTAAGGTGGCGGCTCTTCAGGATATCAGTATTTATACCCATGATGACTCCGTTCCTTTGGCCGAGGTTTTTCGTCGAATGAAAGAGGCCGAAGCCGATATTCCTGTCATTGATAAACTCTCTCCCGATGCTCAAGTTAAACAGGCTTTCGTTGTTTACGTTCCCAACTACGATACTGAGCGTGTTTATATTTCTGACATGCGCAAAGTTTTTCGTTGGTTTCAGATCCTCAATCCTTTACTGGATTTGAGTGTGGTGGCAGAGAATAAAAATGAGGCTGCGGAAGAATCCGCTGCGGAATAATTTCCTCTTATGGCTGGTTTATTAACGGTTAAAACTCCCGTAGATCGTCGTTTTCTTCCTTCCGATTTTAAGGCGGAAAGTGCTGAACAAGTGCTTCCCTGGTTTCAAAAACTGCTTAATGCCGAGCCAGAATCCCGAGATGCCTTGGTGATATGGTTGGAACAATGGTCCGAACTCGACAGTGTCCTTGATGAGGATGTTGCTTGGCGGTACATCAAAATGACTTGCAACACTGCCGACGAAAGCCTCAGTGCGCATTACGAAGCGTTTATCTCCGATATCTATCCGGCAATTGCGCCGCTTCAAGACCGCCTTAACCGTAAGTTACTCGATTCCCCTTTTCTCCACGAACTCCAGGGCGAAGGGTATGAAGTGATGTTGAGGGGTATTCGTTCTGCCGTTAGCTTGTTTCGAGAAGCCAACATTCCTTTGCAAGCTGAATTGAAGAAGCTCGAAAGCCAGTACGGTCAAACCGCTGGAGCTATGTCCATTGTTCACGAGGATCAAGAGTTCACCCTTCAGCAAGCCGGCCAGTTGCTGAAATCAGAAGACCGTACCCTAAGGGAAACGATTTTCCGAAAAATTCAGGAACGCCGTAAAAAGGATGAAGAGGCACTGGATGCGCTCCTCAGTAAAATGGTAGAACTCCGCCACCAAGTAGCACTTAACGCTGGTTTTACCAATTTCCGCGACTATATGTTTGCCGAATTGGGTCGCTATGATTATCAGGCTGAAGATTGTTTTCGCTTTCATGAAAGTGTAGAAAAGCACATCATGCCGTTAGTTAACGCCCAGTCGGATGAACGCAGAGCGCTAATGGGCGTTGATGCGCTCCGACCTTGGGATTTAAAGCTTGAACCCGACGGCCTTCCACCGCTTAAGCCGTTTGAAACCGCTGACGAACTTCTACACAAAACCATTGAAGCCTTTGACGCTTTAGATCCGTACTTCGGCGACTGCCTGAGAACGATGGAAAAATTGGGGCATTTCGATCTTGCCTCACGCAAAGGGAAAGCTCCCGGCGGATACAACTATCCGCTTTTAGAAACCGGCGCACCGTTTATCTTTATGAATGCTACTGCCGACTTCCACGACCTTGAAACCATGGTTCACGAAGGCGGACATGCTATTCATGCATTCCTAAGTCAAGGACTCCGCCTGAGAGCGTTTAAGTCAACGCCTATGGAAATGGCCGAAGTGGCCAGCATGGCCATGGAGCTGCTTTCAATGGAACAATGGCACCGTTTTTTTCCTAACGATGCCGATTTGGCGAGAGCCAGAAAAAAGCAGTTAAAGGGAACGCTCAGTATTCTACCTTGGATTGCAGTGGTCGATGCATTCCAGCATTGGATGTACACCAATCCTACCCATACGGTGGAAGAACGCAGAGCGATGTGGAAAAATTTGTTTGAGCGGTTTACTCCACAGGCCAACGGGTGGGACGCAGTTCCCGAATACCTCAACTTGCAATGGCAGGCTCAACTTCACATCTTCGAAGTTCCTTTTTACTACATCGAGTACGGCATTGCCCAACTTGGTGCACTGGCACTGTACCGAGAGTATCTTAGAGACCGTCAGCAAGGATTAGAAGGGTACAAACGCGCCCTCAGCCTTGGTTATACTCGACCGCTCCCCGAACTTTTTGCCGCCGCCGGTATCCGATTCGATTTTTCAGAAGCCTATATCTCAGAACTTGTTCAGGCTATCTTCCCTCACGATTAAACCCAACCTATTGCCATGTCCGTACACAAGGCATTTCGTAAAATAACAACCCACAGCCTCCACGAGATGAAAAGCCGCGGAGAGAAAATCGCCATGCTCACTGCTTATGATTTCTCTATGGCCAAAATCTTTGACGCTGCGGGCATCGACATCCTGTTGGTGGGCGATTCAGCCTCTAATGTGATTGCCGGGCACGAAACCACACTGCCCATCACCCTCGACCAAATGATTTACCACGCTTCTTCGGTAGTTCGGGCTGTGAATAGGGCGTTAGTCGTAGTCGATTTACCATTCGGCTCGTATCAGGGAAATTCTAAGGAGGCGCTCAACAGCACCATCCGAATAATGAAAGAGTCCGGAGCTCATGCCGTGAAAATGGAAGGTGGTGAAGAAATCATTGAATCAGTTTCCCGTATTCTTACTGCCGGGGTACCGGTGATGGGTCACCTTGGACTTACTCCTCAAAGCATCTACAAGTTTGGCACCTATACAGTAAGGGCGAAGGAAGAAATAGAAGCCGAAAAGCTGATGAATGATGCACTAATGCTTCAGAATGCCGGTTGCTTCGCGTTGGTATTAGAGAAAATTCCGGCTCATCTGGCAGAAAAAGTAGCTCAAGCCCTCGAAATTCCGGTTATCGGCATTGGGGCTGGTGGTGGTGTTGATGGCCAAGTGCTGGTGATGCACGATATGTTAGGCATTACCAAGGATTTCAGTCCACGGTTTTTGCGCCGTTATTTGGATCTTTACGACGCAATTCATGAAGCTACCGGTCGATACATTGCCGATGTTAAATCCCTCGATTTCCCCAACTCCTCTGAACAATACTAATGATGCTAACCGTCGTTTACGAAGACAACCACCTTATAGCGGTTGTTAAACCCGCCGGGATGCTCATCCAAGGCGATGCTACCGGGGATGTCTCGTTGGTAGAACTGGTAGGTGACTACCTAAAAACACAAAAAGATAAACCCGGCGATGCTTTTGTTGGATGTATCCACCGGTTAGACCGTCCGGTGTCGGGCTTGGTTTTGCTGGCGAAAACCAGTAAAGCGTTGGAGCGCATGAATAAGTTGTTTGAACTAAGGCAGGTAAAGAAAACCTACATTGCCCGTGTTCAAGGAGTCCCAGATGTTCACGAAGGAACTCTCGTTGATTTTCTGTTGAAAGATGAACAAACCAATAAAACAAAGGCATTCAGCCGGGAAGTTAAAGGAAGCAAACGGGCAGAACTTCGATACAAGCTTATCGGCCACTATGGCAAAGACGCCATGTTAGAGGTAGAACCGCTTACAGGAAGACCGCACCAAATCCGAGTTCAATTGGCTAAGATGGGCCATCCTATCAAGGGAGACCTCAAATATGGCTATCCACAAGCCAACAAGGACGGAAACATCTGCCTGGCTTCTAAGCAGTTAGAGTTTATCCATCCTGTTAAAAACGAACCGATCCGCATTACCGCTCCTTCTCCGGACTGGACCAAGTGGTGATGCCGTGATTTGATAAGCTAAAACCTCTCCTTTGTAACATTATATTGGTTCAGTATTATTTTACTATTGAAGGATGACTTCAACCTGCTATTTCAAAAATTAAGGGTTGTTACTTTCTTGTTTACTGGCGTGTTGTTTCAACTGATTTGGTTAAGATTTTAAGAGAGAAGTTGATAAGTCCTTTCTCCCCAATTATATTATAGTCAACTACAAGTTTATGGTAAAGTTGCTCTCCGGTTATCTTCATTTTCTTACAAATTATTTTTAATTGAATATCGATTGCTTCAATGCCTAATTGAAGGTTGATTTGAAAAATTTATCTCCATAACTCCGGTTATGGAGTTGATATAGGATTGAGCATTGCTGACAAGTATCTCAATTTCTGAAATGAATATCCACCATCATAAAAGCCCTTTAGATTCACAAGTTTCCCTCAGATTTACGCAAATTTCAAAATGGCTGTTAGAGTAGTTTCAATCGCAGATTAGCGCAAATCAGCATATGAATCAGCGGAAAAAGTGCCATGTAAAAAAGCTCGGAACGTTGCCATTGAATAGCTTTTTACGATAGTGCATTTTCGTTAACTATATTAATGCTGAATTAGCAAGGCTAAAGTGACAATGAGCTAAGTCAAATATCGTGAACAATAGATTAAAAATAATTAATTTAAAATCTAAAGAGATCTCTCTTTGAAAAGATTTGAAATAAATGCAATTAAATATTATTTTAATGCTTGATTAGTAAGTTTATTCTGTCTAATAAAGCCCCCTTACACTCCCAGCCAATAGACTAACTTAACAGCAAAGGCCTGGTTCAGCAACGTCAAGGGTTGGGTAAGAGAATTATCACTATAAACGATGAACAAATCGCTCATAGGGCGGAAGCGCCATTGCAATCGGCTATAAATGTTCATCCTCGAGGTCTGGGTGTTGTATTGTACAAACGTAGTCCAGAATAGGTTTCGGTTGAAGGTAATCTCTGCTCTTGGCCCTATCAACTGCAGCAAGCTCCTTCCATAGATTAGCGGAAGATTTACTTCGTCATTATTAAAATCTAAGCTCATAATTGCCCAAGGTTGCAAACGGTAAGCAGCACCCAGAGCAACGCTGTTTTTAATGCCGTTGTAAAAGCTGCCGGTGTTGCCGGTAACATACCACGTCAATCGCTTTCTTACGTCTGAATTGTAGGTGAAACCCACATCTCGATAGAAGTAATCGCCAACGGGCAACGGCATCAACTGCCTTCCGGTGATATTGAAAGGAAATAGCAATCCTGTTTTACGCTCGTTGTACTCAAATCTCAGGGTGGCCGTATTCTGGAAGTTGATAAACGAATTGCCCTGAAGCTGGTTTTCGTTCAACTGAAACCCATTTCGGAAATAAGCGTTCCAATAAACCCCGAAGCCAAAGTTGTTGACAATTTTCGAGCGAGGATAAAATCGCCGGGTTACGGAAGGCTCTAGCCGCCAGTACGCCATTCGTATATCGCGACCGGTAGTTTGGTCGAAGTTGAATAAGCGAGGAACGAAGCCATTGTCGGCGAGGTAATTCTCCCCAACATATTCGTGGTTCCAGTCGATGTTCCACTCCGGACGGGAATAATTCAACCAGGAAGCATGGGCGTACTGATCGGGCTGGTTCACCGGACGCAAGGCTTGATGGTAAAAAAACTTGCCTCTCCACCGGTTGTTGCGGGTTGCGAGGTTATAATCCACCCCCACAATTCGGTTGAATGCTTCCCCGGCATCGGAGCCTCCTGTGCGGTCTCTATTAACCATTATGAATGCGATGTTGGAGCCGTTGCGAAACACATCCTGCTGTAAGGCTATTACCGAGTGATTTTGCGCAGCCAGTTTAAGTGGGCCGGTGGCAGTATTAACCGTTTTCTCCCCGGTCTGTACGGTCATCATACCAATTCGCAGCGTTTCATTGACCTTGCCGCTGAGGCGAGCACCAGCCAAAATCGGAACCGTTTCTCCATTAAATAACCCAATGCGTCGAGAAAAGAAGGGCCTAATTTTACTAAAACCAAAGCGGGCAAATAAGTCGCTGTTTTCCTGAAAGAAAGCCCGTTGTTCCGGAAAAAAGAGGCTAAAGCGAGTGAGGTTAGTAATTTGCCTGTCCACATCCACTTGAGCGAAGTCGGGATTAAACGTGAGGTCGAGGTTAAGCGAGGAACGCACACTCACACGGGCATCGAGGCCAACACCGGGAGTATAATCCGCCTTTTTGTTTTCTGCGACGTTCCGGAAAGATTGGCCAAGAACATAAGGCACTAGGGCGAGGTTGAAACCGGGAGCAGGGATATCGCCAGCCCACTGAAGTGTACCACAAAAGGCAAGGCTGGCGACGTTGAAATTTCTTGGCACCGGAGACCAAACAGAGCCTTCGTTCTGGCGCAGGTTGTTGCGAGAGAAGTTTAGTCCCCACCGGCTGACGTTCTGTTTGTACCTTAGCGACCGAAATGGAATAGCCATTTCCAGCGTCCAGCGGTCGGGATAGCGTTTTACCTCGCTGTACCACACTTGGTCCCATTCCGGACTTGACCCAAAGCCTCCTCCTGTTTGTATGAGGGCTTCCATCTGGGCACCGTAGGGATTCAGGGCGAAGGTGTAGCCGGTAGTTTTGTCGTTGAGCGGATCTAAGTAAATAGCAAAAGCGTCGTTTCGGCTATAGGCAAAATCCCGGCGAAGCGAGCTGACTACATGGTCGCCTTCTGGGCTGTGAAAACAGGTTGCAGTAATGTAAAGGAACTGACCATCAAACAACATCTTGACTTCGGTTTGGCTACTGGCAAGGGTAGAGTCGAAAGGAAAATGTTGGTTGAAGTTGTGGGCAACTGGTGCAGCTTTCCATGCATCTTCGTCGGGGATGCCGTCAATTTGAATGGCTGAAGCTGCAGGTTGAAGTAAGTACTCACGTTCGGAAGTTGGTTTTTGTGCCGATACACCAAAAGCGAGGAAGAATAGTGAAATGAATAAAAGTCTCAAAAGCAAAAGCGGCGTTTTCAGTGAAGGTGGCGGGCTAAGAACTCTTCCAGCTTGCGGTAAAACTCCAGTCGGTTTTCTTCCTTCTTCATTCCACGCCCCTCATTGCTGACGAGCATGTACTCCACTTCAATCTTATTCCTTCTGATGCTTCCCACCATGCGGTTGGTTTCATGGTAGCTGACCCGTGGATCATACTTCCCGTGGTAGATAAACACCGGTTTTTGAATTTTGCTTGTTTGGAAGTAAGGAGAATTTTGCCTCATGTTCAGGCTGTCTTCTCTGGGGTTGCCCATCATTTCAAATAACATCATCTGATAGGGCTTGAAATATTCCGGTACACCTTCTACATAACTCAGCAGGTTGTAGAATCCGGCATAGCTAACAGAACAGGCATACAGGTCAGGGCGGCGAATGGCAGCATTCATAGCAGCAAAGCCGCCGAAGAAGGCGCCGTAAACTGCAATATTGCCTTTAGTAGCAAAGCCACTTTCGATTAGCCACTCCGACGATTCAATGACATCTTCGAGACTTCTGCCCGCATAACCTCGGAAACCAGTGGCGCGATAACGTTTTCCGAAACCATTAATTCCACGATAATAAACCTGGAGTACTCCGTAACCACGGTTGGATAGAAATTGGGATAGCGGGTCGAAAGTGCCGATGTTATAGGTAGCGGCTTGATTAACATAGACTACAAACGAGATTGGGCCATTAGGCAGCACTTGCGGCATTGTGAGCATGGCGGTAATTACACCACCATCGGAAGCCGGAATGTAAATCAATCTGCTTTCGGCCATCTGTTGCGGGTTAATGTCGGGGTTGATGTCGCTAAGCTGCCTCAAGGTTTCTTTTTGTGTATCGAAGAGGTAAAACTGCCCCGGAAGTTTATCAGAGAAGACTTTAACAATAAAGTTGCGGTCGATAGAATCGGAGCTGAGAATGCGGAAAGACTTGTCGGGAAAACGATTGCGGAAGTAACGGTCGGTTTTTTTGGTAAAAACATCTACCGGCCAAGTTTCGAGGCGGTTACTCCTATAAGCAACGTCGATGAGTCTGTGAGTTCTTGAGCCGAAGTTAAATTCGGAAATGTCGGTGTTGGCGTTTTCAAACACAACGGTTTCAGAATCCGGAGCGGTAGGTTCAATGGTCACTAAAGCCATTTTATCCCGGTTTCGGTTCGAAAGTGCGTAAAGTTTATTGCTATTGTGCTTGAAAGTGAGCGGAACAAACTTGTCTTCAAGACGCGGTGTTAGCAAAGTTTTGAAAGAGTCTGTTTCTGATTGACGGTAAAGCAACCTGCTTTTTCCTTCAACTACTTCCAGCGCCATGCGAATGATGCCCTTCTGATCGGCAAACCACTTCGTGATTCGCCCGTTATTCTCCATCACCCTTTGGGTTTGACCAGTCTCGGTATTCAAGCGATAAACATCGAACAAATTACTTCCTCGCTGATTGAAGGACACGAGCATTTCGTTCCCGTTGTAAACCCTCCCGTCAATGATGTAAACCCGGATATCGGCATAAGGAGTAAGGTTGATACGGCTTGTACCATCTGATTTTACGGTGTAAAGCTGGCAACTTTGCTTGCCTTCAATGTCGTCGATATAAACTATCCGCTTGTTGTTAACCCAATAGAAGTTCTCGATGTCATTTTGCTTTTTATACGTAAGCTGGTATTCCAATCCAGTATGGAGGTCGCGGCAAAATAAGTTAAGGCGGAAGTCGGTGCGCCTAAGAAACAACAACTTCTTGCCATTAGGCGAAAGTTGAAAATTGGACTCTTCAGGGTTTCGAAAAAACGTTTCTACCGGAATACGCCGCCTATCTGTAACTTTTTTAGTGTCACAAGAAATCAGCAGCAAACCCAAGAGAAAGCCTGAAAGACTCCAACACAAGACTCTCATGATGACAAAATAACTATTGCTGTTAATTAGGGGAGGTGCTTTGGGCTTTTTTGAGAAGGATAAATTGTATTGTTAAATTTAGCTATATTTAACGATTCATCTTATTACTCCTTGAGCCGCATTCGCATTCGGGGCATCATTGCTGTCACCTCACTCGCATTAGTGGGAATGGTCATCATTCAGTTAGTCTGGATTAACAACGCTATGCAGTTGCAGCTCGACAATTTCAACAAGTCTGTCAACATTGCGCTAACACAAATTTCCAATACCCTGAGTTTGAACGAAGAGTTGGGAGTTTACCTCAAGGTAGCACGCTTTTACCTTCCGGAGGACAAGGTGTTGCTTGCCGATTCGGCCAACACAAGCCGTAAGAATGCGACCGACACCGACCTGCAGAACATGAAGCGCTATTTATCGCTTTCAGATCGCTCTGAGTATTTAGACTTTTATAGCAGCGAAATTTTAACCCATTACCAGCAAATCACCGAGCGGAAAATGCGCATTCCAACGCGTGAACGCCGGTATTTTGAGCGGTTGGTAAACGACTCTGCTTTACTTAGAAGGCCTGATTTTCAAAGCGATTTGCGCAACGCCTTTCGTGTGCAATCGCTGAAATCCATCACCGACCGCATTAATCCGGTAAGTTTGGACTCGTTGATTTCTGAGTCGCTATCCGAGGCTGGAGTTAACCTTACTCACGAACTGAGCATCCTTCAGTCTCCAACCGATTCTATCATCAGAAGCATACCCAACAAAGCCTCATTAGACGATGAAAGCCAATTTATCATCCGGCTGTTTCCTAAAGATCAGGTTGGTACCACGTTTTATCTACTCATTCGATTCGAAGGGCAACGGTTTTATTTGTTGCGCAATGTTGGTCTGATTCTGCTCATTTCGTTATCAACCATCATCTTGTTAAGTATCGGATTTTATTATACCGTAAGTACCATTTATCAGCAACGTAGGTTGGCAGAAATGAAAACGGATTTCATCAACAACATGACTCACGAGTTGAAAACGCCCATTGCTACCATCACCCTGGCCAGCGAAGCCTTGCTCGATTTGTCAGACAACCCGCAGTTTAAGTTTATCGCCCGGTATTCCAACATGATTCTGGAAGAAAACAATAGGATGAAGAATAACGTGGACCGCATTCTGAATACTGCTCTGCTGGAATCCCGTGACTTTAGTTTAGAAATCAACCGAGTAGATTTACACGCTTGCATTCAAAGAGTCATAAGCCAACAAACCTTACGACTTAATGCCAAAGAATGCCTACCGAGTTTGGGTTTAGAAGCCGTTAACTATCATTTTCAGGGCGATGAAACCCATGTTTTAAATGTAATCAACAACCTTATCGACAACGCTATCAAGTATTCAGAGCAATCATTAGAGTTAGAAATCACGACAAGAAATACGGCTCAGGGAATATTGATGTCGATTGGTGATAACGGAATCGGGATGAGCCCTGCTGAACAAAAACGGGCTTTTGAGAAGTTTTACAGAGCCTCCACCGGCGATTTGCATAATGTAAAAGGCTTCGGTCTTGGTCTTTCTTATGTCAAAAGTATCGTAGATGCTCATAAAGGATTTATAACTTTGAGCAGTGAGATTGGAAAAGGCACTAAATTCGACTTATATTTCCCCTTTGACCCCCAGCGCTCTTAAGGCATCCCTGAACGCACAATGAACCACAACGAGAAAAAAATCCTCCTCGCAGAAGACGACATCAACCTCGGCACTATCCTCGCCGAAAGGCTTTCCATGAAAGGGTTTAATGTGACCCTTTGCGATAATGGAAACGATGCCTTTGAAAAGTTTAAATCCGACAAATTCAACGTCATCATCCTCGACATCATGATGCCGCTGAAAGATGGGTTTACCCTAGCTAAAGAAATTAGGGCAGAAGACGAAACCACTCCCATCATTTTTGTCACCGCACGTGCGCTCAAAGAAGATGTGCTAAAAGGTTTCAGCATTGGAGCCGATGACTACCTTACCAAGCCTTTCTCTATGGAAGAGTTGATGATGCGTATTCAAGCTATCCTAAAACGAACCATCAAAGTAGAAGAGGAAAATGTTGCCAACGAGTTCAACTTCGGTATCATGCACTTTAACTACGTGCATCAGGCGTTGAGAATGGGTGAGTTAGAACACAAACTCACCAGCAAGGAAGCCGATTTGCTCAAAATACTTTGTTCGAATAAGAATGAAGTGGTTTTCCGCGAAGTCGCGCTTCGGAAAATCTGGGGCGACGACACCTACTTTAACGGTCGCTCGATGGACGTTTTCATCTCTAAGCTAAGAAAGTTGATTTCTGACGAACCTAAGGTCGAAATCATGAATGTGCATGGTAAAGGCTTCAAGTTGGTGGTGAAAGATTAACCAACTCCTACCTATAGAAAAGGCTCCGATTTCGGGGCCTTTTTACTTGCTAACACGCTCTTCGTAGCTACAAATGAGCTCCAAGAATATCCCATCGCTGATAATATGTTAAGAAATTTAATGGTAGTCTAAGTTTAGCAATGTACTTAAATAGTACAACAGAACCCTCCTGAACTTTGCGAAACCCCTTCTGAGCTTTGTGATACACGTTTCAATCTCTCACTCAAAGACTTGAACTAATTCTGATTGATGAGTATCATCGCAGCATGAAAACGCTGGAACTCCGCTCAGATACCTTCACCCGGCCAACTTCCGGAATGCTGCACGCAATGATGAACGCTCCGGTAGGCGACGATGTCTTCGGGGAAGATCCCACGGTAAACCTGCTCGAAGCCCGTGTTGCAGATTTTTTTGGCAAAGAAGCCGCTATGTTTTGCGCTTCTGGAACCATGGCCAACCAGATTGGCATTCAGATTCATGTAAAACAAGGCGATGAGGTGCTTTGCGAGCGCGAAGCCCATGTCTATATCTACGAAGGAGGCGGAATTGCTGCCTTTGGCGGAGCCTCTATCCGGCCTATTGTAGGAATGCGTGGACAGCTTGCAGCCGAGGATGTGTTGGCCAACATCAGCGACCCCAACAATGTACATCTGCCGGTTAGCCGCTTGGTTTGTCTTGAAAATACCGCTAACAGAGGGGGTGGAAGCTGCTATCCGCTGGAAACCATCCACGAAATCCGGCAAGCGTGCGACAACCACCAGTTAGCGCTTCACCTCGACGGTGCTCGCCTCTTCAACGCCATCGTCGCCGGAAGTCATAATCCAAAAACCATCGCAGCACCTTTCGATACCGTATCCGTTTGCCTATCCAAAGGACTTGGTGCACCAGTAGGAAGCGTATTGCTCGGAAGCGGCGAACACATCCGCGCAGCACGAAGAATACGCAAACGCATGGGCGGCGGCTGGCGCCAGGCCGGTTTCCTTGCGGCTGCCGGGCTGTATGCCCTCGACCATCATATAGAACGACTGAAAGAAGACCACCAACGCGCCCGCAACCTCGCCGTAATCATGCGAATGTTCGAAGGTGTGAAATCCGTGGAAGAACCCGAAACCAACATCGTACTTCTGGATTTAGAAGACACCTATACCCCGGCGGCATTTTGTGCTTTACTTGCTGAAAAACAAATCCTCTGCCTGCCCTTCGGCACCCAAAAAGTGCGGATGATTACCCACTTGGATTTTAACGACGAAGACCTTGAAATGATGAAGACACGATTGCTTTGATTGAAGGCAAGCATTGATTTTACCACCCACAGGTTTTAGGCTATTTCCTAAGGATTGCTTGTTAATCGGTCGTTAATTGAAAGTCCGTTAACAACAGACTTGCAACAACTCTACTTGCTTTGAACTTTCAATTCGGAGCAAATGATGCGATTGTTGATACTTGGAATGATTCCGTTGTGGCTGATTATTCAGTTTTTTCTTTTTATACCCGATGTAAAAGGGCAGAAACAAACTCCTAACGGAAAAAAGGATATTGAACTTCTTTCCCGGACGTTTAGCAAGGCAATAAACAACCAGGACAGTGTCGCTTTGAGCGGGTTGTTCTTTAGCCACCAAACGCCCGTCATTGGGGTGATGGCTTTAGCAACCGAAGCCCAGTACCGCAAAAACAATCCTCATTTTCAGGGGATATCGGTTTCTACTGCCGGTAAGTTTGTAAAGGAAATTTGTACGCAATTCCGGAAACCGGAAGAGCGTATCCGAAACCTTCAAATTGTTGCAGATTCTACCGTTGCAAGCGTTTCATTCGATTATGCTTTTTACAACGAGGGTAAACTGTTGCAATGGGGAAAAGAATACTGGAATTTGGTTTATGCTGAAGGACAATGGCTTATCACGTCAGCCAATTACCTCATTCGTAAATCGAAGATTGAGCAACCTTCATTCGAATAAATTTACATAAATTGGCATATAGTGTCATGAAAATGTCATTATGCTTAATTTATCATTACATTTGTTAACGTTTAAACTCAATATTAATGCGAAAAGCAATACTGTTACTATGGGCAGTGACGAGCGTAAGCTCACTTCTAGCCAACCAATTGCAGATTAGTAATGTGCGATTGGTTGCCAACGACACCGTACAAAGACTGGCGCGTATTCAATTAGATGTACAATGGGACAACAGTTGGAGGGATGCGCTTAACCACGATGCTGCATGGGTGTTTTTTAAGTACCGTACCTCCGGAAGCAACCAATGGAGGCACCTGCAACTGGCTTCATTGGGCCATCAACCCGGCAATGGGGTTCAGTATAAAATTCCAACCGATTTAAAAGGAGCTTTCCTGCTGAGAAGTTCGAACGGAAGTGGCCAGGTGCAATTTCTTCAAAATCAATTGGTGTGGAATTATGGCGCAGATGGGCTTACCAACATCGTTGGGGCCGATTTAAGAGCCTTTGGGATTGAGATGGTGTTTGTACCCCAGGGCAGTTATCAACTGGGCGACGGACAAACCAATGCTGCGCAAACCTATGGGAATTTTGAGAACGGAGCATTCGGCATTCCACTCTCCATTCAATCCGAAAACGCACTGACCCTAGGCGGCGGGCAGAACGGAAGCCTCGGCAATAACAACCGGATGCAGCAATTCGTTAATGGCGGCGGTGGAAGCAGTTTCGATTGCAGCAACGACGGTTGTTTGGGCGGAAGTGGCGACGATTTCAGCGACATCGCCAGCCAGCAACTCCCAGCGGCATTTCCAAAAGGGTTTCAGGCCTATTACTGCATGAAGTATGAATTAACCCTCGCACAACTCACCGACATGCTGAACTGCCTTCAACCTGCCCAGCAAGGCTTATTGGCCGCAACCGGGCATTTTTTCGTTCCCGGCGGTGGCACTTTTAGCAGTGTTCGCTTCGATATTCAACAAGCTGGCGGTCAGTATATGACGCCTGAGCAGTATGTGCCTTGGGTGTTTGCAGATTGGATAAGGTTAGCTGCTTATGCAGACTGGTCAGCGCTGCGCCCAATGACCGAGCTGGAGTTCGAAAAAGCTTGCAGAGGTACGGCAAATGCTGTCGCCGGCGAATATGCCTGGGGAAATAGCAGTGCCGATCTCTCCGACAACTTCACCCTTAATCAATTAGGAACCAATCAGGAGGGCATCGCCAGCGGCTATCAGTCGAATGGAACAGCCGGAAATGTTTGGGTTAGAGCAGGCAACCAAACCATGAATACCGTGGCCCGCGTAGGAATCTTCGCCGCGCATCCACAGAACTCCGGCAGAGTTACCAGCGGCGCCTCTTTCTGGGGCATTCACGACTTAAGCGGAAATGCCTGGGAACGAACAGTTTCTGTAGGTCATGCTGAAGGAAGAAAGTTTAACGGAACCCATGGCGATGGCACACTCAGCAACGACGGATATGCCAACGAAGCTGCTTGGCCGGGAACGTTTAATGCCGGTTTAGTGAATACTAATGTAGGCGTAGGATACCGGGGAGGCGGCTTACTTTATCCTACTCCGAACTTGGAAGCTAATGCACAAGTGAGTAACCGAAGACTGGCTTCAGGCTATTGGAACATCGTAATTCACGACGATGGTGGACGTTTTGTAAGAACAGAACCATAAGACTCGCGGCAATGAAAAATTTTATTCTGATAGTATTTATCCTTGTGGCAGTCCACTTTTCCACATCAGTACAGGCGCAAACCCGTTTCATGGGAGGAGCGGGAAGTGGTTACACTTCCATTCAAGAAACTAACTTGCAAGTGATTCCAACTGCCATCATCTGGAACGGAAATCAATGGGTTGGTGGAACTCCCGGGCCGGCCACTTCCGGGTTAGATGTTCAAATCAATGCAGGAACTACGGTTGCCTTGCCTAACGGAAGTCGAATTAGAAACCTGATACTCGCAGAGGGCGCTTCCGTGAGCCTTCCCGCAGGACAAGAAATTACCCTTCATGGAAATGTTGATATTCAGCTTGGTGGCCGAATTACCGGCGGTGGCCTTATCAGACTTAGAAGTGGAAATACCCATGCGATAGTAGGAAGTCCGTTGCGCTGCCAGGCTTCATGGGGAATTGAAGCGGGCGACTCGCTTCAAGCGGCCAACCTGCTTCTGGAAGACGGCGCCGTTTTCCTTCATGGAAGTAATACTCCCGGCGGCGGCGGGGTAATCCTCGGAAATGTCAACATGTTAAGAGCCGGAACCACTAACCCCCTGCTCTTCCAGTTTTGGAGCTCTCCAGTTCAAGGCAATGCCTTACAGCGAATCAACGGCCCTGATTATTACCGCTTTAATGCTTCCAACCAAACCTGGGTGTCTGCCGATTCTACTGCGGTTATGCAAACTGCCGAAGGATTTGCCGTCACAGGAAGTAACATTTCTGCCGATACATTAATTGATGGGGCTACCTTGTTTCAGGGTACTCCGCATAATGGAACCTATTACCGTGCACTGGTTCGCAATCCTGGTTCCAACGACGATTGGAACTTGGTTGGCAATCCCTTCCCCAGCGCCATCGACGGACCAACGTTTATCACCGATAACATCGGACGTATCAATGGAACGCTGTATTTATGGAATCGCCCATTCACCACCGACTCTGCCACTAATGCCACTTATAGTAGCGCCGACTACCTTGCTAGAAACCTTACCTACGGCGCGTTTACCCTCGGCGTTGCACAAGGTTTTTTTGTGGAAGCGGTTTCCGACAGTGTTATTTTTCAAAACGCTATGAGGGTGTCTGGAAATAATGCCTTTATCCGAAACCAGTCTCTTATGACCCGCTTATGGGTAGGGTTGAAGAACGGAAGTGGGCTTCGGCAGTCGTTACTTCTCGGCTTTAGTGAGTCGAATTCCGAAGCGTTTGAGCCACTTTACGATGCGAAAAAGAAAATCGGAAATCCTGATTTGGCCTTCTATTCCTTACTCAACGGTCAACCCATGGAAATTCAGGCATTATCGTCTCTGGATAAACAATCGGAAATCCCGCTTGGGATAGTTTGTCCAAAAGGAGGCGAATTTCAATTGGTGGTGGACAGGCAAGATAACTGGGACGCCGCCACCACAGTTTGGCTTTTGAATACCAATACTGGAGAAACACAAAGGCTGAATCATACCGGAATCAAACTTCAGCTTCCTGCCGGCAACCAGCCCATCACCCAGTATCGATTGCTCATCAACCGTCCGAACTTCAACCCAAGCACCACAACTTCGCTCCCTCAGTTGATTTATACCGGAAACACGTTGAGGTTGTTGTCTTCTTCCAACACAACTGAAGCGACCGCATTATCCATTTTCGACGTTCAAGGAAAGCGGATTTTCTTCGAAGAAACCACTACCGCTAAGGCCGTTCAGGGATGGAACCCGGTATTGCCTTCCGGCATCTACATTGCAGAATTGCCCACCTCCTCGGGGACGGTTCGTTTAAAATTTGTTCAACCTTAAATGGGTGCGTTCATGAACCAAACATTTGCATTTCTAAGCTTAGACCCGATTTTGCGTTGGTGCAGTAGAGCCTGCTTGCTAGGCATTCTACTCTTGTTGGCAGGAGTCAAAGGAATGAGCCAAGGGAGGTTTAGTGGTGGAAATGGAAGTGGCTATAACCAATTCCAAACTTCCGCAATAACGACCGCAAGCCCGACGCTATCGGAAATAAATCCCGAAGTACTGATTTATCCTCAGCCCGCCCGGAAGTGGATTAACATTCGGGGTTTCGTAATGCCAAACAGCGAAGCAAGGCTTTACGACCAGCAGGGGAGAACCCGGTTTCGGGGTTTGTGGGAAGGCGATGCCCTAATGTTGCCCGAATTAAGTCCCGGACTTTACTTTCTTGAGCTTTCAGGGAGAAGTTATAAGCTGATGATTACCGATTAGCCATTAAAGTGAACTAAGAACTTACAGGCCGAAGTACCCTTGGGGTGTTTCGGCCTGTTCTATTTCAGAAACCACCTGGATAATTTCAACTTCCACGTTTGATACGGTGGAAACCAAATTCGGATATCAGGAAACAAAGACCCATGCAGCACACTGCGTTCGTGGCTGAATGTTTTGAAGCTGGCTTCACCATGATACTGGCCTTGACCACTTTTTCCGATTCCACCAAAAGGAAGATCAGGATGCAGCAAATGCAACAGGGTATGGTTAATACACCCTCCGCCAAAGTTCCAGTGGTTCAGTAACCACTTTCGGAACTCCCGTTTTTCAGAGAAAATATACGTAGCGAGAGGATTTACATTCAGCCTTAGTCCATCCATTAACTCCTCGCGGCTGCGGAAAGTAAGAATTGGCAGTATTGGGCCGAAGATTTCTTCCGTCATTATGCTGGAACCGGGCTGTGGATTCCGGATTAACGTAGGCGCTATGCGGCGGGCTTCCTCCTGATACTGTCCGCCAAAAACAACTTCTCCATCTTTTAACATGGAAGAAACCTTTCGGAAATGCCCATTATCTACTAGAGAAGCGAAATAAGGACTTTGGAGCGGATTGTCACCATAGAATTCCGTTATCGCCGTTTTTATTGCCGCGATCAGCGGCTCTGCCACCGACGCTTCCACCCACACATGATCGGGTGCGATACACGTTTGGCCAGCATTGAAGAACTTCCCGAAGGCAATTCTTCGAGCTGCAATCTTGAGGTTGGTTGAAGCATCTACAATCGCGGGACTCTTGCCCCCAAGCTCCAGTGTGACAGGCACCAGTTTTTCCGCTGCCATCGCCATTATCGCCGACCCTACCTTCGGGCTGCCTGTAAAAAAGATATGATCGAAGCGGAAACCCCGCATCAACATTGGCACGATCTCGCTCCCCTCGCCCTGAACCACTTTGATATACTCCGGTCGGAAATACTGACTGATGAGCCGGTCTAAAAGTGCCGCAGTGTGGGGCGTTTTCTCGCTAGGCTTTAGGATTGCGCAGTTGCCCGCGGCAATAGAACCTATTAGAGGCGCCAGGCACAACTGAAACGGGTAATTCCATGGACTGATAATCAACACCACTCCCTTTGGGGCAGGATGGATACGCGCAACCGAAGGCCATAGCAATAACGACGCATTCTGGCGTCGCGGTTTCATCCAATAGCGAAGCCAACGCAACGCATGACGGATTTCCGTCAGTAACACGCCCGTCTCACTGCCGAAAGCTTCAAACAATGGTTTGTTGAAGTCTTGAGCTAACGCCTCATGAATAGCCTCTTGGTGAGTGAGAATCATCTCCCTCAACCGCTTCAACATTTGAATTCTAAAGTTGTAGTTAAGCGTAAGTCCCTGCTCAACAAAGAGCCGTTGAGCCTGAGCTAAATCAACTAACCTTTCATCAACACCTGAGAGAATCATTTTACTTGTATGAAAGCACTAAGCTAATCGGAAAACCAACAATCACACCCCTTGAAGCATCGTATGGTTTTCATCTTTTCCGTCCAGTAAATTTTCTGCAATGATATTCAATCCCAAATCCCAAATGCTTCGAAATGGATAGCGCATTTTATCCAAGTTCCTGATAAGAGTAATTTCCTGATAAGTACTTAACAATAATCTCTTTTTTGTAACGCAATTAAACTATCGTAAAAACCTATTCAATGGCAAAGTTCCTAACTTTTATTCATGGCACTTTTCCTGTAGATTTGAGCTGATTCATACACTGATTAGTGCTGATCTGCGTTAGAAACTACCCAAACAAATATCTTGAAATTTGCGTCAATCTGAGGGAAACTTGTCAATCTAAAGGGCTTTTTCGATGGTGGATATTCCTATTTTTAATGACCTTGTCTAAGCATACTCAGTATCAATAATGGTCTTTTCTGAACCTGAAACAGTGTTTATCTTGATGCTGCTAATTTCATTAAGCGTTTGATTCTTCAAAATTATCTTCCTGACTTTCATCTAAAATTAATTTTGTTTCTGCTGCTGGTAATTCTTGAACTTGTCTCAATTTTCTTTCAATGGTTCTTGTTCTAACGCCAGTGTTATCCAGTTCTTTGGTGGCTGCAACCAATTTATCTCTTGTTTTTTCAATAATACCTCCAAATTTACCAAACTCTGTTTTTACTGCACCCAATAAATCCCAAACTTCGCTGCTTCGTTTTTCGATGGCCAAAGTTCTAAAGCCCATTTGTAAACTATTGAGCAATGCACTCAAGGTAGTTGGACCGGTTATCGTAATTTTATAATCTTTCTGCAACTGTTCAAAAAGTCCGGGAACTCTTAATACTTCGCCAAACAAGCTTTCATAAGGCAAAAACATAATGCCGTATTCGGTGGTGTTAGGCGGGTCAATGTATTTTTCTTTGATGTCTTGCGCGTTCTTTTTAATCCCCCTAATAAATGCCTTAGTGTATTCTTCAATCTTTACTAAATCTGCTTTATCATAAGCATCAACCAAGGCTTCGTAATCTTCTTTTGGGAATTTAGAATCTATTGGCAACCACAAAGTTTTTTCAAGGTTGTTGCCGTTCGGCATTTTGATTGCAAATTCGACAACCGCACCGCTACCAACTTTCGTTTTTACATTCTTCTCATATTGTTCGTTGGTCAGCAAATCTTCGATGATGTTTTGCAGTTGATATTCACCTAAAACGCCTCTTGATTTAACATTGCTCATTACCTTTTTTAGATCGCCAACACTCACCGCTAAAGTCTGCATTTCGCCTAATCCTTTGTGTACAGCTTCCAATCTGTCGCTTACTTGTTTGAAGGATTCTCCAAGGCGTTTTTCCAAAGTTTCGTTGAGTTTTTCATCAACCGTTTTCCGCATTTCTTCCAACTTCTTCTCATTGCCTTCTTGCATGGTTTTCACCGATTTCTCCAAACTTAATTTTAGCTCAGAAATCTTTTCACTGTTGGCTACATTCTGTGTTTTCTGATTTCTTTCAAATTCCGTGAACTGTTCTCTCAATCGTTCTTTGTAATCTTTCAGCGCCTCATTCAATTCTTTTTTAAATGCTTCCAGATTTTCCTTAAGTTCGTTTCTGCTCTCCTTGCTGTTGCTGTCAATGCTCTTTTGAAAATCAACCAATTTCAATTCAAAGGTATTGCGGATGGCTTCTAACTTTTCTTCGTTTGATTTGGTTAGATTGCCTAATTGCTCTGAAAATGTTTGAGTGAACTTGTAAAGCTGATTTCCTATTTCTGTTCTTAATCCTGTGGCTGTTTCTGCACTTTCCTTACGGTTGATTACAAACTCATCTTTCAGATTTTTCTCAGTGTCTTTCAAATTAGAAGTCAGTGCTCCAATAGATGATTTGATTTCGGATAACTCACTGTTTGCTTCTATCTTAGCTGCTTTTAGGGTGAGAATAATATTTACGACTAAGAGAATCGCAAGTATTGAAAGGAATATGTAAAGGTTAGTCATTTTCGTTTTTATCTAATTTTTTCTTGTCTTTTTGAGGCGGCAAGAAATTTTCATTTGTAATTACTTTTTTACCAGTTTTTTCTTCTAATGCCAATCTTGCATCTTTAGCAATTTTCCCACCTTTCTTTCCCGCAATGGCATTTTGTTTTACACCATTTGCTTTTTCCGTTTCGGCAATTTGCCGTGTTGAAAGTTCGGCTAAGGCGGTAAAAATCAATTCAGCTTCACTCATGTGGTCACGGAGGTTTTGGGATTGCAAGCTTTTCAAATCTTTGTGATCTTTAACTGTTAAGCCAGTCCATTCTTGATGGATGATGTTGGTTAGGAAAGCAAACTCATCAGACTTTTGGACACCGCTTTCTTTCCAATAATCGGTAAGTTTGTTACGGGTCTCTTGTCCGGTCATTCGCTGCTGTATCCACTTTTCGCTTCTGCCGATTTTCTGCCAGTTTTCCCTTGCCCTATCCAAGCTCATTTCGGGGTCTTGAATTTCTTGCATTCGCTCATACCCTACCTTTGCAAGCCATTGCTTAAAGGGTTCTGCTTGGGGTGAGGAGATGGATTGGATAAGGCGAAGTAAAGTCTCCGTACCCGCTACATCGGTTTCACGCATTTTGCCATCTTCAGCTAGAAGTTTCAACCGTACGATTTTTTCGTACACTTCACTTCCTTCTTTAGAAAGCTTCTTTTTCAGGTCACTCCAGTAGCGTTTAGGAATGCTGCTGCCTGTGAGGATTTCAATTACATCAACGACGGAGAAATACCATGTTTCTGTTTCCTCATCCCAATGAGTGCGCACTTGCTTGGTTTCGAATAATTTAATGTTGTTCATGTTGATAAACTGTTTTCTGTATTCCAAGATACAGACAAATTGAACCAATGTAAATGATAGTGTCTAATTCATCTTTTAGATTTTTCTAGGTGTCCTTCAAGTGGGAAGTGGGTGTTTCTGTACGCGTCCTTTGAAGCATCGCATGGTTTTCATCTTTTCCATCAAGTAAATTTTCTGCAATGATATTCAATCCCAAATCACAAACGCTCCGAAATGGATAGCGCATTTTATCCAAGTTCCTGATAAGTGTAGTTTCCTGATAAGTACTCAACAATAATCTCTTTTTTTTCATTAATTAAAACTTGAATAAATTCACAGCCCTGATTGCAAATGCAAAACTCTTTTGTGTAAACTATTGTCACTCTTCATCGTAATTCGAAATTTTTCTATCAACTACGTCAGGGCGATAAGTATATTTCAGCCCAATTAATTGCTCAATAAAATGCAGGTCAGTTTAATTTTCTTTACTCTTTTTTCTTTTCAATAAATCTTTGGCGTTATAATTTCCCACCCTAAAAAATATTGACACATAATTTTCAAATTAGAAACGAAAAGTATCAAGCTTTCTTAGGGTGAGCCCCGTTCATCTAATCACTCCAACTGCTTCAACCCGTCTTCCATAATGCGGGCGAAGTGCCAGATGTCTTCGAAGCGGTTGTACAAAGGCACGGGTGCAATGCGAATAACGTTTGGTTCGCGCCAGTCGGCGATAACGCCTTGTGTTTCTAGGTGATTGAACAACGCTTTGCCATGGTTTCTACATAGAATAGACAATTGGCAGCCGCGGGCTTCGGGATTTTGTGGGGTAATAATGCGGAAGCCGGCGTTGGGATAGCGTGCGTTAAGGTCCATCAAGGCAGCTTCTGCAGCGGCAGTAAGTTGTAGTGATTTAGCCCGCAGGTTTTCCATTCCTACTGCATCGAATATTTCTAACGACGCCAAGTGGGCGGCCATGCTCAACACTTGGGCATTACTGAGCTGCCAGCCTGCCGCGCCGGGCATAGGTTTGAAGCCTTTTTTCATGAGAAAACGTTCGCCTTCATGGTGCCCCCACCAACCGGCAAGCCGAAATGTGTCGGGATTGTCGCCATGTCGGCTGTGAACAAAAACCCCAGAAGTTCCACCAGGGCCGGAATTCAGGTATTTGTACGTACACCAACAGGCGAAATCGACTTCCCAGTTGTGTAAGTACAAGGGAACATTACCGGCAGCGTGAGCGAGGTCGAATCCGGCGAGTGCGCCTACGGCATGTGCTGCATGGGTGATGGCTTCTAAATCAAAGAACTGCCCGGTGTAGTAGTTAACGCCGCCCATCATTACCAAGGCCAGACGGTCGCCTAATGCGGCAATGGTTGCGAGGATATCTTCCGTACGCAAAGTGTCTTCGTCGGCGCGAGGGGTCAATTCTACTACTACATCATCCGGATTTAAACCATGCCAGCGAGCTTGGGTTTCCAAAGCGTATTGGTCCGACGGAAATGCGCCGCCTTCACAAAGAATTACGTTGCGTTTTCCTTTAGGTCGGTAAAAACTGGCCATCAACAAATGCAGGTTGACCGTCAGGTTGTTCATTACCACCACTTCTCCCGGCTCGGCGCCTACAAGACGTGCAGCGGAGTGGGTAAACAGATGATGGTAATCCTTCCAAGGATGCTCGCCTTTAAAATGACCTTCTACCCCAAACGTTTGCCAAGCATTTAGCTCCGTTTCCAAGTATTCCCGCACTTTCTTGGGCATAGCTCCAAGAGAGTTTCCGGTGAGATAGACCGATTCTCGGCCTTCGTGAACTGGTAGATGAAAAGCCGATCGCCAGGACGACAAAGCGTCGGTGGCATCAAGCTGCCGGGCATGGTCAAGTGATTCAATGCGCATTCACAAAGAAAATCTGAAAATCCTCCATCGCATACAACATGAACACTGTTGAGGCGTTAACAATTGACAAAAAAATAATGTTAAGCCTATGAGGAAAACCTCTACTCATTTGATGCTGATAGCTTATCTAATGGATGAGCTTAATGAAGCAGAAAAAAACCAGTTTGAACATTTAGCCATAGGAAATCGTCCGGTTATGAAGGAGTGGACAAGCCACCAGGCTTTGTTAGAATCGATTAATCCTATTCCGGATCCTGACATCGTAGCTAGGTTGATTGCCTATGCGAAAGAGCCACCGGTTTGCTGAATTGTTGATAAAGCCCTAACTTACAGCCATGAAGTTTTGGTTGTGTTTGGGGCTGTGCTGTCTGCTGAGTCTTTTTTCACAGGCCCAGTACATGACTTTATTGAAAAAAAATGTATCCGCAAGCGTTTATGCTAAACGTTTTGAAGGGAGAAAAACTGCCAACGGTGAACGATTTTGCCACGATAGCCTTACTTGTGCTCATAAACGATTGCCTTTCGGGCAGTTAGTAATGGTGCAAAATTTAGAAAACGACTGTACCGTGGTGGTAAGGGTCAACGATCGTATGTCGAAGCGCTCACGCCATTCCATTGATCTTACCCGCGCTGGGGCAAGAAAGATTGGAATTGATAAAAATGGGATTGGTCGAGTGCGGATTTGGCACTATTTTCCGCCTCCGGTTCAGGAAGAGCCTTCTCCACAATAATGACCCGCTATTTAGTACAATCGGCACAGAATAAGCCCGGTTATTTAGAAGTTGTTGCCACCTTCGACACGCGTCGTCATAAGCGACTAATCGTTCAACTGCCTTTTTGGCGTCCTGGCCGCTACGAAGCTGCTCGTTATAATCGTCAGGTTTTTGGTGTAGCTGCTTTCTCACAAGATGGGCTTCGCCAATTGCCGATTCGCAAAACAGGGTATTGTACTTGGGAAGTCGATGCCAACGGCGAGTCGTATATCGATTTTTGGCTTTTATATAAAACCCGTCAGCTTGATGCCGGCGGTTCATTTACGGCACCTGGATTATTTTATCTCAATCCTATCAATTTTCTTCCTTTTAATTCCCAAAGGGTTGAAGACCCTTGCGAGATGATTGTCAGGCTTCCGGCGGATTATAAAGTCGCCTGTGGCACTTCCTTCACCTCGTTAGACCGTGGTGCAGACCAAGAAGTCCATATTCTTTGCTCTGATTATCACCAAATGGTGGACTTGCCCTTGTTGGCATCACCCAACTTAACAACCACTTCTGTTCAGGCAGGAGAAATGACCCTCAGTCTCCACGCTTGGAATGCTCCTGACGGACTTTTGTCTCGATTTGGGGAAGATGTTGTCCGCTTTGCGATTCCTCAACAACAGTTGTTTGGTAAAAACCCGGTTGAACACTTTCATTTTCTTCTGCTCTTTCCCCCTTACCAGCATTACCATGGGGTAGAGCATCTTAGCAGCACCGTTTGTGTTCTCGGTCCTGCGTCTGAAGCTGCCGATTCTCGCTACGACGATTTATTGGGACTATGTTCTCATGAATTGTTTCATGTCTGGAATGTGAAATCATTGCGGCCTGCCGATATGATGCCCTACAACTACCTACACGAGAACTACTCCCGCTTAGGATATGTGTACGAAGGAGCTACTACCCTTTATGGCGATCTTATGTTAGCAAGAGGTGGAGTATGGGACGGTTCGCGCTTATTGGAAGAACTCAACGTTTTGCTTAGGCGTCATGCATTGCAATACGGACATGTGCGAATGAGTGTGGGCGATGCTTCCATTGATACTTGGGTAGATGGTTACGATCCGGTGCCTCATCGCAGGGTTTCCATTTATGTTGAAGGTGCTTTGAATGTATGGTTGTTTGACCTTCATCTACGCATCGAAAGTGAGGGAAGTGTTTCCTTCGATCACGTACTTCAACAGTTGTATCAGCGGGAAGATATTCTGAGCAGTGGCTACACCGAAGACGACATTCTTTTTGTGTTGGAAGAACTGATTCCAGATGCACCTTGGCGACAAAGGCTACAGGAGTATCTGCATCAACCGCATAGCCTTATCAACAAACTTTCATCTTTAGTTACCCATTTGGGAATTCATATAAAGCAGGTTATGGAGGAAGATTCCATCGCCCGAACATTTGGTTTGCGTCTTGCTGAACCTGATAACGATGGCCAGAGGTTAGTGCTCGATGTGATTCCTAGAAGTCCGGCTTGCACTGCCGGAATTCATATCGGAAGCGTTGTGTCTGATTTGTCGTTAATCAATGAAGGAAAAATGTTATTAACTATTTATGAAGCTATCGGTACGATTTTATCCCTTGAATTAAAAGGCGATGGACAAGATTGGTATTCTAATTACCAGTTAGTAGCGAATCCAGCCCCTTCTACAGAACAAAAAGCGGCTTTTCACCAGTGGTGTAGCCAAAATCATCCTTCTGTCTAACAAAGGCAGACGATAATTCTCAAATTTGCCCCATGATCCAGTTTACGGACAAAATACTGCCTAATGGCCTTAGGGTCTTGATTCATGAAGATGAGAGTACCCAACTGGCGGCGGTCAACCTGGTTTATAATGTAGGTGCCCGGGACGAAGAGCCCGATAAAACAGGATTTGCGCACCTCTTTGAGCATTTAATGTTCGGCGGCTCGGAACATATCCCCGACTACGATGCTGTAGCCCAGGCGATGGGAGCAGAAAACAATGCCTTTACCAATAACGACATTACCAACTATTACCTCAGCTTTCCGGCTTACAACTTAGAGTCGGCTTTATGGTTAGAGAGCGACCGTATGAAAGCTTTGACGCTCAACAGTAAAAGCTTAGAAGTGCAACGTAGTGTGGTGATTGAAGAGTTTAAACAACGTTACCTCAACCAGCCTTATGGCAATGTTTGGCATCTGATGCGGGAGTTATGCTATAAATCGCATCCTTATCAGTGGCCAACCATTGGCAAGAATATCAGGCATATTGAAGAAGCAACGCTGGAAGATGTCCAGCATTTCTTCGACACTTATTATCGACCAAACAATGCCGTGCTTACCATAGCAGGCAATGTTAAAACCTATCAGGTGCTCAACTTAGTGGAACGTTGGTTTTCCGACATAGAACCTGGTGAGCCGGTAGTTAAAAGTTTTACCAAGGAAGTTGAGCAAACCCGTGCCCGCACTCATTATCACTATGCCGAAGTGCCGGCAGATATGTTAGTGATGGCATGGCATGTTCCCGCACGCGTTCACCAAGGATATTACACCGCTGATTTACTGAGTGATGTATTAGGAAGAGGGAAGTCGGCTCGCTTAATTCAGGCATTAGTTAAGGAAGAACCAATCTTCAGCAGTGTAAATGCTTATGTCACCGGCGATATAGACCCGGGATTGTTAGTGATTCAGGGAACTTTACTTCCTGAAATCAATATGGGGTATGCCGAACAAGCAGTTCACGGAGAAATTAAAAAGCTGCAAGACGAGTTGATAACGGAAAAGGAGTTGAATAAAATCAGAAATCAACTGGAAGCACAAAAAGTATTTGGTGAAACCAGTACTTTAAACATTGCTATGAACCTCGGCTTTGCCGCATTGCTGGGGAATCCACAGTTAGTTAATTCCGAAATTCAGTATTATCAGGCGATAACGCCGCAGGATCTTCAACTTGCAGCCAAGCGGCTTTTGGCATCGCACCGGACGAACACCTTGTATTACTTCTCAAAAAGCAAAAACGCATGATTAACCGCCGACAAGCTCCACTGATAACTACGCCTGATACGTTGGAGTTACGCAATCCGGAACAAGCAGCACTCGCTTGTGGAGCGCCTGTTTTCATGTTCGAGGCTGGTAATCAAGAAGTGTCAAGAATCGATTTTGTGTTTGATGCCGGAAGTTGGCATCAGTCACGGCCTCTGCTAGCTTCTTTTACCAATAAGATGTTGCAGGAAGGAACAACGGCTCTTACTCCAGCTCAGATTGCAGACCGGCTCGATTATCATGGTGCTTACCTGCAACTTGAATGCACCGCAGATTATGCTTCTCTTAGTCTCTATTGCTTGAACAAGCACCTTAACAGCATTCTTCCGGTGTTTATGAGCATTGTTCAAGATCCTATTTTTCCGGATCGAGAACTTAACCAGCTTGCCGGAAGGGAAAAGCAAGGCTATATGGTGAACAAAGAGAAGGTGAGTTTTCAAGCACGCAGGCACTTCAGTCGTTTACTTTTCGGCTCAAACCATCCTTATGGCGCATCTGCTGAGGCAGAGGATTTTGATTTCATAGGTGGAAGGGCAGATTTGTTGAAAGCATTTTTTGAAGCACATTACAAGCAAGCCCCTTTGTGTGTCATGATTTCAGGTCGTGATACTGAAGCTACTTGCGACCGATTGATGGCGCTTTGCGAAGACTGGGAAGTGTCTGATTCCTCGGCAACCGCAGCTTACCACGCCGTTAATGGCACCGGAGAGCAAAGGCTAATGATTCCACACCCCGGAGCTATTCAACATGCAATACGAGTTGGAAAAACTACTATAAGTAAGACTCATCCGGATTATCAGGAATTGAAGCTTATTAATACGCTTTTGGGCGGTTACTTCGGATCAAGGCTAATGGCCAATATCCGAGAGGATAAAGGATATACGTACGGCATCAATTCATCGGTGACTACCTACCGCCATGATGCGGTGTTTGTTGTAGGTACTGAAGTTGGAGCTGCCTATAGCGAGGCAACAGTGAAGGAAATTTTGAAAGAAGTGGGTCGGCTTTGTACGGAAATGGTGCCTCAAGACGAATTAAGCTTGGTTGCACAATACTTATCGGGTGTTCTGCTTAGTGAGTTCGATGGGCCATTCGCACTGGCAGATCGTTACCGAGATGCTTTTCTCTTCGGTTTAGACTTTGACTATTACCGCGATTTTTTCCATTTGCTTAGAAGAGCTGAGCCTTTAAGGTTAATGCATTTATCTCAAACCTATTTGTCTCCTGATACGTTGAAAGTGGTGATTGTGGGATAAACCCCATCACCGCATGGAGATACTTTTTTTACCACTCGCCTTTGTGGGAATGGAAGTAGCGTCGTTGCTCATGCATCGCTACCTCTTTCACGGCCCATTGTGGTTTATTCATAAAACCCATCATGCGCCCGGTCATCGCAGATGGGAGCTAAACGATGTGTTCTCCCTTTTTTTCGCAAGCATCGCCGTGTATTTGATGATATCTGGTATCGAAAACTTTGATTGGGCTTTTTATACCGGATGTGGAATCAGCTTGTACGGAATCCTTTACTTCATTCTTCACGACTGGTTTATTCACGGACGATATCACCCTTTCAGGAGTAAAAATCGTTGGCTTCTTCATGTTCGAAAAGCCCATTGGATTCACCACAGCCAACAGGAAAAAGCACCTGCAAAAGAGTTTGGGTTGTTTTTAACGGAACTTCCATTTAGGAAAGCAGGCAAGAATTCACATATTAAAGAGCGTGGAATGAGTTAATTCTGACCATCGTACCCAACCACATTAAATAAACCCTCGTTGTACCAGTAAATCTTTCCCATGAAACGGATTATACCTCTCCTTCTTCTGCTCATTTTTGCCTTTGGTGCAAAAGCCCAGTTTAGTCTGGCGGTGCAGGGAACTGTCAGTTCCAACAACAGTTCCATTTCTCTGGCTGGAATACCTGTTGAAATCTATTACGATTCTTTGCCGGGTGCAGTTTTTCCCGGCCCATTTTTAACCCAAACTAATGCGAATGGCTTCTTTTCAGATACCATTCCCGGACTTCCTAACAGAATATTGAAGGTTAAAGTAGTGGACTGCAACGGGAGTTCGCTCATCCAACCGCAGGTACTGTTACCAAACGTTCCTTTCGCTACTTTTAACTTCAGCAATTACTGTTCAACGCAGACGTTTGGCTGCAACCCGGCCTTTACCGCTCAAACCAATCCTTCAAATCCATTTTTGGTTAGCTTCGTTCTGAATCAGGGTGGGGTAGTTCCAACAACTACGCTTCTTTGGTCGTTTGGTGATGGCAACAGCCAAACTACGGTTGGAAGTCCAATAATTTCACATAGTTATGCCAATGCTGGAACCTATCAGGTATCGGTATTGATGATTGATTCAAGCCTCGGATGCAACGCTATTTTTACCGATACTGTTAGCGTTTGGTCGCAGGGCGGCGGTGGTTCGCAATGCAGAGCAACCTTTAATGCCGGACAATTTCCATTGCCATTAGCCTTCAATAACATTCGCTTCCATATTAATTCTTTCTCTTCTCCTTCCGGGATTATGAGGCTAGACTTTGGCGATGGAACTTTTGTTTCAGGGCAAGTAGGTAGTATTCCTTTTGCCGATCATGTGTACCAAACTTCTGGAGTTTATGTTCCATGCATCACTATTACCGATAGCACTTTACAATGTAATTATACTTTCTGCGATTCCATTGTAGTTTCAACTACTGGCCAGGGTAACTGCTATGCTTCATTTCTACCTACCTATACTCCCGGAAATGCACCGGTTTCTGTAACCTTTCATAATCAATCTTCCGGGACAACTGGAAATCCATTTGGGTTCACAAGCCAATGGAGCTTCGGTGATGGCACTTTCTCTTCTATCGCCAATCCTACCCACGTTTATTCAGCTAATGGGGTTTATCAGGTTACCCTGACCATTTTTGACTCGTTATTCAACTGTACCAACACCTACGTTGATAGTATTTATATCGGATCTTCTAACCTCAACTGTGCTGCTTCCTTTGTCCATACAGTTCATCCACAACAAGGAGGTGCAATCGTCAGCTTTATTCATCAAACCAATGCTCCTGGTCCGCATCATTATGCATGGAACTTTGGCAATGGGCTTATCGTAAATCAGGATCACCCAGTTACCTATCTAACTAACGGAGTGTACAACGTATGCTTTACCGTAGTATCGCTCTCCAACGGGTGTACTGCAACTTACTGCGATTCTATTGTAGTGGGTTCTGGTACAACTAACTGCAATGCGTCATTTACTACTACGGTGCCTTCTGGAAATGCTCCTATAACGCTGAATTTCTCAAACACTTCTACTGGTAATGGCCCCAATACATTTTATCACTGGGATTTTGGGGATGGAACATCTTCTACTGGATTTACACAGAATCATACTTACGCAGCAAATGGTACTTACTTCGTAACATTAAGCATTTTTGATACTACCCAGGCTTGCCATTCTGTATTCACTGACACCGTGGTTATTGGCAACATACCACAGAGCTGTTCAGCGTTCTTCAATGTTGTTGTGAATCCTGTAAACGCAAGTTCTATAGCCTTTGTTAATCAGTCCACATCGAATGCAACACAAGGTGTTTGGTACCGTTGGAGTTTTGGGGATGGAAGTCCAATCGTTGCGGTGCCCAATCCTAGTCACTTCTATTCAGCACCTGGAACCTACCAAGTTTGCTTAACTATTAACACCCCTAACTGTACCGATACTTATTGCACTTCAGTTACTATCGGGCAAGCAGTCAATAGTTATTCGTTAGGAGGAATGATAAGTGGACCAAGTACCGGCGTTGGGAATATTATTAAT
This sequence comes from Chitinophaga pinensis, assembly GCA_943373175.1. Lineage (GTDB taxonomy): Bacteria > Bacteroidota > Bacteroidia > UBA7662 > JAIXUI01 > JAIXUI01. The sequence continues at coordinate 5,476 of CALSBM010000018.1, read as the reverse complement.
GTATATGCATTTGAAGTTCAGAGCAACGGAACTTGGATTCCTGTGGATACTACCCTTGCAATGGATTCTTCGGGAGTATTTTTATATCAATTCAATGGGCTGCCTTCTGCAAGCTATGCTGTAATGGCAGAACTTACTCCAAACTCTCCACAAGGACAGTTGTTCTTCCCAACTTACGTGGGTAACACGGTGAACTGGAACAATGCGATTCTAATTTACCTCAGTAGCGGAACTTCCACCTTACCGTGGAGCATCAACATGGTGAACTTCCTCGCATTACCTTCGGGCACAGGAAGTATAACTGGCAATGTTCTTCGTGGAAATCTGAGAGTTACTTCCGGAAACATGACGAATGTTACCGTTCAATTACTCGATCCTTCTTTACTTCCAATCCGCACCAGCAGAACCGATGCTCAGGGACAATTTAACTTTGCAGATCTTCCAATGGGCACTTACAATGTTCACATCGACTGGCCGGGGCGTCCTTGTACACCACAATCGGTAACGCTAATGGCTGGTCAGAACAGTATTAATGGTGTGAACTTCACCATGAACCGCGGCAACATCCTGACTTCTGTTCAAGAGCCATTCTCTGGTAATGTTGAGCGCGTATATCCTAATCCAGTTCGTGATCAATTATTTGCTGAGGTTAACCTCACGGCAGATGGAGCTTACCAACTGGAAATCTACAACATCTCTGGCCAACGCATGACGCAAGAAACACGCAACCTGCTTCGTGGAAACCAGCGCTTAGAGATTCCAACCCAAGAATTGTCTGCCGGCCTCTATTTAATGCGACTCACCGACCCAAGAGGAGTTAGCACACAATGGAAAGTCAGTAAGCAATAATAGTCCTCCCCAATTTGGCAGAAAGCCTCCGAGAAATCGGGGGCTTTCGTATTTTTAGGTGAGCACAGAAAACGATTCCATTTGAGATTGGTGCTGCAAGAGCACTATTACAGGCTTTTACTTACTGTGTATGAATTAATTCATGAGGGAGGAATCAAAGAGATGTAATGAATATCATGTTAGCAGCCGCTTACAACTTCAAAAGGATGATGCGCAATTGTGCATCCATTATTTTATCCTATTTTGAAAGGATTTATTTCTGTATTTCTGAGCTGTTGAAGCAGCTTTTATTACGCAAAGCGGCTGTTAAGGCTCGATTAATTATGGTAATTAAAATTTTATCATGGTGTAAGTTATTGTGCAAAAAAAACACCCTGTAGTCCGGTCGATGGTCCGCCTTGGCAACTCCCTGACTGAGCGATAGGCGGTTCGACCGGGCAACAGAGCGCCACCCGTTAGGAGTGAAAGATTATTCGTTCAATAAATACGGTGTTTTACCGTCAGTGATGATCACTTTTGCATTAGGCGATTTAGCTAATTTTTCGAACGTTTCTAAGCTCTTAAATTGAATAATTTCCTTAGTTAAACCTTCAGCAATTATTTTATTCGCATTTCTAATTCCTTCTGCTTCCACGCGCTTGCGCTCAGCTTCCTGTTTTTCTTTTTGAAGAATAAATTCCATGCGTTGTGCATCTTGTTCCGCTTGTAATTTCTCTTCTACAGCACGATAGAGATTGGGAGGAAGGCTGATGCTTTTCATTAACACACTCTCGATGATAAGTCCTCTTTGAAGCAGTTGACTGTTCATCATTTCTTTAATCTGTTTCTCAATCTCGAATCGGTTGCCGGTGTGCATGTCTTTCGCCATAAACCGGGCGGAAACATCGGCGGCGGCAGCTCTAAACACTGGAAGTATCAGCGTTCCTTCATAATCCCGCCCTACTTTTTCAATCATTTGAGTAGCCATAGTGCCATCTACATGATAAAGGATGGAGATTTCTGCTTTTACATTTAACCCCTCTTTCGAAGGCAGGTCGAGGTTTACTTCCAGGTTAACCGTTCTGACTGGAACTTTGATTATCGTAGTGATAAATGGATTAAACACCTTGGGGCCGGCGTCCCTCACTTTCGGACTAATAACTCCAAGTGTTCTTTTTATACCTACCTCACCTTGTCGGATGATGGTGCAAGAAGTGAACGATAAGGCAGCAAGGGAAAAGAGAAGTGGACGCATGGTTCAGAGTAGTTTTCTTACCTGCCAAACGTCAATAATTTTATATCGTTTGCCATGTTTAAAGTCTTCACACTGTTTAATGTTTTAGCGAAGAAACACTAGGCAATTGGGAGCATATAAGGAGCTCAAATGCAAAAAAAATATAATTAATAGTTAGTTGCTGGAAGGGTTGTTTAAAAAAGAGGTTGGTAATAACCATTATTAGTTTTGACGGTTTACAACCCTCTGGGTATCTCAAGACCAAAAATGATTAGAATTTGAGATTCTGGGGTTTCACGCTTTTCGATTGAGTCATGCAGGGTTAGGTGTTTTAACGCTTGAGTAGTTTAAAGCCAATTTCACGGCCTTGACCACGAAACAAAGCCAAGTTTATCCAGAACATGGCGAATTGTTCCATAAGGCCGTATTGCTCTGGTCCTCCAACATCGTAACATTCGGCAAAACCAGCATCCATCGCAAGTTGTCGTACCACCATTTTGGCGTTATCACTTCCACCCGCCATAAAAACGTCGAGTGTTTGCTCTCCATAATGGGGGTTAAGCATGTTGTTGAAGCCGGTAGTATTGAAGCATTTCACAACGTCACGGCTGGCCGTGTTGGCAAGAACAGCTTCTGAGGTGTTGGAAAATCCAGCAGGCCCCCTTCCCATGACGATGTTCATAGTATCGACAATGATTTTTCCGGAAGTATTGCCGAGGCTGGCAGCTACTTCCACGGCCATAGGTGCAGGAGTAGCCAGCACCACAATTTCAGAAGCGATAACGGCATCTTCAACTGAAGAGGCGGTAATTCCCTCTAGTTCCAGAAGATCCATTCCTTTGAACTGTTCGAGGTTGCGGACACCGAGTTGAATGCGATGTCCTTTGGAAGCCCAAACTCGGGCAAGTGCACCGCCCACGTTGCCGGTGCCTATGATGGCTATGTTCATGTTAGTTAGAATTTGAAAAGTGACGTTTGAGTGATGTTTTGAAATCAGAAATAGCTTGTCAGAAATGTATTGGAATTTTTTTCAATTTGAGGAATTACCTCGTGATTCGAGTTTGTAAGGGAAGATTTGTAAGGGAATCCATTCGCCGGAAGCCGGATTAAGAGGATAACGGCCTAAGTAGGCAGCCATCAGCCATGCCGACATCTGCCCACAATCGTCGTTGCCTTGAAGACCATCAGGCCCGGTTCCATAAAACTCAGTAACAATTTTTCGTATCAGGGTTCGGCTTTTTTCAGGCTTACCGAGCATTGCGTATAACCACGGCACATGATGACCGGGTTCGTTCCCGTGGGCATATTGACCAATCAGTGCTTCCTGGCCGAGATAGGCATTAGACGTTGCCATGGTTAAACCAAAGAACGAGTCCAATTTGGCCTCTGTAGGCTTGTTTCCACCAAGCAGCTTTACTAATCCCGGGAAATCATGCTGAGCTGGCGTCCAGAAGTACTGCCAAGCATTTGCTTCAGTATAATCGCCGGGGTTATTTAAGGGAGAAGTCGCCCGGAAAGGGTCGAATGGTTTTCGCCATTCCCCAAATTGATTTTTTCCTCTGAATTGACGTGTTTCAGCATCGTAAAGGTTTTGATATAACCCTGATCGATGGAGGTATTCGGATGAAGTAGCAGTATCTCCGAGCCACTTTGCAAATAGCATCACGGCGGCATCGTCGTAGCAGGTTTCCAATGTTCGCGACACCGATTCATTAGGAACTAAATCGAAGGGATAGTAGCCATACTTGAGGTAAAGCTCCCAGTCAGAATGGGGGTGACTTCGAGAAGTCGTTTCCTTAATTGCTCTAAGAATACGTGCCCCCTCTTTTTTGCAGAAGCCGTTTTTCCAGGCACTCACCAGCATTGGGATGGCATGGTTTCCAATCATGCAGTAGTTATCCTGGCCCCAAACGGTCCAAATAGGCAAAAAGCCTGCGTCTTCATGGTGGTCTAACATGCTGCGGACTATTCCCGGTATGCGCTCCGGGACTAAGTCTTGAAACAGCGGAAAGGCAGTGCGATAAACATCCCAAATGGATAACGTGCTGTAGTAACTTGAATCAGGGCTTCTTCTTACTTGATTATCTGCTCCACGGTATTGACCGCCGACATCGGCGATGTTGGCGGGTTGAAGAAGTAAGTGGTAAAAAGCAGTATAAAACTTTATTTTATCCACGGTTGGTGCATCCATTTGAACCCGATTCAGGTAAACGGACCACGATTTCCGACAGTTTATAACCACTTGGTCAAAGTTCCAGTCGGGTAGTTCTGCCATCATATTCAGTTTGGCCCCTTCGATGCCAGTAGTAGATAAAGCTACTTTAACCAATAGTTCTTGTTTTGGAAGTTGGCCAAACGACAGCAGAAATGCTCCTGCACGGTCGGTTGAGCGGCGAATACTACTGTCTAACTGATTCCACGGTGCGCTTAAATCTATGGAAAAGGCGTAGTATCGGCTTACCCAGTTGCGCGTTTTCGCCCAACCTGTTATTCGTTGCCTGCCTTCCAACGTATAGGCAGCTTCGACTACTAGGCTATCAGCCAGAAACTTCAACCCATGATTCAAATCAATTTTCAATAGGGGTTGACCATTAGGAAAACGGTAGCGGTGGATAGCCACCCTGGGCGTACAACTTAGCGCACATTGAACGCCGTCGCCTTTCTTGATGGAATAATAGCCCACTTTAACTACCTCCGTTGATTTTGACATCGTTGTAGCAACTTTTTCCTGGCCTTGAACGAAAGGAAGCAACAAGACATCACCCAGTTCTGGAATGCCGGTTCCACTTAGGCGAGTCTGGGAAAATCCAAACAAGGTACTATCGGTAAACTGATAGCCGGAGGTATAAGCCCAGCCACTGCCGGCATTATCAGGGCCGGGTTGAACAAGGCCGAATGGATGTGAAGGTCCGGGAAAAGTATGGCCGGTCCCCTGTGTGCCAATCAAAGGATTGACCCATTGAAGCAGGTCAGCTTTCTTTGATTGAGCAAGTGCAGTCCCGGCATTTTCAGCAATCACGGATACAATGAATAACAGGGAAATGATTGTATTTCGAATCATGTTGAAAGATACCGATACTGATTCATGAGGGTAACTGAACAAGCCAGTTTACAATAAAATTATAGTTCAATCAAGTTTTAGAGTGTCGCTTTAAGCCACGTATTTTAGGTGACAAGGCCAGAAAAATTGTTCGTATTAGGTAAGAAACCTCATTATTTTAAGAAGATAGTTTTTCACAAACAACAAGAGCTCCTGACTTCCGCGCAGGGACACCTAAAGCTAAAATCCAAAAAGACGTTTAACCTCTAATTGCTCCTCTGAGGTTATGATTGTTTTACGCAAGACCTCTTTTTCTGGTGTTACTACAGCAATCTCATAGATGCTTTGGATAATTTCAATGACCTTTTCGGGAC
>CALSBM010000017.1:0-46356 GCA_943373175.1 Chitinophaga pinensis | reverse complement strand
CCTACTTTAAGTATATCTGAAGCAAAAACAGGCAACAGTGCCACCGCTCCTCCAAACAATACTGCAAACAAATCGAGACTTAATGCCCCTAAAATGATGGGGTTTTTAAACACAAATCGAATTCCCGAAAACAAGCGAATTTTAATAGGTTCTGCATTTTGGATTACTGGTTTATCTACCTTTTTGATAGTAAGTAAAAACACTGTTCCAAGCATCGTTAAAGCCGCAACTAAGGTGTAACAGGGCATTGGGCCACCCAAAGCATATACCAAACCACCAACCGCAGGGCCGGTTATCGCGCCCAATTGCCAACCTGTACTGTTCCAGGTTGAAGCACTGAGGTACTCATTTCGTGGTACCATTTGAGATAAAAGTGAAAACATAGACGGACTTAAGAAGCCGCGTGCGATGCCATTCAATGCTACAGCAAGGTAGATCATTTCTACCCCATTTTGCTTGATAACTTCTGTAGGTTGCATAGAAAACCACGTAAGCAAAAGTGCTGAAAGTAGTAATCCGATGTAACAAAAAAAGGCTATGCGTCTTCTACTTACGGTGTCTGCAAGTAATCCACCGAACAACGCCAACCCAATGGCAGGAACAGCCTCTGTAAGTCCTATTAAGCCAAGTGAAAGCGGGTCTTTAGTGAGCTCATACAACTGCCAGCCTACAACCGTTGCCTGAATCTGAGTTCCTATAGTGGTGAATACCCTAGCTGAAAGATAAAATCGGAAGTCCCTGAATCTCAAGGCTGAATATGGATCATGTTGCACGGTAACGTGTTCTGATTTTTTGTGCAACGCTCCAGCCGGTTGTCCAGGCTGCTTGAAAATTATATCCGCCAGTTACTCCATCAATATCTAACACTTCTCCTGCGAAAAAAAGTCCGGGATATCGATTGCTTTCCAAACTTCCGGGTGTGAAGTTAGCTGCACTAATTCCACCTGCTGTCACAAATTCTTCTTTGAATGTTGTTTTTCCCTTCATTATCAACTCACTTCGAACCAAGCGGTCGATGAGGCGGTTTTTTGCTTTTTTACTTATTTCGGAAAGCCTCGCCTGAGGTGGAATTTCTGATTGCTCCAATAGATATTCCCAAAGCCGTTGAGGAAGATTCCAATGCGGAAGATTTATCATTTGTTTTTGAGGAAGTTGTAGTTCAAGCTCTGCAATATCTTCTCTTACTTGATTTTCATTCAGCGGATTAACCCAGTTAACATAAACTGTAGCCTGATAATCTTTTTCGTAAAGCCACCGTGCTGCAAAGGCAGAAAGCCAAAGCGTAGCAGGGCCACTGATGCCCCAGTGTGTAATTAACACTGGTCCTTTTTTTCTTAGAGGAAATCCAGCAAGCCAAATTTCTGCTTCGGGAACACTGATTCCGGCAAGTTGGACAAGCTTGTTATCCGGTAAATTGAATGTGAAAAGAGATGGAACTGGAGCATTGGTTTCAAGTTCAAAATCACCAAGAAATTCAGGACAAGGACGAACAGTTTGTCCTCCTACCGCAACCACTACTTCGTTTGCAACGATTGTCCCAAGATTGGTAACAAGTTCAAAACCAATTGCTAATTTATTGACCTTCGAAACATTTACGCCACATTCTACCGCAACACCCAGCTTCGCTGCTGCATTCAACAAACTATCTGCAACAGTTTGAGAACGATTGCTTAGTGGGAACATTCGTCCATCAGCCTCCGTTTTAGTTTGCACTCCATGATGATGAAACCAATCCAAAGTTTCGGCTACGCCAAATTTACTAAATAGTGGTTTCAGTATTTCTGAACCTCTGGGGTAATGTTTCAGCAATTGTTTAGGATCAATGCAATTGTGTGTTAGGTTGCAACGGCCTCCACCTGAAATCAAAACTTTGGAAAGCAACTTAGTGCTTTTCTCAATTAACCGAACGCGAACATCGGGCAACAATTCAGCAATCTGTATTGCGGAGAAAAAACCCGCAGCCCCTCCACCAATTACGACTATTTCAGGGGGCATCGTTGTTTTCAGGCTTTTCTACAGCCAAGACTTCCCACGTTCGGTCGGCCAGTAGTCGGACAGTAGCTACAAACTGGCCGGCAGTTTTACTTCTCCCCCATTCATTCGGCCCTACTAATGAAAGCAACCGTTTACTATCCCGATCATACAGGTGATAAGTGTGACCAATGACCGGTTCAAATGAGATATCTGCTGCATAAATTTCTGCGGCAATTTTAACCCGCTCTTCAATCTCACGAACTTGCTGCATAATTAATTCAGCCTGCTTTTTCAGCATATTGATTTGCTGATTGGCTTGTTTTTCAACCGTTTCAAGAGCAACTGACTTTAATTTACCCTTGTCAACCGGTCGTATTGCAGCAGAGGCAACATGTAAAGGAACTGGAGCTAAGGCATCTCTGCCGCTCCAATAGGAGAAAGACTGCTCGTCTGAATCTTGGTACATATCAGGGTTAAAACACCATAGAGCGTGAAAAGTTAGCAAAGGAATCTAAGGCTTCCTAAATCGAGGATATTTTTTTTACTACCTTCGCAACTTTCTTTAGCCATCCTATGTTTTAAAGGATGGTGCTTCAACAAGGAACCCTACCCATTGCCCATGAGACAACTCAAGATAACCAAATCCATTACCAACCGGGAAAGCCAGTCGCTGGAGAAATACCTTCAGGAGATTGGTAAGGTTGACCTTATCACTCCAGAAGAAGAAGTAATTCTTGCGAGAAAGATCAGGGAAGGCGATCAGCGAGCTCTTGAAAAGCTGACTAAAGCCAACCTTCGTTTCGTGGTTTCAGTAGCTAAGCAGTACCAGAATCAGGGATTAACCTTGAGTGACTTAATCAATGAAGGAAATCTGGGACTCATCAAAGCAGCCAAACGGTTTGATGAAACAAGAGGATTTAAATTCATCTCTTATGCCGTTTGGTGGATTCGTCAATCAATTCTTCAAGCTTTAGCTGAACATTCTCGTATAGTTCGTTTGCCTTTGAACCGTGTAGGCTCCCTCAATAAAATAAGTAAAGCCTTCTCTAAGCTTGAACAAGAATATGAACGTGATCCTTCTGTAGAAGAACTAGCTGACTTGCTGGAAGTTACCGTTGATGAAGTTGAAAGCACCATGAACATTTCTGGTCGCCATGTTTCAATGGATGCTCCTTTTGTTCAGGGTGAAGAAAACACCTTGCTCGATGTTCTGGTTAATGAAGATGCACCTAAATCAGACGCAATTCTGATGCAGGAGTCGTTAGCAAACGAAATTGATCGATCTCTTGCTACCCTTACTGAGCGCCAGCGCGAAGTAGTAAAACTATACTTCGGTATTGGAATGGATCACAGTATGTCGCTTGAAGATATCGGAGAGAAGTTCGAACTTACCCGCGAGCGTGTTCGCCAAATTAAAGACAAAGCACTAAAACGTTTGCGTCATACTTCGAGAAGTAAAATGCTTAAAGCATACTTGGGTTAATCAAACTCAACAACATTCAATAAAAAAGCCCGCTAATGCGGGCTTTTTTATTAGGTGAATTAAAGATTCCCTCTTAATTCCTGCTCACGTTCAATGGACTCAAACAGCGCTTTAAAGTTGCCCTTTCCAAAAGAGCGTGCACCTTTGCGCTGAATAATTTCATAAAACAATGTTGGGCGATCTTCTACCGGTTTGGTAAAAATTTGCAACAAATACCCTTCTTCATCCCGATCAACTAGAATGTTGAGCGCTTTTAAAGCTTCCATATCCTCGTCAATTAATCCAATACGATCCTTTAAGTCTTCGTAGTAATTGTCGGGGACATAAAGAAATTCTACTCCTCTTTTTCGCAGTTCGCCTACAGTATGAAGAATGTTATCAGTTTCAATTGCAATGTGTTGAACACCTGAACCATGATAAAATTCAATATACTCTTCGATTTGAGACTTCTTTTTCCCTTCCGCAGGTTCATTTATCGGGAATTTGATATACCCGTTGCCATTGGAAACTACCTTACTCATCAAAGCCGAATACTCAGTTGAGATATCTTTATCATCAAATGTTACCAATAACTTGAAACCCATAACATTTTCATAAAAGTTAACCCAGGTATTCATTTCACCCCAGCCAACATTGCCAACACAATGGTCAACATACTTTAATCCAACTGGTGTAATCGGAATGATGCTTTTTTTGGCCTGAAAACCTGGCATAAAAGCACCATGGTAATTTTTTCGCTCTACAAAAGTGTGGATTGTGTCGCCGTAAGTTTTTATTGAGGCTAACACTACTTCTCCATGTTCATCTTTAAGAACCTTGGGGGCTTCAACGGCAATTGCACCGCGTTTGGTAGTTTCCTCGAAGGATTTTCTGGCATCATCTACCCAAAGAGCAAGTACTTTAACCCCATCCCCGTGTTTTTTAACATGTTCCGAAATTTCGGATTCCGGATGTAAAGAGGTTGTGAGCATAAGTCGTACTTTGTGCTGTTGTAGCACATAAGAGGCGCGATCTCTTACTCCTGTTTCAGGGCCAGCATAGGCGACGATTTCGTAGCCAAAGGCGGTTTGATAATAGTATGCACTTTGCTTTGCATTCCCGACATAGAACTCGATATAGTCTGTGCCGTTAAGTGGCAGAAAATCGACCTCCGTTGCCACTGCATCTTGTGTTAAAGTATTCATGGTTGATTTGAATTAGCCTAGCCAGGATTGGTAATACGACTCGTCTTCAATTTCGAGCGCATATCGGGTAAGTTGAAGTGGTCGGAAAGGATCAATCATGACCGCCAACTCCTTCGTTTCCTTTGCTCCTATTGATTTCTCAACTGTACCAGGATGTGGTCCATGAGGTATCCCTCCTGGATGTAAAGTAATCATGCCTCTTTCTACATGTTTACGACTCATAAAGTCTCCATCTACATAATAGAGAATTTCGTCTGAATCGATATTACTATGATTATAAGGAGCTGGTACAGCCTCGGGATGATAGTCATACAAACGAGGCACGAAGGAACATACCACAAAATTATGTGCCTCAAATGTCTGGTGAACCGGTGGTGGTTGATGAACCCTACCGGTTATGGGTTCGAAGTCATGAATTGAGAACGCCCAAGGATAATGATAACCGTCCCAACCAATAACATCGAACGGGTGAGTTGCATAAACGTAAGGATACATCATTCCTTGTTTCTTGATGTTAATTAGAAACTCTCCTTTTTCATCAAAGGTTTGCAGGCCGTATGGGCGACGAATATCCCTTTCGCAGAAAGGAGAATGCTCGAGCAATTGACCAAAATGATTTCGATAACGTTTTGGAGTCATAATCGGACTAAACGATTCTACAATCATCAACCGGTTATCCGGAGTGTCAAACTCCATTTGGTAGATAGTTCCTCTTGGAACAACGAGATAGTCGCCATAAGCGAAATCAATCGTTCCATACATGGTCTTGAGCTTTCCGGTACCCTCGTGTACAAAAATAAGCTCATCAGCATCGGCATTCTTGTAAAAGTAAGACGTGGATTTTCGTGGAGCTGCAAGTACAATATGAAGATCACTATTGACTAAAACTGCCTTTCGGCTATTCAGATAATCGTCTTCAGGTTTTATTTTGAAGCCCAACAAACTCCTGTGTTTCAGATGCTTTTCAACAACCACTTCGGGCGCAACAGAATAAGGTTCCTGAATTGCTTTAACCAAGGTAGGAGGATGAGCATGATAAACTAGGGAATAAACACTAGAAAAGCCCTCTGTTGAGACAAGCTCTTCTGCATACAAGCCACCATCTGGCTTGCGATAAACGGTGTGGCGTTTGGAAGGAAATACGCCGGCAGAGTGGTAAATCGGCATGTTGCGTTAATATGCTTCAAATATAGATATTGTTGTCCGTAATCAAGGAATTATTCTTTATGGTACACCCTTTTGACTCTTTGCGAAACGTTAGTAAGCAATTCATACGGAATTGTGCCAATGGCCTCCGCTAATTGAGCTATTGGGTTATGGGGGCCAAAAATTTCCACTTCACTTCCTTCTGTAACCTCCAGTCCGGTAATATTCACCATGCACATATCCATGCAAATATTTCCAATAGTAGGAACAAGGTGACCATTTACCCAAAAATGAACCGCACCATTTCCAAAACTTCTGCTGACTCCATCGGCATAGCCAATAGCAAGCGTAGCAATGGTACTATCCTGATTGACGATTCCCTTTCTGCTATAGCCGATGCTTTCGCCGGCTTTAACTCTTCTAACCTGAGAAACCACTGTTTTCAATCGGCTAACCGGTTTAAGTTTATCAGCAAGTACTCCTGAGCCTTCGAAACCATACAATCCTATTCCCAATCTTACCATCTCAAACTGTGCTTGTGGGAAGTTCGGAATTCCTGAACTATTAAGGACATGCCTCAAAGGCCGATATCCCAATCCTCTTTCAACTTTAGTTGCACACTGCTCAAAACGCTCAACCTGATGCAAAGTAAAATCCCTATGTCTTGCTTCATCCGAGGCTACGAGGTGAGTATAAACTGAACGAACTTCTAGCCTAGGTTCCATTTTCAGAAGAATCAATATTTCATCAATTTCATCATCATTCAAACCCAGTCGGTTCATGCCGGTATCGAAGCTGAGATGAATTCCAACTTTTTGTTCTTCCTCGTTTGCCTGAATGCGGTCGATGATTGCACGAAGTAAGCTGAGGTTATAAATTTCGGGTTCCAAATTCCAGTTAAAACAACTGTCGAAACTATCGGCCTCGGTATTCATAACCATAATTGGTAGTCTTATTCCTGCCTGACGAAGTAGAATTCCTTCATCAGCATAAGCAACAGTAAGGTAATCTGCATTATGAAATTGCATCAACTTGGCTACCTCCGAAATTCCAGAACCGTAGGAAAACGCTTTCACCATCACCATCAACCGTACTCCAGGTTTTAATAACCCCCTAAAAACATTGTAGTTATCAATTAATGCATCAAGATCTATTTCGAGTACTGTGCGGTGACGCTGGCGGGTGAAGTACTTTTCGATTTCTTCAAATCCAAAAGTGCGTGCGCCTTTTATTAAGATGGATTCCTGTGCAAAACTCAGTTCCGGAGCTACTTTCAAAAAGTTCCGAGTGTTTTGGAAGAAATGAGTTTCAAATCCTTCGAAGGAATGAGCATGAAACGAAATGTCAGGGCCGATACCAATTAAGCGGTCGATGCTGTATTTCTGAAGCAATCCAGCAACCCGTTGATAAAGCGGTGCTCCACGTAGTTCTCCCTGCTTGAAATCGGAAAGGATTACCGTCTTCTTCTTTTTATCATGTTGAGAAGAAAGGTGATCGAGGGCAATTTGAAGCGAAGATAAATCCAAGCTCCAGGCATCGTTTAGGAGTCGTGTCTGGTGAATGCCTTCTTTCATTTCCATTCGCATAGCAACTGAAGTTAGTGTTGCTAAGCTGTCAAAAATGTTTGCAGGTTGTCCGGTCCATTCTGCAGCAACCAATGCAGCACAAAGAGCATTACTCAGCGAAGCCTTGTCTGAAAAAGGAACCGGCATTTCAAAATCGCTTCCCTTATAGCTTACTACAATTTTCCAAATATTCCCAAAAGGCTTGACAGATTTGAGTGCAAGAGTAGCATTGTTGTTATTCAAACTCCAGCTTAACAATTCCAGTTTACCGGAACCATTTATGTTCCATTGTTCCGCTAATGCACTCACATAAGGATTATCGAATGGGAAAAACAGTTTTTCAACAGTAGGAAATAGCTGAAACTTTTCAGAAAGCTTAGCTTCATCTGAAACAAATTGCTCTCCATGAGCTGCTCCAAAGGCAGTTATAATTCCCCAATCCGGACGAATAATGGCCGCAAGGGTTTTCATTTCACCCGGGCGAGAAATGCCAGCCTCAAGAATGGCAACTTGGGCATTAGGAGTCATTCCCCAAACGGAGAGCGGCACACCTAATTGGCTGTTGTAACTTTTCGGACTTCTATAAACTTCAGCATCGGGTTGCAGCAATTGAAAAAGCCACTCTTTAACCGTGGTTTTCCCATTGCTACCTGTTATGCCAATAACTTTACCCTTGAAACGCTCCCTAATGAAAGAAGCAAGTTGTTGAAAAGCGTTCAGCACGTCTGGAACAATCCAATAACAGCCCGATGGAAACGTTGGCTCCCATCGAGATACAAGAAAACTTCTTACACCCGCATTCCAAGCATCCGAAATAAAGGCATGGCCATCGCGGTTTTCTCCTTTAAGTGCAAGAAAGAGCGTTTCAGCAGGAAACACTAGCTTCCGGCTATCATAAGCGAAATGATTTAAAGGAGCTAAAGGCAAATCACCGCGGACTTCAGCCTTGATAAGTGCTATTATTTCATCCGCTTTTAGATTGAAGCCTTCCTGCATGGGTGTAAATTTAGACCGAATGGAAGCTGAAATCAAGGCACTTTATCTGAGAAAAGCCGCGGACTATTGTGCGACGAGGGAACATTGCCAGTTTGATGTCTTGAGAAAGCTCAAGGAGTGGAAAGTAGAAGATGAAATAGCTGATGAAATTCTGGCTCAGCTTATCTCCATGGGTTTTGTTGATGATTTGCGATTTGCAGAGGCTTATGTAAGAGGAAAAAGGCGTATAAATGGCTGGGGCAGAATAAAAATCAAGCAAGGGTTAATCTTGAAACAAATTTCCGCTCCGTGCATCAAAACAGCTATAGAGCAAATTGATTCTGAGGAATACATTGAAGACTTATTGAACCAGTTCAATACATTATGGTCACAGCATGAAAAGAAAAAAACTGGAATAAAATTGAAGGCCGCAGTGTTGGCAACGCTTCAACAAAGAGGATTCGAATCTTCGTTAATTTATCCTTTGCTCGATCACAAGTAAATCAGGTTTTCTGTTCCTTCTTTTTTGCCGCAGGAAAAAGGATGTTATTGAGAATTAACCGATATCCCGGAGAATTTGGATAAAGATTAAGGTCGGTTGGAGGTTCTTCCACTAAATGTTGGTAATCTTCAGGATCATGTCCGCCATAAAAAGTCCAAGTTCCCTTCCCGAATTCTCCATGTATGTATCGGGCTTCGGACTTAGGCTTATACTCTCCCATCACGAGAACGTTGGGTTTTAAAAGACTCTTTTTAAAGGAAGTAGTTTGTCCCATAAATCCTTTGATTACCTGATCATGAGACTGGCAAAGCATAGAAGGAATAGGGTCCCACTTAGCAGAAAAATCAAAAAGAGAAAAGTAGTCGTTTTTCTCTGTTACACCCATTCGCTGATTGGTCATGTCGATATCGGAGTATTCATATTCGTAAGGATTTCGACTCAATCTGAAGTTTTGAAAGGCAAAGCAGCTACTGAAATTAAGCTTACTCTGTGCCTGAGCGTCAGAACCATCTCCATCGAACATACTCTCGCAAATGTCAACGCCATCGGCAGCAAGTGCAATGTCGTAGGTATCTGTTGCCGAACACATGGCAAACAAGAATCCACCACCAGAAACAAACTCTCTAATCTTCTTCACCACCGCCAACTTAAGCTGCGAGACTTTAGCGAAACCGTGTCGCTTAGCAGTGCTTTCTGATTCCTTCACTTCATTTCTATACCATGCAGCATTAGCAAAGGAAGCCCAGAATTTCCCGTATTGACCGGAAAAATCTTCATGATGCAAGTGAAGCCAATCATAAAGAGCCAGTTTGTTTTCTAACACTTCATCATCGAAGACCACTTCATAAGGAATCTCGGCATAAGTTAAAACTAATGTGACAGCATCGTCCCAAGGTTGTTTAGTCTTAGGAGAATACACCGCTATTTTCGGAGGCTTTTCCAGTTTCACAATGTCCATGTTGGCTGCTGGATCAGCAATTTCCTCCTTTATTGCTTGAAAACGTGCATCCGGTAATACTTCAAAGTCAATACCCCTTATTCTGCATTCACGTTCGATTAAAATGTTGTGGGTCATGGAGAAACTTCCGCCCCGATAGTTGAGCATCCAGTTTACTTCAACCCCTTTAGTTAATGCCCAATAAGCTAAACCGTAGCTTTTAAGATGATTGGCCTGGGTCTTGTCCATGGGGATTAACAAAACGGCAGCCTGCACTTTAGCAGGCTGCCGGATTATCAATATTAGGAGTAAGAAGAAGCAAATTTTAATACGCATAATTAGCGAAGTTAAGAGAAGCTTCGATTGACTGGCTTATTAAAGTCCAAAGCCGTAGTAAGCTTTAGAACCGTTAGGATAAACTCCTTCGATAAGCACACCACCTGATTTGCTCTTAATAGCATTGGCTAAGTCTTTCGCAGAGTTTATGGCTACATCATCAAACTTGGTGATTACAAACCCTTCCCTAACGCCGGCTTCACGCAATTTGCCGGGATTCAGCTTTTTAACCTTAAGTCCATTATTGATTTTAAGGCTTTTAAGCTCTTTAGACGAAAGCACTTCGAACTCGCCACCAAGAACGTTTACGGTTTCAACTGCTTCCTTTTTCGAAATACCGGTTTTGCCTTCTCCGTCGCGTAAGGTTACTGTGAAAGTCTTCAAAACACCTTCACGGTTCACTTTGATTTCTACTTTATCGCCCGGCCTTTTACGACCAATAATTTCTTGCAACTCAGGTGTTGATTTTACTTCTTTTCCAGAAACACCAACGATTACATCGCCTTTCTTTATTCCAGATTCTTCAGCAGCACTATTGGGAGAATACTCTTGTACATAGACTCCGGAAATCACCTTCAAGCCTTCTTTTTCGGCCAAATCAGCGTTAACATCCATGATTTGAACACCAAGAAATCCTCGTTGAACATTGCCATACGTCATTAAGTCTTCAACAACTTTCTTCGCAAGGTTTATCGGGACGGCAAATGAATATCCGGCAAAAGAACCGGTTTGAGAAGCAATTGCCGTATTGATTCCGACCAATTCACCTGTAACATTAACTAATGCTCCACCAGAATTGCCGGGATTTACCGCAGCATCGGTTTGGATAAACGATTCAACATTAGCACCTCCACGGAAAATTCCAATATTTCTTGCTTTGGCACTTACTATACCGGCGGTAACCGTTGACGTAAGGTTAAATGGATTTCCAACTGCTAGCACCCATTCTCCTACCTGAACATTATCAGAGTTGCCGTACTTCACCGTTGGAAGATTTTCTTCTTCAATCTTAATCAGTGCAATGTCAGTGGATTTATCGGTTCCAACTAACGTGGCATTGTAAGAACGTTTGTCGTTGAGGACTACTTCTATTTTATCTGCTCCCTCGATGACGTGATTGTTGGTAATGATGTAGCCATCACCTTTAATAATAACGCCGGAACCGGATCCTTCCTGAGGACCACGACGAAACATATCGCCGTTACCAAAAAAATCCCTGAATGGATCAAAGGATTTTCCACCTTCTTGTTCCGAAGATTGCTCTCCAGACGATTTGGTTTTGATGTGCACCACAGCAGGGGTAACCTGCGAAGAGGTTGTCACAAAATTGGGGTGTTCCATGATATGGCTGGGGAAACTGGCCAGAGTTACCGGCTGTCCGGAATCATTGACGACCACAGTTTTTCCACCAGAAAAAAGGCTGACAAGTCCAGCGCCTGCAGCACCTCCGGCTAAAGCCAAGAGAAAGATTCCAATGTACTTTTTCATATATCGAGATTGGTTGTTTTGCATTTTCAAAAAGAATGCCGTTAGGAAAGACTGTAAATTTGTCACACAAGGCTAACGCAAGCATTGCAAATTTGATTGAACAGTTTTAACTTTTAAGGACTTCTTAACGAAAATGGCTATCTCCTTCACTAAGTCTCACGGTACCGGTAACGACTTTATCCTCATTGACAATCGGGATAAAACATTGCCCTTACACGCTCCGGAACAGTATCGTAAACTGTGCGACAGGCGATACGGAATTGGTGCAGACGGGTTAATCTTCATACAGAATCACGATGCGTATGAATTCGAGATGGTGTATTACAACAGCGACGGAAAAATTGGCAGTATGTGCGGCAATGGCGGCAGATGTGCCTTACAATTCACTCAAGAATTGGAAATCTGGACAGGCGACAACGTTAGTTTTCTCGCACCCGATGGCCCTCATGAAGGTGCCCGCACTCAAGACGGTCAGTATCGAATCTTGATGAAAGAGGTTACCGAAATAAGTCGGTTAGATGGCGGAGTTTTTTTGGATACCGGAAGTCCGCATTTTATCCTTCAAGTTGAAAATTTAGACCGTTTTGATGTTTACAATCAAGGAAAGAATATCAGGAACAACGCCCGATTTAAGGAAAAAGGAACTAATGTCAACTTTTTTCAGCCTTTAGAAGGCAATGCAGCCAAAGTGAGAACGTATGAAAGAGGGGTGGAAGATGAAACACAAAGTTGCGGTACTGGAGTTACTGCTGTTGCCATTGCTCAAGCATGGATAAATCAGAATTGGGGGCCACAGCAATGGGAAATTCAAACGCCTGGCGGTCTTTTAGAAGTTAGCTTTGTTGCGGAAAATACGGGCCATTTTCATCAGGTTTGGCTCAAAGGCCCGGTTGAAGTTGTTTTTAAAGGATTTCTCAACCTATAATTTGCGATGTCTGAAAAGGAAAAAATTGAGTCGCTCACACTCAGTCTCAACGATCATAACTACCGATACTACGTTTTGAATGAGCCTGTGATTTCAGATCAGGAATTCGATTTAATGTTGAAAGAATTGGAAGCACTGGAGACAAAGTTTCCACAGTTTGCCCTTTCGTACTCTCCAACTAAACGAATAGGGGAAGTTCCTATCGATAAATTCAATACTTATCCGCATACACTTCCGCTTTATAGCCTCGGCAACACCTATTCAGAAGCAGAATTAGTTGAATTTGACCAGCGAGTAAAAAAAACGCTTGGAAAGGAACAGGTGCTTTACACCGCAGAATTGAAGTTCGATGGCGCGGCAGTTAGTCTAAGCTACCGCAATGGTATTTTAGAACGAGCACTTACCCGAGGCGACGGCGTTCAAGGAGACGATATAACAACCAACATCAAAACTATTCCAACTGTACCGCTTCAGTTATTAGAAACCGGGTGGCCAGAGTTTTTTGAAATTCGGGGAGAAGTGTATTCAGCCAGAGCCGACTTCAACCAGGTTAACGAACTCCGTCGTGCCAATGATGAACCACCTTTTGCTAATCCAAGAAATTTTGCCTCCGGCAGCCTCAAACTACTTGACCCTAAAGAAGTTTCAAAAAGGAAGTTGTCAGCGGTTTTCTACGGGATTGCTTCCTCTAAACCAATTGCCGATAGTCACCATGCGAGTTTGAAGCTCGCAGCAAGTTGGGGCTTTAAAACGTCAGCGTTATCGATGCCTCCGGGTGAAATAAAGGATGTTTTAAGCTATATCCAAAATATTGAAGCGAAGCGAGAAGCTTTAGGGTTTGACATTGATGGAGTTGTAATTAAAGTTGATCGTATTGAAGACCAACGAGAAGCCGGCTACACTGCCAAGATTCCTCGTTGGGCTATTGCCTATAAATATCCCGCTCAAATAGCTTTCACTCGGATCATAGGAATAACTTACCAAATTGGCAGAACAGGAGCAGTTACTCCAGTAGCCAACCTGGAGCCGGTTTTACTTGCAGGAACCACTGTTAAGCGTGCCAGTTTATACAATGAAGATGAAGTTATGCGTCTCGACTTGCATGAGTTAGATACTGTTTCAATCGAAAAAGGAGGCGAGATAATCCCCAAAATCACTGGAGTAGTTTTAGAAAAACGCATTGATAACGCTACAAAATTGGCATTTCCGGATTATTGCCCGGAATGCAACAGCCCACTTCACAGAAAAGAAGGGGAAGCTATTACGTATTGCTTGAACCAAGATCAATGTCCGCCTCAGTTTCTTGGTAAACTTGAGCACTTTGTTGGAAGAAAGGCCATGGATATTGAAAGCTTAGGCAAAGAAACCTTAGACTTGCTCATTCAAGCCCGGTTAGTCAACGATGTCGCCGACTTGTACAAACTAAAGTTAGAAGATTTGTTGAAGTTGGAGCGGATGGCACCAAAATCAGCAGCAAACCTACTCAACGGCATTGATGCCTCGAAGAAGCAGCCGTTTCATCGATTATTATTTGCACTAGGAATAAGAATGGTAGGAGAAACAGTAGCAAAGAAGTTGGTTAAACGCTTTAACTCTGCTGATTTGCTTCATTCTGCTACCCTTGAGGCATTGACACAAATAGATGAAGTAGGAGAAAAAATCGCAGAACAAGTGGTTCAATGGTTTTCTAAACCCGAACACTTGGAAATGCTTAATAGATTGAGGGAATACGGCCTTCAATTAGAGGAAGAAGTAGCGAACAACGCCCCTATCTCGAATGCCTTGGGGTTGAAAAAATTCGTTGTAAGCGGGGTGTTTGCGCGATATGAACGAGACCAGTTAAAGGCACTCATTGAGCAGCATGGAGGCGTTGTACTGTCAGGCATCAGCAGTAAAACCGATTACCTCATCGCTGGCGACAATATGGGCCCATCTAAATTGGAAAAAGCCCAAAAACTGGGTGTTCCCATCATCAGTGAAGAGGAATTCGAACAAATGGTGAATGGCTAAACTGAAGGAAAACATCAAATTACTCTGGCAACGTTTGCGGAAAAAGTATCCGCTTTTTGTTCGTACAGAGCGGAAATTTATCAATCTGAACGATGCTAAAGAGATTGGACTCATTTATCCTTGGTCTATTATCTCCGAAGCTGCCATTAGAAGCTATACGGAACAGCTTCGTGCTGAAGGCAAGAACGTTTTGGAAGTAGGTTTCATCAATTTACCTAAACTTCCTCCTTCAGGATTGCCGGAACCATCGTCATTCATAACCATTTTTTGTAAAAAAGACCTTAATATTCTAAAGCATCCACATGGAAACACGATGGATAAATTCCTTGCAAAAGAGTTTGATTTGTTGATTAACCTTGACGTCGATTTTCTACCTCCTCTTCAATACCTATCAGCCATGTCGCATGCCCGATGCAGAGCGGGAGTTTGGCATAAAAAAGCAGAAGAACGGTTCGAAATCATGCTATCCAATCCAGAAAATCGAATGGAAGACCTAATTTTACAATTCGACCATTACCTCAGAAAAATCGGATATGCCGGAAAATAACACGTTCAAAGGCGCAGGTGTAGCATTAGTTACTCCTTTCAATGAGCAAAATGAAGTTGACATTCAGGCACTTCAACGCATAATTGAACATGTTATCGAGGGTGGAATAGATTACATAGTTGCACTTGGAACAACATCCGAAACCCCGACACTCAGTCATTCAGAGAAAATTGAAGTGCTTTCTATTATTCTGGAAACAACCAACAAAAGAGTTCCTGTTGTAGCCGGATTAGGGGGAAATAACACTGCAGAACTATCCAAAGCAGTTAAAACACTGCCTTCCGGTATCGTTGCAATCTTGTCGGTGGCACCATATTATAACCGTCCAAGCCAAGAGGGATTATACCGGCATTATGCAGAAGTGGCTTCTGCTACTTCTTTGCCTTTACTGCTCTATAACGTTCCTTCTAGAACCGGATCTAATATGAATGCTTCTACAACCCTTAGGCTTGCAGTTGATTTTCAGAATATTATCGGTATAAAAGAAGCCTCCGGCGATTTGACTCAGGTTATGCATCTGATACAAAACAGGCCAGATGATTTTCTGGTAATTTCAGGCGACGATTTACTCACCCTGCCAATGCTGGCTTTGGGTGCCGATGGATTAATATCCGTTATGGCCAATGCGCTACCATCCCCTATCAAACACTTAGTGCATTCAGGTTTAACCGGCAATTTCAAAGAAGCCGCCAAACACCATTATCGCTTGCTCAATTTAATTGAGGCCTTGTTCGAAGAAGGAAATCCTGCGGGCATTAAAATTTTGCTTCAAATTTTGGGCTTAGGTTCAGGATTTTGCCGCTTACCGTTGCTCAAGGCATCTCCTGCTCTTCAGCAACGAATCGAAACCTTGATTGCCCTGTATTAGTCAATCGCAAGTTCGAGCATATTCGGCAGTATAATCTCCTGACATTTTGTCACAACCCCTCAATTATTTTGTAATTTCGCTGCTCGATTATGAGCAGCAATCAGTTTTCCGGAAACGTATTCAGTAAAATACACGACGAGGATCGTCAGGGTGAAGTATTGCTTCAACCCGAAGAAAAAACCTCAGCAAAGAAGCTATACATAGAGAGTTACGGTTGTCAGATGAATTTTTCAGACAGCGAAATAGTTGCTTCAATTATGACCGATATGGGGTTTTCTACTACCCCTGACTTGCATGAAGCTGATGTCGTCTTCATCAATACTTGTTCTATCCGTGACAATGCGGAACAGAAAGTAAGGGGGCGTCTGGGCGTGTTTCGTCAAGCAAAAGCAAAAAAACCTGATATGGTTATTGGAGTATTGGGGTGCATGGCTGAACGCTTAAAAGCCAAATTACTCGATGAAGAGAAGTTGGTGGATATGGTGATTGGCCCCGATGCTTATAAGGATTTACCCAATCTTCTTGAGCAGACCGGTGGCGGTCAAAAGGCAGTTAATGTATTGCTTTCTCGCGAAGAAACGTATGCAGATATTGCTCCCGTGAGGCTTGGGGGGAATGGAGTTTTAGCCTTCGTTACGATTATGCGTGGATGCGACAACATGTGTTCGTTTTGCGTAGTTCCTTTCACTCGCGGTAGGGAAAGAAGTCGTGATCCACGTACTATTGTTCGAGAAATTCAGGATTTGGTTGCTCAAGGGTATAAGGAAGTTACCTTACTCGGACAGAACGTTGATAGCTTTCACTGGGTAGAAGAAGGTTCTGAGCCAGTTAACTTCGCTAATCTTCTTGAAATGTGCGCAAGGATTGAACCCACTCTTCGCATTCGTTTTTCAACTTCCCATCCTAAAGACATTACAGATGAAGTGCTCCATACCATTGCACGCTTCCAAAATGTTTGCAAGTGCATTCACCTTCCTGTACAATCCGGGAATACCGAAGTCCTCAGACGGATGAACAGAACCTATACCCGTGAATGGTATATGGATAAAATACGAAGCATTCGCACCATTCTACCTAATTGCGCTATTACCTCTGATATAATCGCGGGCTTTTGTGGAGAAACTGAAGAACAACATCAGGATACTCTCAGTATGATGGAGTTTTCCGGTTATGATTATTCCTATATGTTTAAGTATAGCGAACGCCCAGGGACTCTGGCTGCTCGTAAGTACCTTGATGATGTACCTGAAGAAGTAAAAAGCCATAGATTGCAGGAAATCATTGACTTACAACATAAACTTTCCCTAATAAGTAATCAAAAAGACGTAGGCAAAGTATTCGAAGTGTTGGTGGAGGGGTCAAGTAAAAAGACCTCTGATGATCACTGCGGAAGAAACAGTCAGAATAAAATGATTGTTTTCCCCAAAGGAAACTCTCAAAAAGGCGACTATGTGCAGGTTCTGATAGAATCCTGTACTCAAGCTACACTAATTGGCAGAATTATCTGATGGATATTGGAAGTGTAAAGCAGCGATTTGGCATTATAGGCCATTCGGCAGCACTCAACCGGGCCATTAGTACTGCCATACAAGTAGCTCCTACCGATATTTCTGTTCTGATTTGGGGAGAAAGCGGGGTTGGAAAAGAAGTTTTTTCCCAGATTATCCACCAACTAAGCCAAAGGAAGCACAACAAATTCATTGCAGTAAACTGTGGCGCAATACCGGAAGGAACCATAGATTCTGAACTTTTCGGTCATGAAAAAGGCTCTTTCACTGGTGCTCATGACGCACGGAAAGGATACTTTGAAACCGTAAATGGAGGAACTATTTTTCTGGATGAAGTTGGCGAAATGCCTGTTGGCACTCAAGCGCGGTTGCTGAGACTATTAGAAACCGGCGAGTACATTCGGGTTGGCTCTTCCCAAGTACATAAATCGGATGTGCGAGTAATAGCTGCAACTAATGCTGATTTGCACTTAGCTATAGCAAGAAATAAGTTCAGAGAAGACCTCTTCTACCGACTTAACACCGTAACTATAATGATTCCACCTTTACGAGAACGTAAAGAAGATATCTACCTGCTTTATAGAAAGTTTTCAAGTGATTTTGCAGAGAAATACCGAACACAACCGCTCACATTAGACGAAGAAGCCCGTCATTACCTCATGGAGTATCCTTGGCCGGGAAACATTCGACAGTTGCGAAATGTAACGGAACAAATGTCGGTGCTAGAAACAAGCCGTCACCTTGTAGGTACTACCATTTTAAACTACCTCCCTAAAATACCCAGGCGCATTCCGGTAGCCTTTCATAGCCAAGAAGAATCCCTCCACGATAGCCAAGATATTAATTTAATGAAAGAGGCTATACTTAAGCTAAAAATGGAAGTTGAGAGCCTGAAAGAGGTGGTTAGCGGGATGTTAAACGGCCTATCGGTGCCGGTAAAGCCTGAAAACTCGGCTTTGCTGATTAGGGAAAATGCCGGCGAAAATGGGCCGCTTGCAATTGAAGCATCCGGCTATCCATTAGGCCAAGGAATCACTACGTATAGCATTCAGCCAGCAACAGGTTCTCGTAATGAGCAGATTCAGGAAGTGGACGAAAACCTTTCATTAGACGATGTAGAAAAACGCATGATTCAGTCTGCACTCCACAAGCATAGTGGAAAAAGAAAACAGGCTGCACTTGAGTTGGGAATATCGGAACGCACCTTGTATCGCAAAATCAAAGAGTATGGGTTGGACTAAAGTATTGATTCTGCTAATTATCGCTATTTTATTGAATTCCTGTAGAATATACAGTTTAAGTGGTGCTTCCATTTCTCCAGAAATGAAAACATTTTCTGTATCACAATTTCCGAACAACGCAGAGTTTGTAGCCCCTGTGCTATCGCAGGTGCTATCAGATAAAATGCGAAATAAAATTCTGACAGAAACCAGGCTCTCCATGATTCCTAATGGAGGAGATGCCCATTTTGAAGGAGCGATAATTGGCTACTCCGTTGCCCCGTCTTCTGTAGTTACCGGTGAACGAACTTCCGTTAACCGATTAACCATTCGGGTGAAAGTCAGCTTTGTAAATGCCAAAGACCCAAAACAAAATTACGAGCAGGAATTCAACCGATTTGCCGACTTCACACGCCCAACCCTTGCTGAAGTAGAAAACCAACTCATCGATGAAATAACCAAACAGTTGGTTGACGACATCTTTAATCGCACCTTTATTAACTGGTAATATGCAACATCAGGAGCTGAAACATTGGTTAAAACACCCAGAAGATGCTGGTGCAGAACAAGTAATGTTGTTACAGCAATTGGCGAATGCATACCCTGCTTTTACTGCACTTCAGGTGTGTTTATGGCGTATTTACAGGCATCGCAAGCATTTACTATTAGAAAGCCAACAGCGAAAAGTCCTAAGTATAGCGCCGGAGTCTCTGTTTCACTGGGAAGGCATTCAACAGTTTTCTGAGTTGGGCTCTACATTAACTGAAATGCCAAATCTATCTGGTGAAGTTAAAAAAGAAGTTCATGAATCAACAGTTGAGAATACTTTAGCTAATAGTATTGAAAATGAGTCGATTGAATTAGTTGATAATCAAAGTATCGAGGATAATCTCTCCGACTTAACTAACATAGAAATAGAATTAACAACTGTCAACGAAACGGAATTAGATCCTGCTCAAATTGAGGATACCGTAACTTCATGGAATCCAGGAATACAATCAACAGAACTGGATGTTCCCCTCACCGATTCGCATGATTCAGTTCAATTGAATGAAACTTCGGAAAATGAGTTTGCAAACCTGCCTATTTCTGATAACGCCGAAAAAGAAGGATTAACGGAGAACATTTCAACCCATACAAGCACAGAAGAGCCGATAGAGGCTACTCTAACAGCTTCTGAAATGGATGAAATAAATTCTCAGCCTAAGGAATTGGATGAAATACGTGAGTCAGAATCTACTTCCGTTGGGACAAGTCCAGAAAAAACATTTGGACAATGGTTAGTCTGGATACAGGAACGCCAATCGGTCTCACTTTCTGAAAAGGTAGATCAGGTAAGTGCAATCATAACTGAACCACTTCATTCTAATAAAGATCTGTCAGAAAATGAAGAAGCACTCCCGCTTTCAACTGACCCATTAGAGAAGCTCTACACAGAGCACTTGAAAGCAGAGTACTTTAAATTGGATGACCAACCTGTACTTAGCTTGCAGCAAGAAGCACTGGAGCGTGTTAAAAAAGCGGAAAGTGGAGAAAAAAACTCCTTTAACCTCACTCAAATAGCGAAAGACAGCTTAGATGAATCATTAATTCCTGTATCCGAAACATTGGCTAAAGTGTTTGAGAATCAGGAAGAATGGAAACATGCTATTGCTGTTTATGAAAAGTTGGTATTGCAGTTTCCTGACAAAACGCTTTTATTTGCCGCCAAAATCGAAGAACTTAAAACCAAAATCTGATGCTCACCTTCATCACCATACTCATTGCCATCGTTTGTGTCCTACTCATTTTAGTGATTCTGATTCAAAAGCCGAAAGGCGGCGGACTTGCTTCTAACTTTAGTGGTGGAAGCCAAATTATGGGAGTTAAAAAAACCAACGACTTAGTTGAAAGAATGACTTGGACTTTAGCCATTGTTTTGTTTGTCTTGTCTATGGCCATCAACATTTGGATTCCAAGAGACGAAGCAACTGAAGCC
Organism: Chitinophaga pinensis; assembly: GCA_943373175.1. Lineage (GTDB taxonomy): Bacteria > Bacteroidota > Bacteroidia > UBA7662 > JAIXUI01 > JAIXUI01. The sequence goes on along the minus strand of CALSBM010000017.1, from coordinate 25,710 downwards.
GGAACCACCGGTTCTCGCTTACAGGAAAAAATTCAGAATTTACCTTCTGCTCCTGCACCTCAAGCACCGGCTGCACAACAACCAGCAACTGCTCCTGCAAATACAGATTCTCCTAAGTAATCTCAATGTTTAAATAATCTAAAAAAGCCCTCGATTTTCGGGGGCTTTTTTTTGGTAGTACTTGTAAAAACAGCAGTTGAAGTTGTTGTTTGATTCATAGCAACCCAGAGAATCGGAATTTCTTTTCAGGTTTTTGATTCCATTGAAGAACGAAAAATGATATCAAAATGTGCGATTGTAATCGAGCAATAAACATCTAACAGGGTGATTATCAAATTAGATTGTATATGAAAATAAATCATCTACCTTTGCACCCGCCCGAATAAGGGCAAGAAAGGAAATTTATGAATGTCTGAAAAAAACGAAAAAAACTCAGGTAAGGCGATTCAGTTCGCAACTCCCGACCCCAGTACTTTCAACTGGGACGACACTGGCCGTGGCAACATCTATAGCGCTGGAGAGCGTGAAACGATGGCTGCCATGTACGACACTACCATGACCTCTCCTACTTCCAACGAGATTATCAGCGGAACAGTTGTAGGGATAACCGACAGAGATGTAGTGTTAAACATTGGATTCAAATCTGATGGTATGGTACCTCTTAGCGAATTCCGCGATACTCCGGAATTAAAGCTAGGAGATGAGGTAGAAGTATTAATTATCAGCCGCGAAGACAAAAACGGCCAATTGGTACTCTCTCGCAAAAGTGCCAAGCTGCTGGGAGCCTGGGAAAAAATCATTCAGGCACATAACGATGACCTCGTTATTCAAGGTCGCGTGAAATCACGCACCAAAGGTGGATTAGTTGTGGATTATGAAGGAATCGAAACCTTCCTTCCAGGTTCGCAAATTGATGTAAAACCAGTTCGCGATTACGACCAGTACGTTGGTCGCATGATGGAGTTCAAGGTTGTAAAAATTAACCACGCGCTTCGTAATGCTGTTGTATCTCACAAAATCCTAATCGAGAGCGATCTCGAAGCGCAAAAACTTGATATCATCTCCAAATTGGAGCGTGGTCAAGTTTTGGAAGGCACCATCAAGAATATGACCGACTTTGGCGTATTCATTGACCTTGGTGGCGTAGATGGACTTCTCCATATCACTGACATCTCTTGGGGTCGAATCAACCACCCAAGCGATGTTCTTAAATTAGACGATAAAGTACAAGTGGTAGTTCTTGACTTCGATGACAAGAAGAGCCGCATCTCCCTTGGTATGAAGCAACTTCAAGCTCACCCATGGGATTCAATGACTTCATCGCTTAGTGTTGGCGATAAAGTAAAAGGAAAAATTGTAACTGTTGCCGATTACGGCGCATTCCTTGAAATAGCCCCAGGTGTTGAAGGCTTAATTCACGTTTCAGAAATGTCATGGAGCCAGCACCTACGAAACCCAGGAGACTTCCACAAACCAGGTGATGAAGTAGAAGCTGTAATCCTCGGCATTGACCGCGAAGAGCGTAAAATGTCGCTTGGAACTAAGCAACTTACCCCTGATCCTTGGATTAACATCATCGAACGTTTCCCTCTCGGCTCTCGCCATACCGGAACCGTCCGTAACTTAACCAATTACGGTTTGTTCGTAGAACTTGGTGAAGGTGTTGATGGATTAGCACACGTTTCAGATTTAAGCTGGACTAAGAAAATCAATCACCCTTCTGAATTCATTAAAAAGGATGAGAAGATTGAGGTTATCGTTCTTGAAATCGATACTGAAAACCGTCGCTTAAGCCTCGGACACAAGCAACTAGAAGAAAACCCATGGGATACTTTCGAAACCATCTTCATGGAGAATTCGGTTCACCAAGGTACAGTTACTGCTGTTGAAGACAAAGGTTGCATCATTCAGCTTCCTTACGGTGTTGAAGCATTCTGTCCGAAAAAGCAAAGCCAAACCGAGGACAACAAGAATCTCAAAGCAGAAGATATCGTTGACTTTATGGTAATCGAATTCAGCAAAGAGAACCGTCGCATCGTTGTAAGCCATACTCGTATTTGGAAAGACAAAAAAGACGCTGAGAAGGTAGTTGAAGCTAAGAATACAGAAGAAACTCTCAAGAAACTTACCACTAAGTCCAAGAAAGAAAGTGCTGAAAAAGCCACATTAGGTGAGATTGATGTACTTGCTGACTTGAAAGAGCAAATTCTAGCCTCTGAGCAAAAAGCTCAGAAAGAAGCAATGAAGAAGCTTGACGATAAAACTAAGAAAGACGAAGAGTAAACTTCACTCCAAAAAGGCCACCAAATCGGTGGCCTTTTTTTTTGCCTTCTGCTAAGCTTATGTGGTTAATAGCAAATTACATCCCCTGAGTTCGGCATCGTCCATTCTTCCTAACACCTCGAAATAACCGTCTTTATGAACTCTTCCAAGATCGGAAGTTTCAATAAACGCGCATGAATGCCGGTTGTTTAAATCCATGATGTTGATAACTCCTGATTTTCCTGCCGGTAAGTAACTAAATGGATCACGAGGATCACGAATAAAAACTTGCATAGAAGCCGGACAACGAAATACCCCTTCTGAAACCGAGTAGGCCTGAGACATCAGTTCAGTCATTCCGTATTCAGAATGAACTACTTCGCAGCCAAAGTTTTGGCTGATTAACTTGTGAGCCTGCTGACGTGTCAGCTCCTCTCCCCTTCCCTTCATACCACCCGTTTCCATAACGATTAGATGGCTCCGATTTTCCGGAGTTAAACGCGTTGAAATTAAAGCATACGTAACCCCGATAAGTATTGTTGGAACTGCTTCATTAAGAAGGTGTTCTAATTCTTCTTTACTCTGATTCAACCAGTAAGCACTTCCCGGTAAACCCTGTTGAATAAAGTAATCGACCATATAAATCAAGGAAGAATCTCCATTTTCGAGATAAGAAGGCAACAAAGCAATCCATCGGTACTTCTTAAAATCCCCGTAGGTGTGGGCAAAACAAGCAACAAAAGACTGTTCGTACTCTTTGAGAGATGCAATATTATGCTTTGAACGGCCATTCAATCCTGTACCAGAACTGTAAAACGTTTTTTCTGACTGATATTCAGGAAGTAAAACAGAAGACGTTTTGAAAAAAGATATAGGTAGAAATAAACAATCTTTCGGTTTGTTAACCTTTTGAGGATCACGGTTAAGAAGCCTATGATACTCGCGATACACAGGAAGATTTGCTGCCTGATATAGGTAAAGGGAAAGCCAGTCGGTCATAGAAAAATCAAAGCACCAAACGGAAACATACGAATGGCCGTTATTGCTACAAAGTAAGTACTTTTGAACATGCGCCTTGGATTCGTACTCATTGTAATGGCAATTTTGGTAAATGGATGTATCAAGTTTAAAACTTTTCCTCCTACACCGGTAATTACGTTCAAATCAATGAGCGTGACAGAAGTTAAGCAAGGTCAAACACCCATCAAGATAATTTTCAACTTCACAGACGGAGATGGAGATATCGGACTAACACAACAAGACACCAGTAAAGACATCTTGATTCTTGATTTAAGGCGTGGTAATCCAGTTTTTTCTCCTATTCAGTACGATTATAGAATGCCTTATGTGACTCCGGAAGGAAACAATAAATCCATTTCTGGGGAATTAGCGATTGACATTCCGAATACCTTCTGCCGTCCCGGATTAACAGTCGATACACTACGTTATTCTATTCAAATTAAAGACAGAGCAGGGAATAAAAGTAACATTTTGGAAACCCCAACTGTAATAGTCAGACAATAGTCAGACTATCAACGTTAACATCCTTTGCCTTGTTAATAATAAAAAAGTACTTTATTTTCAACCTCTTACAAGTTTCTTTGTTAAACATGTTGAATTAGAACCCGATGAAAAAAACTATACTTTCCCTCATTGCAACTGTGAGCATTGCCTTTGGTGCTCAATCGCAAACATCCAACGGAGGATGCGGAACCGCGCCTCCAACAGCAAATCATTTGCAATGGATTGAAAATCTGATGTCACAACAAAATGATTGGGGAATTGAGACCAGCGACACTCTTATAAGAGTTCCAGTTAAAGCGCATTTTGTCTCTGATATTAATGGTAGAACGTTTTCTCATAAGGATTTACTGGACGTTATGTGCGAATTGAACGCCAAATACAGATTAGCAAACATTTATTTCTACCTAAGACCTAATGTTAACATTATCCGGATGCCGGTTTACAACCCGCTTGCAAATTTCTCAGCAGGCAATCAGTTAATGTTAGACAACAACATTAACCGAGCTGTGAATGTCCATTTTACCAACCTGGGTCTAATGGGATTATGCGGATATGCAACTTATCCCGGTACAGGACCGGGCAGTACAATGCGTCAAGGAGGAATGGTGATGGGAACCAACGGCAACTGTTCGACACCTGGGAACACCACTTTTGCTCATGAGATGGGGCATTATCTTTCTCTCCCACACCCCTTCGATGAAACAGAAGGCGATCCTGATAACGCTGCTTCTGCTGAGCGCGTAACTAGGAACAACAATGAAGTTCTTCCAAGACTACGAGCCAATTGCGTAACCGCTGGCGATAGATTTTGTGACACCCCGGCAGACTTTATCGGCACTCGTTGGAATTGTGCAGGGCCTATTCCAACTCAATTAGACATCAATGGCGATCAATTTCAACCTGATCCTACCTTGTATATGTCGTATTCATTGGATTTTTGCCAAAACAGATTTTCTCCTTCCCAAATAACTGCCATGAGAGCAACAATTCCCGGATTGAGAGGATACTTGCTACAACCGGCAATGCCGTCGCTGGATTCTGTGAAAACCGCTCCGGTTATGATGCAACCAGCTCAAAACGATACCAATGTTGTCAGCAACTTTGCCTTCTTCAAATGGCAAAATGTTCCAGGTGCAACCCACTACTGTATTCAAATTGCACGAAGCGCAAACTTCGCTGATGCAATAGTGGACACATTTGTAACTGACACTCAATTCCTTTACACCTCTAACCGGATGGTACCTAATGCAACCTACCGCTGGAGGGTGAAAGCATTCAACTGGCAATACACCTGTGCTCCTATCTCCGTTTCTTGGACTTTCCGTTCAGGTGCTCCTTTTGGAGTTCAAGCTTTACAACTTACTAATGAAGAAGTTGAACTTTTCCCAACAGTTGTAGAACCTGGAACCCCGCTTAAAGTACGTTTCACTGAAATCTCTGGCAATAGTTTTAATCTTTCTATTCTTGACTTAAACGGAAAACAGGTAAAGCACTTTACTTCCACTCCATCCGACCAAGAAGGGGTTGTAGGACTTGAAGGCTTGAAAAGCGGAATGTACTTGGTACAGATTACCCGTGATGGTCGGAGTTTGAATAGAAAAATCATTGTACGCTAATGCGTTACTTACTGGTTTTTGCATTCGTACTTTCAGTCTTAAATGGGAAAGCACAAGCTCAAAGAGGTTGTGGTACCGCCGAACCCGATAGTGCACATTTTGCATTCCTTGAATCATTAGGATTGAACGATTTGTCTTTCGATATGGAAAACGACACAGTTATTCGTGTTCCGATGAAAGCACATTTTCTGCTCAATGCCAATAACTATTGCATGCCCTTTAGTTACATGATGACAGCGGTATGTGAATTGAATAGAAAATATGAGCCCTCGGGTATATTCTTCTACCTCATTCCTGAGATTAATATGATTCCTTTTCAGACCGGAAATAATCCACTTGGTGGATATCCTGATGGAAGCAGAATCATGTCGCAGCATAACCAAGACAGTGTTGTAAACGTATATTTTTCCGATTTAGCTCCAATTGGGCTCTGCGGTTATGCCTTCTACCCTAATTCTGGCCCTGGAACTGGAGCAAGAAGAGGAGGCTTAATGATGGGGACTGGATGCTCAGGGCCGGGAAACACCACTTTTGCACATGAAATGGGACATTATCTTTCCCTTCCTCACCCATTTGATAGAACATCTCCTAATCCACTGCACCCTACCAATGCCGAACTGGTAACCCGCATACCGAATGAGCCAGCACCACGTAGATCACGCAACTGTGCAACGGCTGGTGATAGGTTCTGTGATACTCCTTCAGACTACATTGCCACTCGCTGGAATTGCAACGTACCACAAATAGTCACTGTTGACCTTAATGGTGACACCATAAAGCCGGATGCCAGTTTATACATGTCGTATTCCAACGATATCTGTGCATATCGCTTTTCTCCACAACAAATGGCGGCTATGCGCGCAACCTTTAACAGTGGCCGTTCGTATTTGAAACGGAATGGAATTCCTGCTATTGACTCCAACCTTACTCGGGTTGCACAGATTAGCCCTGCTGAAGGTGATACTGTAGCGGCAAATTTTGTTTATTTCCAATGGAATGCCGTTCCGGGTGCAACTCGCTACATTTTGGAAGTAAGCAGAACTCCTATGTTCAACCTACCCTTAGTTGACACTATTCTTCAGGACACTACCTTCTTGTATAACTTAAACCGTATGCTTCCTGGAGTAACGTACCGTTGGAGAGTTAAACCCTTGAATTGGCGATTCACTTGTAGCACGAATGATACTGTACGTACGTTTCGGGCAGGAATGCCGTTGGGAACAGCGGTGATGTCGCCTTCGGATTTAGGAATTTCTGTTTACCCAACTGTATTATCATCAGGTGAAGCGTTAAATATTGTTTCACCGGAAGGAGGAAATACAGAAATTCAGTTGATATCCACGGAAGGAAAGGTGGTTTTCCGCAGTAAGGTAGAAGAAGGCAATCAGGCAATTCGTATTCCCAATCTAGTATCTGGAAGTGTTTACCTGCTTCAGATGGATAGAATGGGAAGAAGTAGCCGTCAGAAATTGGTGGTACGATAAGTCCATGAATGTTGAGGAGTTTAGAGAATTTTGCTTGCAGTTTCCTGAAAGCGAAGAAACTCTTCCCTTTGATGAATCAACATTATGTTTTAAAACTGCGGGGAAGATATTTGCCATTATAGACCTCAATGACCCTGACTCCGTTAACTTAAAAGCCGCGCCTGAGCAAGCCATAACTTGGAGAGAATTCCACAGTGATGCTGTATTTCCTGGTTTTCACATGAATAAAACTCATTGGAATACCGTTCACTTTAACCTGAGTGTTCCCGACAGGCTAATTCGTGAAATGGTTAGCCATTCTTGGATTCAAGTAGTTTCGGGGATGCCAAAAAAGAAAAAGGAAGTGTTGCTTCAACAATGGAAAGAGCAATAGTTCTTAACTTATCACTCAACGTTATCTTTGCCGCGTGAAAACCGGAGAGAAGCATTACAACAACTATGGGGGCTGGCTAAGGAATAAGTTTGATGGCCAGCAGGTTTTCAAAGTCACTGTAGATGCAGGTTTTACTTGTCCAAACAGAGATGGAAGTAAAGGATTTGGGGGTTGTACCTATTGTAATGTAGATTCCTTTACTCCAGCCTTAACTCGCCAGCACGAATCAATCCGCGAACAAGTGGAGAAGTCAATGGAACGAGCTCGTAAAGTTTATCGTGCAGAAAAGTTTATTGTTTACTTCCAACCAAACACAAACACTTACGCTCCGATTGAGTCTTTGCGTAAATTATATGACGAGGCTCTTTCGGTAAATCCTGAAGAAACCGTAGGCTTAAGCGTAGGTACCCGTGCGGATTGCCTCGATGACGAGAAACTGGCAATGTTCGATGAGTACGCTGATAAGCTGGCCATTGATCTGGAAATCGGAATGGAATCCATGTACGACAGCAGTCTAAGTTCACTGAACCGAGGGCACACCCATCAAGAGTTTCTGGACTTAATGGATAAGTGTAAGAACAGAAAATTTGACTTATGTGTCCATACCATTTTCGGACTTCCCGGTGAAACTCACGAAATGATGTTGGCTGTTGCGGATGAACTTAACCGGCTTCCAATTCGGTTTACCAAACTCCATCATTTATACATTGTAAAAGGCTCGGTTATGGGCGTTCGCTACCAAAGAAATCCGGAGAGTATTGCTTTGTTTACCCTTGAAGGATACACCGATTTTCTTTGCGAATTTATTCCCAAACTACGTCCCGATTTGGTTATTCAAAGACTCTTTGGTATTTCAGACCGTGAATACCACCTCGCTCCCCACTGGCAAAAAAGCAAAAGAGATATTCAGCATTTCATTGAACGTGCTTTTAAAGAAAAAGGCATTTATCAGGGTTCCGAATATCAAAATAAAAACTCCATACTTCAACCATGTCAAGACCTCTTATCCTTGTAACCAACGATGATGGCATAACTGCATCTGGAATACGTCATCTGATAGAAGCAGTAGAACCGTTCGGAGATGTAGTGGTTGTTGCACCTGATAAAGCACAATCAGGGATGGGGCACGCTGTAACAATTGGATTTCCACTTAGAATTCAGGAAGTTTCTAACTTGTTTGGAAGGCATAAAGCCTGGCAAACAAGTGGAACACCGGTGGATTGTGTAAAGTTGGCGGTTGATAAAATCCTACATAAAAAGCCGGACTTATTGGTTTCAGGGATCAATCATGGTTCAAATGCTTCCATTAACGTCATTTATTCAGGAACAATGTCTGCGGCGGTAGAAGGCGCGATAGAAGGAATTCCTTCCATAGGTTTTTCTTTATGCGACTATTCGCCCTATGCGGATTTTTCCCTTGCTCAGGAAGTCGTCAAAGAAGTAGTAGGTGCTTGGTTTAGAAAGCCTCAACCTGAGTTGCTGCTTAACGTCAATATCCCGAAAATTTCGGTTGCTGAGTATCAGGGATTAAAGGTCTGTAGGCAGGCACACAGTAAATGGAGTGAGAATTTTGATGAGCGCCAAGACCCTAACGGAAGACCCTACTTTTGGATGAAAGGCGAGTTTGTAGTGATGGACCAAGGGGACGACACCGACGACGCGGCGTTAAAGTCAGGGTTTGCAACGGTAGTTCCAGTTCAGTTTGATATGACAGCTCATCACAGAAGAGTTGGAATATCAGAAATGCTGAACTCCTGAATTCTTTAGAGTAATTCAGCGGTTGATTAAGTATCTAACCTGCTTACTTTAAGCACCCCTTTTACCGTAAGCAGCTTTTTCATCAGACTTTCTAGATGGCGTGTGTCATGGACATAAACCATGAGTTTTCCTTCAAACATACCATCATTAGAAATGACAGAAATCGAACGCATGTTCACTTTCAAGTCATTAGAAATAACTTGGGAAATGCCTGAGATAATTCCTATGTCGTCAATTCCTTCAATTCGAATACCAGCAAGAAAAGACACTTCCTGCTGACCGGTCCATTTAGCCTTTACTACCCGATAACCATATTTAGACAACAAATCCACCGCATTAGGGCAATTCACCCTGTGAATTTTAATTCCCTCACTAACCGTAATAAAACCAAAGATATCGTCGCCGGGAATCGGAGTACAGCAATTAGCCAGGGAGTAATCAATCCGGTCTATCTTATCGTCAATGACTAACCACTCATCGTTTTTACCTGAACGCGATTTAACTACGCTTTCAAAATTAGCTTCGTTGATTCGGTTTTCCCGTTTTTCCTGAATTCCATCTTCAGACAACACTTGTTTGATGGTGACCCAGTCTATTTTTTCAATAGCAATCATGTAATACAAGTCGTGTGCATACTGAAGCCTGAAATGCTTAAGCAACTTGTTAATGACATCGCCGGTAATTTCTATGCGGGCATTGCGCATTTTTCGCTCAAAGATTTCTTTACCATGATCCGCTTCTTTGCGGCGATTTTCTTTGAGCAGTTGCTTGATTTTCGATTTGGCTTTAGCAGTAATGACGAACTTGAGCCAGTCTGGATTGGGTTTCTGTATGTTAGAAGTGATGATTTCAACCTGATCGCCATTCTGTAATTCATAACTCAGGGGTACAATACGGTGATTAACCTTCGCACCGATGCACTTAGCACCAAGATCTGAGTGTATCTCAAAAGCAAAATCGAGCGCTGTTGATCCTCCGGGAAGTTTAATCAAATCGCCTTTGGGGGTGAAAATGAAAATTTCCTTAGAATAGAGTTGAAGTTTAAAATCATCAATAAACTCAAGAGCATTGGGTTCCGGGTTTTCTAATGCCTCTCGAATTTTTTCCAACCACTCGTCTAAGGCACTATCTGCAACATTGGTTTTATACTTCCAGTGCGCTGCAAGTCCCTTTTCCGCAAGATCGTCCATTCTGCGGGTTCTAATTTGCACTTCCACCCATTTCCCGGTAGGACTCATCACCGTAGTGTGCAGTGATTCATACCCATTCGCCTTCGGCGTCGAAATCCAGTCTCTTAGTCGTTTCGGGTTGGGGGGATAGAAATCTGTAACAATCGAATAAACTCGCCAACAGTCTTGTTTTTCCTGCTCTCCTTCACAATCTAAAATTACTCGGATGGCAAATAAATCGTAAACCTCTTCAAAGGAGATGTTTTGCTTTTTGATTTTATTTCCAATAGAAAAGATTGATTTCGGACGGCCTTTAATTTCAAACTGAAATCCCTGAGTTTCCAGTTCCTTTTTAAGAGGAGTAATGAAGTCGCGGATAAACTTATCACGCTTGGCTTTAGTTTCCTTGAGCTTACGGGCAATCGTTTTATACAATTCCGGTTCAAGGTATTTCATCGCTAAATCCTCTAACTCCGACTTAATTGCATAAAGCCCCAGTCTATGAGCGAGAGGCGAATAGAGGTACTGGGTTTCGGAAGAAATTTTTAGCTGCTTTTCCTTTGCCATCGAATCGAGGGTTCGCATGTTGTGTAGGCGATCTGCTAGTTTCACTAGAATCACCCGCACATCATCGGTAAGCGTCAGTAGCATTTTCCTAAAATTCTCTGCTTGCTGTGACGATGATTTATTGTGAAGTCCGGAAAGCTTAGTTAGCCCATCGATGATTTTTGCAACATTTTTTCCAAACTCCCGCTCAACATCCTGAAGAGTGATGTCGGTATCTTCAACTGTATCGTGTAAAAGTGCACAGATAATAGAAGTGGTGCCGAGTCCAATTTCTTCGGCCACAATTTGTGCTACTGCAATAGGATGATAAATGTAAGGCTCACCGGATTTTCGTCGCATTTCCTTGTGTGCTTCTACAGCCATTTCAAATGCTGAGCGAATAAGCTTGCGATCACCCTTTCGTACAAAAGGTTTTCCAGCCCGAAGCAATGCCTTGTACTGATTGAGGATGGTCTTTCGCTCTTCTTCGAGCTGTTCGGGAGAAATAACAACGGGGGATGCAGCGGTAGCCATAAAAAATCTTTAAGGTCAAGTTCGGGAATATACAGAGTAAATTGAAGCCTGATTGATAAAGTATTTCTGCTTAATCAATAGAAAAAACTGTCTCTCGGTTGATTTAAGGCCATTCTGCTCCTTAATTCGGGAATATCAATTTTGAAACATGACAAGAAAATGAGAAAACTATGCTGAATTCTTGGTAAAAAAAATAAGCTTACAAGAAGCTGTTAAAACAACTTCCTGTAAGCTTACAAAAAAGCAGAATCTGCTGCTTATCGAGTTATCCTTGCTGCTGGCTGAAACGATCCACTAATGCTTGGCTAACTCCTGTGAAAGAAAATCCTCCATCATGAAAGAGATTCTGCATCGTTACATAGCGAGTCAAGTCAGAGAATAAACTCACCACATATTCGGCGCAGGCGCCTGCGTCGGCATTGCCGAGAGGCGACATCAAATCTGCATAGTCAAAGAAAGAGTCGAAGCCTTTAACACCAGTACCAGCAGTAGTTTTTGTGGGAGATTGAGAAATTGTATTAACCCTAATTTTCTTTTGAACACCGAGGTGATAACCGAAACTTCTAGTGATAGATTCCAACAAAGCCTTAGCATCGGCCATATCGTTGTAATCAGGGAACACACGCTGTGCAGCAATATAGGTTAACGCAACAACAGAACCCCAGTCTTTGATGGCATCGAGCTTATGAGCAGACGCAAGAGTACGGTGGAGCGACATCGCGGAAATGTCTAACGTTTTATGATAGAAATCGTAATCAACTCCCGTATAATGCTTACCCTTTCTCACATTAGGAGACATCCCGATAGAGTGTAGAACAAAATCTACCTTCCCACCCAATACCTCCATCGACTGAGTAAAGAGCTTTTCGAGATCGTCGTTGTTTGTTGCGTCAGCACCGATTAAGGTAGCACCGCATTTTTCAGCTAACTCGTTGATTTTCCCCATTCTTAACGCAATGGGAGCATTGGTCAGTACAAACTGAGCACCTTCCTCATGCGCTTTTTCAGCTACATGCCAGGCGATGGAGTTAGGATCCAGAGCACCGAAAATGATGCCTTTTTTTCCTTTCAGAAGTCCGTAAGACATAAAGTAAATTTAGATTAACAAATGTAGAAGATTATCTTCCTTGAAGCAGTTCGCGGGCAGTTTGAAGGGCAGCTTCTCCCCTATTTTCTCCAGATAAAATTCGTGCAATAGCCTCTACGCGTTCCTCCTGAGATAAAACTCGAATATTGGTTAGCGTTTCTACTCCGGATTTCTCCTTAAAAACCAACCAATGCGCCTGTCCTCTGCTGGCAATCTGCGGCAAGTGTGTGATGGCAATGATTTGCTGATTATTACTCATTTTCTCCATCAGAAGGCCGGCTTTTCGGGCAACTTCACCACTAATTCCAGTGTCTATTTCGTCGAACAGAATGGTAGGAGTTCCTACCTGACCAGCAACTACTTGCTTGATGGCCAGCATAATTCTCGACATCTCCCCTCCCGAAGCAGCCTGCCGGATTGGCAACATCGCACGGCCCATGGTAGCACTGAATCTGGCTTCAACTTGACTAATAGCAGCTCTTCCACCAACGGGTTCATTCCGCAATTGGATATCGAGCTCAAAACGAGCTTCCGGCATTCCCAAATCACGAAGTATTGCCGTAACCTCCTCTTCAAGTTGTTGCTTTTTTGCGCATCGGGCTTCGTGAAGTTTCTGAGCAGATTTCCAGGCTTCCTTTTTCGCTTCTTCAACAGAATGGCGTAAATCTTCAAGATTAGCTGCCCCACGTTCGGTGGACTGAAGCTTTAAATTAAGTTCGTCCCGCAAAGCGATCAATTCATCTATTGTACGAAGGCGATGTTTTTGCAATAGCCTATAAAGGTATGAGCGGCGGGATTCGGCTTCTTCCAAGCGTTGTGGATCATGTTCAAGGTGCGCCAATTCATGCTCAATACCCGCGCACCAATCCCGAAATTCCAATTGCAAATCACGTAGTCGGCTAAATCGCAGGTCTAATTCTTCAGAATAATTTTTTACAGACTGAAGCAATTGAGCCAACGTGGCTAATTGTCCAAGGAGGTTCAAATCACCGTCTCGTGAAATTTCCAGCATCTGACTAAGCTTCAACTCCAATTCGCCCGCGTGAGCCAACATTGGAATTTCCTTCTCTAAGGAATCCAGTTCGTCTGGATCCAGAAGATTGGATTGCGCAAGTTCATCAAATAAAAACTGGGAATAATCCTGATCAGCCTGAAGCTTACTCAAGTTTTCCTCCTCAACTTTCAGTTGCTTATCCAAGGACTGATATAGTTTCCAAGACTTTAACCAATGTTCTAACAAGTTACCAGTACCTGCCAGTGCATCAATAGTCTCTATCTGAAATTGCTCTTCAGTAAGTTTTAACGTTTGAAACTGCGAATTAAAGTCAATCAAGAAGTCGCCTAACGTTTTCAAATCAGTTAAAGAAACTGGGCTGTCTTGTATGTATGCTCGGCTCTTACCATTAGGCAATAACTCTCTGCGTACAATTAACGGATTTCCGCATTCCCATTCAAACTGACTCAGCCTAGATTCCAGTTCTGGTGTCAGATTAAATTCACCCTCGATAATGCATTTCTTTTCAGGATTACGCAACAAACCTGACTCAGCCCTGCTTCCGAGTAACAAGGTTAAGGCGCCAATGAAAATGGATTTTCCAGCACCTGTCTCACCGGTTACCACAGTCAATCCCGGTTGAAATGGAATCTCCAACCGATTGATCAGGATATAATTGTCGATAAGCAGCCGAAGCAGCATCAGTTTTGGTTAATGTTCTGATAAAGCTGGCCATTCAAAGCATCAATTTGTTGAAGTATTTCAATTGCTTTGAGTTTTTCTTGACCAGTTGCGTTAGCGAAAATGCTCACGAGTTCATCTTTTTTTGCATTAAGATAAACTTGCTGAAACATGGTTCCCGGTTTTTCCTTGTGAGTAACCCTAACTTGCTCAAGGGCATTCATGATTTCCTTACGGGCTGCCTCAATCGTTTTGTTATCGTGAAAGCGATCAAGTCCCAAACGGTGATAGGTATAAATACTTTGCCTGATGCTCTTGCACCCCGGTGCTAAAATAGAAGCGATAAGCCAATAGCGATTTCTTAACCCTTCGCTTTGTTTCCATCCTCTTTGAGCAGTATTCTGAGCATTACTCAATACCATCTGGGCTTTTTGGAAGTAAGGGGTTCCGCCTTCAGAATCGAACGAATCATAGTCAAAACCTAACACAATAAAGGCGTAATACGCCAGCATAGAAGTGAGATTTGAGGTAAACGTTGCATCGTTGAAATCCAAAGGTTGAAACTCGGTGTATTCAAAAGTCCAGTCTGGATCACTGTAATTAAACAATACTGAGTTATAGCCACTTTTATAAACCGGTCTTACGCATTGAATTTGGGCGGTTGCCTTAAACTCATTGGTTGAAATCCTTTGTTCGATTAATAAAGTGAAGTTGCAGTTAATTTTTTCCTGCTGAGTAAAAATATCATTAGTCCACTTACGATTGTTCATGAACTCGGTAATCTGCTGTTGCATCGTTTGATACAACTGTCGGTCTGCGGCATTATTCACATTTTGCGAATTGACCACTACCTGAAAATTCAATTCCTGTGCTCTTAATTGTCCTCCAAAAAGGGAAATAAGAACAAGTAAAAAAGGTTTTATACTATTTCTCATGTTGCAATAATTCTATAGCATCAACGATAGTTTGAGCAATCTGTTCTTTAGAAGCCAATTCAATTTCAGTTGTTCCAGAATTAGAAACTAACCAAACGTGATTATTATCGCTACCAAAGCCTGCACCTTCGGAGCGTAATGAATTCATCACAATTAAATCTGCCTTTTTCTTTTCTAATTTTCGTTTGGCATTTTCAATCTCATTCTCAGTTTCAAGGGCAAAACCCACCACAGTTTGATGTTTCTGGCGTGTGTTTCCGAGTGTTTCAAGAATGTCAGGATTTTTAATTAAACGTAAATGAAGTTCGTCCCCTTGTTTCTTGATTTTTTCTGTTTGGATGACATCAGGTCGGTAGTCTGAAACGGCAGCAGCACAAATTGCCCAATCCATTTCCGGAAATAGGTTAAGACATTGCTCGTGCATTTCGATAGCGGATGTCACAGAATGACCAACAATATTCGGATGCGAAGGCAAAGAAGCTGATACAGGCCCATGCACAACATGAACATTCGCTCCTCTACGAGCGCAAATCAATGCGAGTGCAAAACCCATTTTTCCGCTGGAGTGGTTCCCGATAAAACGAACAGGATCAATCGCTTCATGTGTAGGCCCTGCGGTAACGAGAACACTTTTACCAATTAAGGTAGCTTTAGTTTGGAAGAAAGTAGAAATGCAATCGAATTGATCCTCAGGCTCAGCCATACGCCCTTCGCCATAGAGGCCACTTGCCAACTCCCCGATTCCAGGTGGAATAACGAATACCTGATCCAGAATAAGTTGCTCCATGTTTCTTCGGGTTGAAGGATGCTTCCACATGTCTAAATCCATGGCAGGAGCTACCATTACCGGACAACGAGCTGATAGATACGCCGCTAATAGAAGGTTATCAGAAATTCCGTGAACAATTTTAGCTAAAGTGTTCGCCGTTAAGGGCATTATTACCATGAGGTCTGGCCAAAGCCCGAGTTCCACATGATTATTCCATTCACCAGACTCTGAATTGAAATACTCAGAGAGAACAGGCCGCTTGGACAAAGTTGCCAACGTGAGCGGGCTTACAAATGCGGAAGCCGAGGGCGTCATGATAACTTGCACCTCGGCTTGCGCTTTCACCAGCATCCTTACCAGGAGGACTGATTTGTAAGCTGCTATACCGCCGGTAATTCCCAAAAGGATTTTCTTTCCGGCCAGCATAACGTTAGGATTTCTGTTCTTTTTTCTCTTTGCCTTGATTGCGGTAATAAACTTTGCCACTCATGAACTCATCATGGGCTTGCAAAGTTGGTTTTGGCATGCGCTCGTATGCTTTAGAGATTTCAATTTGCTCACGGTTTTCGAACACTTCTTCTAAGTTGTCGGAAGAAGAAGAAAACTCCGATAATTTGGCATTAAGCTCATCCTTGATTTTCATTGAAATCTGGTTGGCTCGTTTAGCCAGAATCACCACGGTTTCGTACAAATTACCGGTTTTATCCAGGCCTTTCAAATCCCGGGTTTCAGCTTGTGTATTGTTGTTCATGGGTTAATATTCGTTTGTTGGGAAACAGAGGAGGTTGATGATTTTTCGATTTTCAGTAAGGCTTCGTTTGTTAAGCGCAGGTAATTCTCAGCGTCCTTTATCCAAGCACTTTTAGGAAATTCTTCCTTAAAGTTTTGATAAGACCTGACAACTTCTTCAAATCGCTCTTTCTTTTTTGACTCGATGCTATTTTTTGCAAGCAGATAAAAGGATTTGACAACCAGAAAAGCAACCTCTTCACGCTCGTCTATATCCGGGTATTGCACTAAAATATTTTTGAACAGAATGGCAGAAGCACGATAGTCTTCCATTTTATAGTACAGATTAGCAGAGCGGAAAGCTTTTATTTCAAGCTTTCTGCGTAATCGGTCAATTGTTTCATTGCATTCCTTGACTTTTTCACTTTGAGGATACCGGTTTACAAAGTACTGCAAGCTCTCAATGGCTTTCTCAGTACTAGTAGGATCTAATGAATATTCCGGTGATTCTAAAGAAAGGGCGTAAGCACTCATGAACTCGGCCTCTTCTGCTTTTGCGGAACGAGGAAAGCTCTGAGCAAAATTCTTGAAGTGATAGGAAGCAGCGCTGTAATTAGCCTGATTCATTTCACAATACGCGTAGAAGTAATAAACATCCTCTGCTCTTTCAGTACCACGGTAAACGCCTAATAATTCTTCTAGCAATGGCTGAGCCCTATAGTACTGACCTTTATTGTAGTACTTCTTGGCCATTTCATACTTATAGTTTAGGTCGTTGCTTTTCAGCACCTTATTGTAAGAATCACACCCGTTGAGTCCTAACATCAGCCCGAAGGCTAGAAAGAATGTCAACAGACTGGAATTAACAATTCGCATGGGGTGCAAAAGTACAAAAAAAGAAACAGATTGAGTTGCTTTTAGCCTTCCGGATTAACAGAAGGAGGCTTCCGAATTTTGTTTTTAGGAGAAAGTCCTTTGAGAATTTCAATGTTGATTCCATCGGAAAGCCCTGTTTGGAGAAAAACTTTTTTTGCACCTCCCTTTCCATTGTCAATTTCAACGAATGGTTTTTCTCCTTCGAACTGAATATAGGCTTCAGGCAGTGACCACACTTCCTTACGCTTGTTTAAAACAATGTCAGCATTTGCACTATAACCGGCTCTTAAAACGGATTTTCCTTGATTATTCAACTTGATTGCTGCTTTAATGACGAATTTTATAGCGCCATCTTCAATCACTCCTTTTGGAGCAATGTATTCGAGTGCAGCCTGAAAAGTATCTTTTTCTAATGCCCCCACTCGAATCTCCAATGGCATTCCAACCTTTATTTTTCCCACTTCGCTCTCATCGAGTTTTCCTTCGAAAATCATATCCCCCATATTGGCAACTGAGGCTATGGTGGTTCCGTCATTAAACGTATTCGACTCGATAACAAATCCACCTTCTTTTACCGGCACATCCAGTAAAGTTCCCGTAACAGTAGATTTCACGATGTTCCAAACCTTTCCCGACTTTTCCGAAGCCCCTTTTCTTATAAGATCAAAGTTGTTTTCAGCTACTTCCAACTCCTGCTTTCTTAAATCGAACTGCTGGCGAAAAGGCATGAATTCAGCTTCAGGAATGATGCTTTGGTCAAACAGCTTTTTTTGTCTTTCGTATTCACGTTTGGCATTATCGTAGTTAATTCCTGCAGTTTTTACGGAGTTCTCCGCATTCGAAAGCGTAATAGCATTAGGAATAAGTTTAATTCGGGCAATTTCTTGGCCTGCTACCACTAGCTGTCCGGGAATTACAAACAACTTCTCTACAATACCGGAAACCTGGGATTTGATGTTGATTTCTTTGCGCGGAACTACTGCACCAGTAGCAACGGTTTTCTTTGCGATAGTTTGTTTGCTAAGAGCGGTAGTTTCAACTTTTTCGGGAACAGGCTTTGACTTCTGCCACAGGTAATAACCCATAGCGGCCAATGAGCCAAGAAATATCAGCAAAAGCAGGTAGGAAAAAATTCGTTTCATGGTTATTCGTCTCTTAAGGCTTCAACAGGTGGAATGGTAGCAGCAAGCCGGGCAGGGATGATTCCTGCTAACAAGCCGCCAATGACCAGAACTCCAAAGGATTGTAGTGCGGCACTCATTTCTATTTCCGGTCGATCGAACATATCCGGTGGTTGATCTCCCTGGGCCAACAGCCAAGATACGCCTTCCATAACACTAAATCCAAGGAAAAGCCCTACATACCCTGCTAACATGGTGATAATCAGCGATTCGAGCATGACCATGCCTACAATATGTCCGGGAGTGGCACCCAATGATTTACGAATCCCGAATTCTCGGGTTCGGTCTCTTACTGAAATTAGTAGAATGTTGCTTACACCTATCAAGCCGGCCAGTAAAGTACCTAAACCGACGAGCCAGTTAAACACCCTGATTCCATCGAACATACCGGTTACTCGCTTAAACTCTTGTTCGGAATTCCAGGAGCCGATTGCGTTTTTGTCATCGGGATGAATTAAATGCCTCTCACTCAAAATCTTTCTGATTTTACCTTCTACAAATTCGGCTGAGTACCCCTTTTTGGGGGTAAAAGCAAACCAGCCGACAAATTCACCCATATTAAAAACCTGCTGAAAAGTGCCAAATGGAATGTGTATAGTCTGAGTTTCCTCCAATGCGCGGTCTCCTTGTCGAGTGGATTCTCGAATTCCAACCACTTGAAAGAAAACGCCATTGATGCGGATATAATCTCCGATAGGATTCTCATTTTTAGTAAACAGCAAATCCCTGACACGGCTACCAATTACGGCTACCTTGCGCCGCTCTTTCATATCAGTGGAATTGACGAACCGGCCTTGTGGAATAAAAATATTCTGTATCTTCTGCAACTCTGGGATATCGCCTCGAACAGAAAAAGCACCGGCTTTATTGCCCCTCATGACGTTGTTTCCACCACGGTATCCCCCCAATTGGTTTTGTTCAGCGACTACGGCTACTTCCGGAATTTGCGCCCGAAGCGCGTTCATATCGGAAATCGTAAAACGAAACCAACGATTAGGAACCATTCCCCTAAAGGGCATAGTGGTACGCTGGGTCCATACATAAACACTGTTGAAAGCATCGCTACCAAAATCTTTCATGACGCCGTTTCGGAGTCCGTTACTTGAGCCCATAAGTAGCATCAGCATAAACAAGCCCCAGAATACTCCAAACATTGTTAGAATGGTGCGAAGCTTGTTTTTACTTAGCGTATGCCGGATTTCCAGCCAGGTATCGATGCTAAAAAGGTTCATTCGCTGCGTAAGGCTTCAACAGGTTGAATCATAGCCGCTTTTCGTGCAGGAAAAAATCCTGCAAGTGCTCCGGCTCCTACAAGTATAGACAATGCCGCTAAGGCAGTAGAAACATCGACTTCGGGATTTCTAAACATTCCTGCGCTTCCTCCATTCTGATTAAGAACATAGCTAACGGTTTCTAACAAAGCCATTCCGGCAAACAACCCGGCATAACCGGCAATGAAAGTGATAGCGACAGATTCAAGCAGTACGAGGCTGATAATGCTTCCGGGCGTGGCACCGAGTGCTTTTCGAATACCAATTTCCTTTGTTCGCTCTTTGACGGAAATCAGCATAATATTTCCGATTCCGACAACACCTGCAACAATGGTCCCAAGACCTATCATCCAGACAAACAAGCGGATATTGGCAAACAAGCTTTGAATTTTCTCGAACTCTCGCACATTATTCCAAACCATTGTAGCACGTTGATCCGTTGGATCGAAATGATGCCGGGCAGCAAGGTAAGCCGTTGCTTTATTCAACATGCGGTCTGCCTCTTCCCTATCCGCCTTTCCGGTGGTAAAAATGATGTGGTCCACCCGATTTTGGCCGTTGAATGTAAGTTGAGCAGTACTGATGGGCATATAAATCATCTCCAATTCACCATCGCCGCCAGCATCCGTGTAAGTTCCGATTACGAGAAAAGGAATGCCCTTAATCTGAACGTATTCTCCAACCGGATTTATTCCTTTAAACAAAACTTCGACAATTTTCTTACCCAGTACCACCACTTTGGTCTTGCCATTGATATCTTTTAAATTGAGAAATCTTCCGGAAGTTATCTGGGTTTTCTCTATCCATTCATGGTCGGGAGTTACCGCACGAATAGTATAATTGCCAAAACGGCTCTTATATCGGGTGAGGTTGTTGTCCCAGACATAAAAACGAGCGGTCATACGCTCAATGCCAGGCACTTCGCGGTAAAGAGCGGCCAAATCTTGGTTATCGAAGCGGATGTTTTTACCGGGTTTGCTGCCCATCCAAGCTTTAGTGGTAGTTCCGGGTTGAATCCAGATGCTGTTGGTGGCGGCATCCCGAAACTGATATTCCACTCCATTTAAAAAGCCATTTCCGGTGCCTAACAAAATTACAAGCATGAAGATACCCCAACTTACACTAAAAGCCGTAAGGAAGGTTCGCAGTTTATTCTTGCGAATCGTCTTCCCAATTTCTCTCCACAGATCGAGACTGAACATCAAGCGACGATTTGACCATCTTTTAACCGGATGGTTCGATGCGTACGTGCTGCTACCTCCTGTTCATGAGTTACAATGACCACCGTCATGCCTTCCTTGTTCACTTCGGTGAAGAGATCCATGATTTGGTCTGAAGTAGATGAGTCGAGAGCACCGGTGGGTTCATCGGCTAAGATGAGCGAAGGGCGAGTAATTAAGGCACGTGCAATGGCAACCCGTTGCTTTTGTCCGCCAGAAAGCTCGGATGGTAGGTGGTCGGAACGATCGCTTAAGCCTACACGCTCCAGCATCTCTCGCGCCATAAAATCCCGCTTTTTTCGATTAACTCCCTGGTAATAGAGAGGCAACGACACATTTTCTACTGCTGATTTAAAGCCCAGCAGATTGAATGATTGAAAAACAAACCCTATGAACTTATTTCTGTAACGTGCGGCTTGTTTTTCACTCAAATTTTTAATCACTGTACCGTCTAAGAAATAGGTGCCGGAATCATACGCATCAAGGATTCCCAGAATGTTGAGAAGGGTAGATTTTCCTGAGCCGGAAGAACCCATGATGGCCACCAGTTCCTGTTCCCTGATGTCAACATCAAGACCCTTAAGGACTTCCAGCTTTCCCTGCCCCATGGTGTAAGATTTCCGGATTCCTTCCAGACGGACGATGGATTTCACGAGTGACAAAATGCGGAAACTAAAGCAAATGGTATGTTAAGGAGAGTATAATTTTTGGGGGAAAACGAAAATGCCGCAATCCTTTGACCTAATCAAAGGATTGCGGCATCGTAAAAAAGGAGAACGAATCGTTGTAACCCCATAATATGGAATGGGGTTACAGGAATGCCCCTCTATTTCTTTGGGGGATAAAATGAAAATCGGTAAGCAGCCGAAAATCCGATAAAAGTAGCTAAGGTTAAATCTTCACGCTGGGCTTGACCATCAAATAATCCAAACTCAAATGGTTTTAAAATAATCGAGGATTCATACCTCAAGGATAAATCGACATAATGTTTACCTACTGGAATTAAATAGCCAAGTTTTCTGCCTAAGGTTAAAACTGTGGTGGTGGAGGGGTAAGCTATTAGTTCAAAGCGATAACTAGGTGTTTGGGTTTCGCCCGGAAGATATTTCCCCAACCCAATCTCTAATCCGCCATATAATCGTTCGAAATCCGGAAAGTGCAAATTAATACCAAGCTTGGTTGTGAGAAAAGTCATATCTGCTTGGCGTTCATCAACTCCGGTAAGTCCAAGATTAGGATAATCCACCGGAATAGTTCGACCTGGAAAATGAAGAAAATTAACCGATAAAGAATATTCCGCCAAGCTTTGTTTTCTTCCAAAATTAATGGCCATTCCAGCTCCAAAGCCGGGATTATTAAGCTTGCTTAAATCTCTTACGGGAATTGCAAAATCTGTTTTGCAAGAAAAGCTTGGACTCAACTGTGCTTTTGTAGAAGTATAACTGCCCAATAGCATTATCACTGCTAATGATAAAACAACTAATGAGTGAGAAATTAATTGATGATTACTACTTCGTGTATGGAATAATTCATTTCGAAAAAGAATAGACTTGCATTTTAAAAATGGGGAATAAGATTTTTGTGATAAAAGATTGCAAAGAGCAAAACTGTTGTGTTGATTAAGTTTCATGGTTGGTTGTTTTTAGAGGGACTTTTAGTGCCTAAGCTGAATTAATACGCCCAAATAGACACTACATTTCGGCATATAAATTTCGGTGCAGGTTTCGACGCTAACCTGCGCTCCCCGATTTTGCCGAACAACTTCTTAATCCGCTAAGCTGTTCGACGGAGCTCTTATTCCCGGATTCCCAGTTTATTAATCAAAACGCGTTTGAATAATTGAACATGGTTATCGAAAGGAATAGGAGAAAGTGCGGAAGAGGACGTCTCTTCTTCGAGTAATAAAAACTTGAAGGCTTATGCTGTGATAGATACAGCTCCCTACTGTGTCTCTTGACCGATAATTTATTTACAAATTATTCCGGAGAAGAGAGAGGGCGTCGATTTACGTCCTCCCTCTTTAGACGAGGAAGGTGGTTATCGGCTTGATGGTTTTTCGAATGCAATGCGCCAGACACACATCGGCACGCCCTGCTTTGCTGCAATCGGGTGCGCTTGGTTTAATGGTCTGAGGTCTGACGTTCATAAAACAAATATATAGGTTGTCTAATAATCTGCAAAAAAAATGAAGCATTCGTAAAATTTTATCGAAAGCCAAGAGAGTAGTGTGGAGATTTCACTCCATTTTAATTCACCCATTTCACTCGATATTGACCCAATACTGATTTAAAAACCTTCATTAAGGTGTGTTGACATTGCCACTGAGTTTTAGTTCTTTCCATACCAAACCGGGTTTAATGGTTTTACCCAATACCAGTATCTGGTGAGGAATCGGCACGCTATTGCTTTCCAAGGGAGCCAGCATGGCTAGTTTGAAAATCTCACTCTTAATTTTTGCAGCTATGGCTTTGATTGCTTTTCTGCATCAGTAAGAACTTTATTCTTATCTAATCACGCTGAAAAAGAATCAGACTTTACCTCCCTATTAAACAAGATTTTTACCTCGGCTATCTACTTGCCGAATACCGGCTTTCTGGATAGCATTTCTATGTTTTTTCACCGGTATAATAATTAATCTTCTCATACGAATCTGAAGCTATTGAATACGATTTAGCCTTTCATGTATTATTGACTTGTACTTCTCCATAAAGTCATCACTCAAAAAGCTCTTATCAATCAAATCAAGCCATTTAGGCAATGCCTTTTCCATCTTATTGAATATATTTTGCTGCTGCTTTTCTTCCACTTTCAATGTGTTCATCACTGCAACAAAATCCTGCTTCTTCAGCTTTTTCTTTTTACCGTTGAGGGTTAACGCCATTTCCTCTTCGTCAGCAGGATTGACCAAAGCGGTACTGACCAAATCATAGGCTGGCGATAAGGTCATGCCTAAACCCGGCTGCTCCAACAAGGAAAAATTCTTCAAGTGCATATCGGCATTACCCGTGATGAAAGAGAACAGTACCAATTCCAAAAAATTAACGACATCCAGACCCGGTGTGGTTGAGTACTTCAATATGGCTTTCCCTATTTGCTCATAGCTACCATGGTACTTATTCTCAGTAAGCCGTTCCGTAAGCTGGCACATATCTTCCATAGCCAACTTCCTCTTTTTGAATCGGTCTATTCGTTTGGTGATATACGCCAGATTGCCCGATTGTAAGCGAATGAGGCTATGGGGTGTAGTTTTTATTTTGGCAACTGCCGCCAGGTGCATGGTGAGATCTTCCACCTCCGGAAGTTGTGGATAGTGCCCGGTAGGTGGTTTCAGTATGTATCCGCCCCACAAGCCTACAATGGTAAATCTTCGCTCTGTACCTTCTTTATTGTTACCGGTAATGTGCAAGGAAAGCTTGGCTTGTACACCGGTTAAAGCAGTCTGACTTTGTATTACTTCTTTTGCCAATGGCTCTAAATCAGCCTCGGAATAAAGTAGTGCCGGAGGTGTTGGCAGACCAAACATTTTCTTTGAGCAGCTTCCGTGAAAGTCTTGCTCCTTTTCATTTAATGGTTGATAACAGTATAAGCACCTCCTCATGGCTTTTCCTCCTCTATTATTTCTTCCACACTTACGACTCCAATACAATCTTTACAACAGGCCAGCAGTAATCCCATCCGGTCTCTTGGATTGAGTTTCCAGTTTTTTTCAGCTATATCCAATAACCAGCCTTCGGGTATCAGGCCATCAAAAAAGGGAAACAAGACGTTGGAGGTAAAAGCAGCTTCTTGTATTGGCAACGTTAAACTCACCGGACGAGCATTGGGTTGTGCTGCATACGCTGTGTCGTACACAAAATGATATCCTTGCTCATCTTGCGTAAGCCATCCGGCCAATTGGTCTTCAATTTTTATGGCTGCTTTTCGCACCTTGGGTATTATTACTTTGTTTGAATAGAAATCTGGAATTGTATAATCAGGTCTTGGGAATGGGCGATTGTGGAACTGCACCTACCTGATAGCCGAAGAGTTGGAGCACTTGGTTTACCTTATCCAACCTCAGGCTTTCCTTACCTTGCTCCAGTTCGCGAATAAAACGCAAGCCCACTCCAGCCTTTTCTGCCAATTCGGGCTGGGTGAGTTTCACCAACTTCCTTCTAGTCTTAACAAAGTTTGCAAGCTCCATTTTTACACCCTTTAGGGTGCGAATATAGAAAATCAATCCTAATATACACCTTATCGGGTATATTCATGCAACCAACAAATCAACCAATACCCAATCGGGTGTAACAACATTTATGCACAGACATACGCCACCACTCTGGATTAATCGTGCTCCATTCATTAATGCCGGCATACTGCCCCCTGAAAAGGCTAATTTCTCCCTATTCAAAACTCAACACCCTTTCACAACCAACATTTCCGGAAAAAGCCACCATCGAAAAACAAAGGAAACCATGCAGAACCTGCTACAAAGCAGGCCTAACCAAAGCACAGTAAAGGCGGCATCTCTTAACCTTCCAAGAAATTAGGGAGAAAAAGAAGTGGCTCTGTTGCTAAATTTGAAACAGCACAGGAGGCACTTTCATGATAGAAGCAAGGCAAGTAAACGGAATCTCGTCCAATATTCTTTGTAAAAGTGCTGATTCGTCTGATAATGTAAGGGGTTTACACAATCCCGACCATCCTAGGCCAATGATTGCC
>CALSBM010000016.1:0-49109 GCA_943373175.1 Chitinophaga pinensis | reverse complement strand
CCTTCTGTAGGCTCTTCTTCAATCGGATTCCAAAAAAAAGAATGCCCATACTCTGAATTCCCTATTCCGAGGTGGGTTTTATACCAGTTTCGGACGACTACAGGATCCTGGCACTTAAACAAAATGCCTCCCAGTCCAGTAACTTTTTTCATGATAATCAGGGGTTAAAAATTTATTTAAAATAATTAACAAATATGTTTGTAAATGTGAAAAGTCAAACTATCTTTGTTAAAGAAAGCTAAGGGAAAGAGCCGAAAGCGCTATCAAAGCACGATTTCAAAACCGGCTCTTTCCTTAGTTCCTTGAAAGAAAGTGGCCGTCTTATGAAGAAAGAGGATGAAACGTAGGGAAAATCAGATGGCGGCCACCGGAAATAAGTTGAAAGCCAGTGAAGTAAGCCTTGGGGAGGATGAAAGGCTTTCAACCTACAAAGCGTCGGAAGTGCCGGAGAACATGGGGTGAGAGGTTCCGGCAGGGCAGGGGGCAGAAGTTGGAATGGTGAAGAAAGAGCCCCCTTCCTCCGGCGTGAACATTGGTAACGCTATTCGTGTATTTTTGGGCGTTTTTCACCATGGCTTCGAAACTACAAGATAAAGACATCCTTGATTACCATGCTTCGGGACGCCCGGGCAAAATAGAGGTGATAGCCTCTAAACCAACTTCCAGTCAACGTGATTTGGCGATTGCCTACTCACCTGGGGTAGCCTTGCCTTGTACCCGCATCCATGAAGAGCCAGAATTGGTTTATCAATATACCGCAAAGGGCAATTTAGTCGCAGTAATTTCAAATGGTACTGCAGTGCTTGGTCTTGGAAACATTGGTCCAGAAGCCTCTAAGCCTGTGATGGAGGGAAAAGGATTGCTGTTTAAGAAATTTGCAGACATTGATGTCTTCGATATTGAACTGAATGTAACCAACGTTGATGAGTTTGTGAAAACAGTTCAGGCGATGGAACCAACCTTCGGAGGCATTAACCTCGAAGATATTAAAGCGCCGGAATGTTTTGAAATAGAACAACGGTTGAAAGAAAGTCTTCAAATTCCTATCATGCACGATGACCAGCATGGAACGGCAATTATTGCCGGGGCTGCCTTAATCAATGCATTAGAGATTGTTGACAAGCTGATTGATAATGTCAGAATTGTTGTAAACGGTGCAGGTGCTTCGGCCATTTCTTGTGCAAAGCTGTTCGTTGCGTTAGGAGCAAATCCTGAAAGCATTATCATGCTGGATTCCAAAGGAGTCTTACATCACGAACGCGAAGATTTAGATTTTCAAAAGCAGCTTTTCGCCAGAAATACCGATTTGAGAACACTCGAAGATGCAATGGCTGGAGCCGATGTTTTTGTAGGATTATCTAAAGGCAATGTAGTTTCTGCAGAAATGGTACTGTCGATGGCGGATAACCCCATTGTTTTTGCGCTTGCCAACCCTACTCCGGAAATTGACTACGAACTTGCAATCAGTACCCGACCAGATATTATTATGGCAACAGGACGAAGCGACCACCCCAATCAGGTCAACAACGTTCTGGGATTTCCTTACATATTTAGGGGAGCGTTAGACGTTCGAGCTACCTGCATTAATGAGGCTATGAAACTGGCGGCAGTTCATGCGATAGCTAATCTAACACGGAAGCCGGTGCCTGAAATGGTTAATCAAGCGTATAACCAAAAGAATATCAGTTTCGGACGCGAATACATTATCCCGAAACCATTCGATCCCCGACTTATTCACACTGTTTCGCCGGCTGTTGCTCGTGCAGCTATGGAGTCTGGAGTAGCTAAACATCCTATCCAAGACTGGAATTCGTATGAAGCTGAACTTAAAAAACGACTCGGGCTGGATGATAAGTTTATTAACCTATTAACTTCTAAAGCGCGTCAAAACCCCAAAAGAGTGGTGTTTGCAGACGCTGACACTTAC
This sequence comes from Chitinophaga pinensis, assembly GCA_943373175.1. Taxonomy (GTDB): domain Bacteria; phylum Bacteroidota; class Bacteroidia; order UBA7662; family JAIXUI01; genus JAIXUI01. The sequence goes on along the minus strand of CALSBM010000016.1, from coordinate 47,182 downwards.
AAAATACTGAAAGCGGCTCAGATAGTCATGGATGACAAGCTCGCTTTTCCGATACTGTTAGGAAATGAAAAAAAGATAAGGAAGATAGTGGAAGAGAATGGGTTGGATATAGCCGGGATGCCCATTATCGACCCTCATAATCCAACTCCTAAGGGAGAAGAATATGCTCATTATTTATTTGAGAAAAGAAAGCGAAAAGGGATAACCCAATACGACGCACAGAAGCTAATCCGAAATAGAGCCTATTATGGGGCGTTGATGGTGGAACTGGGAGATGCAGATGCCTTTGTTTCCGGACTCACCAAGAAATATTCAGACACCATGAGGCCGATACTTCAAGTTATGGGCACAAGTCCTGGTGTGAGCCGCGCAGCAGGAATGTATGTGATGTTAACTAAAAAAGGGCCTTATTTTTTCTCAGATACCTCAGTAAATGTCAATCCTACGGCTGAAGAATTAGTAGATATAACTGTTTCCACAGCCAAAGCCGTTCAACGATTTGGAATAAGACCAAGTGTTGCCTTGTTGTCGTTTTCTAATTTTGGATCGAATCAAGGAGATGTTCCTTCTAAGATGCAAAAAGCATTGTCTATTTTGCAGCGGGATTACCCCGGATTGATAGTGGACGGAGAGATGCAGGCCAATTTTGCCCTCAATGCAGAGTTGCTTCGAGAAAACTTCCCATTCAGTGAGTTGGTACAAAGCCCGGCAAACACATTCATTTTCCCCGACTTAACCTCTGCGAATATTGCATACAAACTGTTGCAAGGATTTAATGCTGCAGAAGCTATCGGCCCTATTCTAGTTGGAGTGAAAAAACCGGCTCACATTTTACAACTGGGCTCTTCCATCAGAGAAATCGTTAACATGGTAACCCTGGCTGTTGTAGATGCACAAACCCGATAATCATCATGTATCATAGTATAAAAGGAAAACTTACCGGACTCAATCCGACTGAAGCCTGGGTAGAAACCTTGAGTGGGATTACGTTTGATATTCAGGTCAGTTTGAATACTTATTCAGCGTTACAGGGTTTAGACGAAGTGAATCTGTTAACCCATTTTGTTGTTCGAGAGGATCATCAACAGTTGTATGGTTTTCTTCATGAAGACGAAAGGCAATTGTTCCGAATGCTGATAGGTGTTTCAGGTATTGGACCGAATACCGCCAGAACGATACTCTCTTACACATCGCCCGTCGATTTTAAGCAAATGTTGCTCACTGGGCAAATTGCAGGTATTCAGAAGATAAAAGGCATCGGCCCTAAAACAGCTCAACGGCTTATGGTTGAACTGAAAGACAAAGTTTCCAGACTCGAAACCGGCACTTCGTCTTCAGTTTCAGGAGTACAAAATAAAACGAAAGAAGAGGCGTTAGCAGCCTTGGTCATATTAGGCTTTAATCGTAATCAGGTAGAAAAAGCGGTGGATGCTATTTTAGCGGCCACTTCACCTGATATATCGGTTGAGTCTGTGATTAAATCTGCACTTCGCAGTTTATCGTAAGTGAAACCCCCAAAGAGATCAACTAAGAGGTTCAGGGTAGTCCTGTTGCTTATCGGCCTAATTTTCATGGCCTTTGAGCCTGTATTGGCGGTTACCGAGCCAGTACTGGAAGAGGCGTTGCTGTTTCGCATTATGCCTTGGTTGCTTTTTAATTCCGATGCTGATGGAGATTCTACCAAACTTCGATTTCCTATACAGGACAATCGAGGAGGAACACCCCCTTCTGGAAGTGGAAACCCATTTAACTTCAACAATCCGGGAGTTCAAAATGAAGTTACTTACGACCCGATAAGCAAACGCTATGTGTTAAGACAGAAGCTTAACGGGCAGTATTTGGGTTCAGCGCAGTACCTGACGTTCGAAGAATACATGCGCTATGAGTCGGATAAAAACCAACGCTCATACTGGAAACAGCGATCCGGAACCGGTTCTTCTCCTAATGCAACCGGCTTGGATAATAGTGGAGGCGGACTAATACCTAAAATTTATGTAGGTCCGAAAATCTTCGATAAAATTTTCGGAGGTGCATTTGTCGATATCAGGCCACAAGGTTCTGCTGAACTTCGATTTGCATTCAACCGAAACGTGGTAGAAAATCCCAACATTCCGGTTCAGCAACGTTCCTTCACCAACTTCGACTTCAACATGAACATTCAGATGAATGTTACCGGCTCTATCGGAGAGAAGTTGAAGTTCTCAGCCGTTCAGAATACCCAGTCGGTTTTCAACTTCGAAAACCAGATGAAGTTAGAGTACAATGGCTTAGAAGATGAGATTATCAAGAAAATTGAATTAGGAAACGTATCACTTCCTTTAAAATCAACCTTGATACAAGGAAGCCAGAGTTTGTTCGGTGTAAAAGCTGAAGTGCAGTTCGGAAGGCTAAGAATGACCACCATTTTAACCCAACAAATGGGTCGCGCCCAGAATGTACAAGTGAAAGGTGGTGCCCAAACTACCCGATTTGACTTTTCCGCCGACCAATACGATGTAAATCGCCACTTTTTCTTGGGTCAGTATTTCTATAATAACTTCAACAGAGCCATGAGCAGCCTTCCGGTTATTCGCTCGAATGTGGTGATTACTCGGGTAGAAGTTTGGGTTACTAGCCGTAACAACATAAGTGCTGATGTTAGGGATGTGTTGGCATTTATGGATATGGGAGAAGTAAGCCCTTGGGATAAAACCGGAGCAATTCAATCAACCGGAGGGTCTCTTTTAACCCGGAATAATGCGAATAACTTATTCAACTCCTTAGAAGCCAATAACGGAATCAGGAATACCAACAATTCGCTCGATATACTTTCTTCTACAGCACCGTTTAATACGCTAAATAATACCGTTGATTACGAGAAAACCTTTGCACGGAAATTAGCACCTACCGAATATACTTTCAATCAAATGCTGGGTTTTGTCTCCCTAAACCAATCGTTGAATAACGATGAAGTTTTGGGTGTTGCCTATGAATACACCGTAAACGGGCAAGTATTCCGTGTTGGAGAGTTTTCGAACGAAGTGCCCAGTGACCAAGCAAATCCTCAGATGCTGTATCTGAAAATGCTTAAGGGAACAACCATTCGCCCTTCGCTTCCAATTTGGAGGCTGATGATGAAGAATATCTACTCCCTTAACGCATTTCAAATCAATAAGCAGGACTTTATCCTGAATCTTGTTTATGCAGATTACACCAACGGATATAAAAACTTTCTTCCGGAAGGAAGTCTTTCTGGTAAGCAGTTGATTCAGGTTCTCGGGTTAGACAACCTAACGGTGCAGCTTGAGCCTTCGCCTGATGGAATGTTTGACTTCATTGATAACGTTACTATTTTTCCTGCGAACGGAAGGGTAATGTTTCCCAAAGCAGAGCCTTTTGGGAGGGACTTAATCGAAGAATTCAGAAAAGCAGGCAACACCCCGGATGAAATAATCGCTCGGTATGCTTTTACTCAGTTGTATGACTCTACTAAAGCGTGGGCGATGCAGTTTCCCGAGCTTAACCGCTACCGGTTAACTGGGCAGTATCAAGGTAGCCAGAGCAATGAAATATCCCTTGGAGCTTTCAATATCCCGAGAGGCTCCGTTCAGGTGATGGCCGGAAACCGACAATTACAAGAAAATGTGCATTATACCGTGGACTATGTTCAGGGAAGGGTGAAAATTATCGATATGGCGTTGATGAATTCAGGAGAGAATATCAACGTTCGTTTCGAAAACAACCCAATGCTCAACATGCAAAGCCGAACTCTGATAGGTTCACGCTTTGATTACCGTGTCAATCAAGACATCAACCTCGGCGGCACGCTTATTCATTTGAATGAACGGCCTATCACCCCTAAAGTCAATCAGGGGGATGAACCGACCTCTAATATTATGGTTGGTTTGGATGGAAGTTATCGGTCAGATTCAAGGGCACTTACCCAGTTAATCGACAAACTGCCCTTAATTTCAACCAAAGAAACATCCACCATTACTTTTTCCGGTGAGTATGCTCATTTGATACCCGGAAGCCCAAGTGCAATTTCAGTTGATGGAGGATTGTCGTACATCGACGATTTTGAAGGATCAGAGAATTCCATTGACATTCGCCTTCCATTGGCTTGGTCCATTAGTTCAGTACCTCCTACGTTTCCTGAAGCCAGTGAACGAAACAGCCTGAGTAGCGGAAAAAACCGAGCAAAAATTGCTTGGTACAACATTGACCCTTTATTCTTCAGAACCTCTGGGATTACCCCAAGCCACATCGCCAACGACCGCAACCTTCGGTCTAATCACTATATGCGTGAGGTTTTGGAACAGGAAGTGTTCCCTAACCGCCAGCTTGCCAACAACCAACCGTTGAACATTGCCACTTTTGATGTTGCTTATTATCCGAATGAGCGTGGCCCTTATAACTACGATGCGAACGGTATTTCAGCAGATGGAAAGCTGACCAACCCGCAAAAACGCTGGGGCGGGATAATGCGTAGAATAGAAACCAACGATTTTGAAGCTGCCAATGTAGAGTTTGTTGAGTTCTGGATGATGGACCCTTTTATTTACAACCCTACTTCTACCGGCGGTGACTTTATTCTGAATCTCGGAAATATTTCCGAAGATGTACTGAAGGACGGTAGAAGAGCATTCGAAAACGGCTTACCAAAGCAGCCTGGCCTGAATCCTACCGACACCACAACTTGGGGCATTGTACCGAGAGTTCAACCTATTGTTAATGCTTTTGATAATGATCCAGCCGCAAGAAGGTTCCAGGACGTAGGATTGGACGGTATGAACGATGAAACTGAGCGTAGTTTCTTAGACACTTCCTTCATAGCTCCGTTAAAGCAACTTTTGGGCGTAAATTCTCCGGTTGTTGCCCAAATTGAAGGAGATCCTTCCGGCGACAATTATCACCATTACCGAGGCAGCGATTACGACGCTCTTTCGCTCCCGACACTCGCCAGATATAAACGCTTCAACGGCCTGCAAAGCAATTCTCCAACCGACCAGGATTCGCCGGAATCTTACCCAACATCGGCTACCAACCTTCCGAATAGCGAGGACATTAACCAAGATAACACGCTTACTCAAACAGAAGATTATTTCGAATACCGAATCAGTTTGCGCCCTCAAGATTTGGTTGTAGGTAGAAATTACATCAACGATTCCTATACTTCTACGGTTGCATTAGCTAACGGAAGGAGAGAAACGGTTCGCTGGTTCCAATTCAGAGTGCCGATTAGCAGGCCGGATAGGAAAGTAGGGAATATCACCGATTTCAAGTCTATACGTTTTTTACGGATGTACTATTCCAATTTTACGGATTCCATTATCACCCGCTTCGCTAGTTTTCAATTAGTTAGGGTGGATTGGCGACGTTTTCTTGGAGATTTACGAGTGCCCGGCGAGTACGTTCCGGTTGAAGATAACGGAACAACCTCTTTTTCGATTTCGACTGTTAACATCGAAGAGAATGGAAACAGAACTCCTATTCCTTATGTAGTTCCGCCTGGTATTCAGCGGGTACAGAATGTTTTTACTACCAACTTCCAACAGCTTAATGAGCAAGCACTCCAGCTTCGGTTCTGTAACCTGCCTGATGGTGACAGCCGGGCAGCATTCAAAAATGTGAGCTTCGATATCCGAGCATACAAGCGCATTAAAATGTTTGTGCATTCAGAACATGCTGTAGGAACCTCAGATTTTCGAAGAGGGGAGCTCATGGCCTTTATGCGTTTGGGGAACGATTACGTCAGTAACTTTTACGAGTATGAATTGCCTTTAACTTCAACTCCACACGGTACTTCATTTGGAAATCCATCCGCTATTTGGCCAACAGAGAATGAAATTGACGTCACTTTTTCGGCATTAAATCAGGCGAAATTGGAACGTAACAAGCAAGGATGGCCATTCAATAAACCCTTTACCGTGGTTTTGTCAAACGGCCATCGAATTACCATCCTCGGAAATCCCAACCTTGCTAATGTTCAAACCATAATGCTTGGAGTCCGAAATCCTAAGCGTGAAAGTGTAAATGCTGATGATTCTGGCCAGCCATTATGCGGAGAGGTCTGGTTTAACGAACTAAGACTATCTGAATTCGATAATAAAGGAGGTTGGGCGGCTACTGGCTCACTACAAGTAAAACTCGCCGATGTAGGGAATGTTACTCTAAGCGGTTTAAGAAGAACCATTGGCTTTGGTTCTATTGAAAGTAAGCCTACCGATCGTAATCGTGATGATCTAACTTCTTACGATTTGGCATCCACTTTTGAATTGGGCAAACTTATTCCGGAGCGTTATGGCATCAGAATGCCGTTGTACTACGGAATCGCAGAGTCGTTCTCCAGGCCCGAGTTCAACCCCTTGGATCAGGATGTCTTGTTTGATGATGCATTAGAAACAGCTCGTTCCGAATCATCAAGGGATTCTATTCGAAGAGCTGCTGAAACCTATACCTCCCGTCGAGGCTTTAACCTTACCAATGTTTCCAAACAGCGGAGACCGGGAAAGAAAGCGATGCCTTGGGATGTTGAAAACTTGTCTTTATCCTACTCCTTTACCGAAAACTATAGCCGAAATCCTTTTACTGAAAACAATACTCAGCAGCAGCATAGAGGGTCCATTGCTTATACCTATAACACTCAAGCACCCAGTATTCGCCCGTTTGCTAAACTATTTAAGAAGGAATGGATGATGCCGCTGAGGGACTTTAACTTCAGCCTTGTTCCTTCAAGTTTTACCGTCCGATTAGATATTGACAGGCAGTATCAGGAGTTACAACTCAGGAATAACTCCATTGGAGAGTCTCCCTTAACCCCAACGTTTAATAAAAACTTTACGATGAACCGTCAGTTTGGGTTGAGATGGGATTTAACTCGTTCACTTAAACTTGAATTTGATGCAACAGTTCAAGCTCGGGTAGATGAGCCTTTCGGAGCATTGGATACTGAACAAAAACGAGATACTGTACAAAAGAACTTTCTGAACTTCGGTCGAAAAACCAAATACACTCAAAACTTTAGTGCAAACTACAACCTGCCTTTCAACAAGATTAAAATCTTAGATTGGATAACCGGCACCTATCAGTATCAGGGAAATTTTGACTGGACAGCAGCTCCTCTCAGCGCTGATAGCCTTGGAAATATTATTCAAAATGGACAATCGAATCGGTGGAACTTTCAAGTCAATGCGCTTAACCTATACAACAAAGTTGGATTCCTGAAGAAAATCAATTCAGACCAACCTTTTGAATCGGATAAGAAGAAACAGCAGGAGAAAGAACGAAAGAAAGCTCAGGATAAGGATAAGAAAAAAGCTACCGGACGTGATCAATTCGGAGACGAAGTCAAGGATAAAGTAGAACAGCCTGAGGATAATTTATCTGAAGCTGAAAGACTGGCAAGGAATCCACTTCGAATTGCGGCCAAAGCTTTGATGATGCTCAAGCAAATCACCTTAGCTTACACCGATAACAATGGTACAGTATTGCCGGGTTTTCGGCCCTCAGTACAATACTTAGGGAACAATTTCGACCTTAATGCACCAGGCCTTGACTTCGCCTTTGGCTCTCAGCGCGATTTAAGACCTGATGTTATTCGCAACGGGTGGTTGTCACTGGATACTAACCTGAACATGCCTTATGTTAGAACCCGGTCAGAGAACCTTCAATTAAGGGCAACACTTGAACCTATCAAGGATTTTAGGATAGAACTGAACTGGACACGGAATTCCGGAAGCCGATTACAGCAAAATTTCCGAGCCGATGCCGACGGTTTTATTCAGGGATTTAACTCTCTCGAGACTGGCGACTACACCGTTTCAATCATTACTTGGGCAACAGCTTTTGAGAAAATGCAAACCGACGCTTCTCAGGGAGGCTTCCTCAGCAGTGCAGTCTTTGGGACTCTTGAAAGCAACCGTCTTGTAATTGCTGAACGCCTGGCAAATGCCAATCCTAACTCTATAGGAAGAGGAGTATTAGATTCTATTTACCCCGATGGGTATTCACGCAAAAATCTCGATGTCGTAATTCCAGCTTTTCTTTCAGCCTACACCGGAACGGATCCATCCAAGCAATCCCTCGGAATGTTTCCTTCTATTCCATTACCTAACTGGAGGATTACCTGGGGTGGGCTCGGAACTATGCGTTGGGCAAAAAAGCTCTTTCAAAGCATCAACCTAAGCCATAGCTACCGATCAACTTACAGCGTAAATGGATATACTTCTAACCTGCTTTTTGAGGAGAGAAACGGAGCAGCTTTTGGCAGAGATACAAGCAGAACTAAAGATTTTTACCCAAATCTTCAGGTAGCACAAGTAGTCATATCCGAGCAGCTTGCACCACTTATCGGTGTGGATATTACCTTGAAAAATAGCATGACCTTTAAGGTAGAATATAAACAGAATCGAACACTTACTTTATCGCTACTTAATAACAGGCTTTCTGAATTAAGGAACAATGAGTTTACTATCGGGTTTGGGTATCGGGTTCAGAAGTTGGTTCTACCATTTTTAATCAATGGACAAAAAACCACTTTGAATAATGACCTGAACTTCCGCTTTGATTTCAACTTCCGCGATAATGCCACTTTAATGCGTGACCTTGATGGAAGGGAGGCTCTACCATCAGCAGGGATGAGAACCATTAGCATTAAACCGAACATCGATTATACCGTCAACGAGAAAGTCAATATTCGATTATTCTTCGATCAAACCATTAACACGCCTTTTGTTTCAACTTCTTTCCCCAACAGCCAATCCAGCGGTGGTGTAGTCGTGCGCTTTATTCTATCTAACTAATTTTATCCTGATAGTCAATTAGTTAAAAGCTAAGGTTTTCAGAATTGGATTTCTTACCTTTGCAATTCAATTGACATCATGAGCAACGAATACGGTCGTGACGACCGCAAACCTCGCCGCCAAGACGGCAGTTATTTTTCCGGTAAAGGATCCCCACGGAATTCTAACGCCCACTCTGCCCCACGATATGTGACAGCAAGTGGAAGACAAGTAAAGTCTAATCAATCTTCTTCGCAGGATACCCGCGATTCCCGTAACAACGATAGGGAATATAAGCCTCGTTTTGAAAAACGCGATGGCGACAACAATGGCGGATTCCATAACAACGACCGCGAATTCAAGCCCCGTTTTGAGAATCGTGAGGGCAACAGCAGCGGCAACTTCCGCAGCAACGACCGTGAGTTCAAACCACGCTTCGAAAAACGCGATGGAAACAGCAGTAGCAACTTCCGCAGCAACGACCGCGAGTTCAAACCACGCTTCGAAAAACGCGATAGCAACAGCAGTGGTGGCTTCCGTAGCAACGACCGCGAATTCAAACCTCGCTTCGAAAAACGCGATGGCAACAGCAGTGGTGGCTTCCGCAGCAACGACCGTGAGTTCAAACCTCGCTTCGAAAAACGCGATGGAAACAGCAGTGGTAACTTCCGCAGCAACGACCGCGAGTTCAAACCTCGCTTCGAGAATCGTGATAGAAACAGCAGTGGTGGTTTTCGCAGCAATGACCGCGAGTTCAAACCACGCTTCGAGAATCGTGATAGAAACAGCAGTGGTGGTTTTCGCAGCAATGACCGAGAGTTCAAACCACGCTTCGAGAATCGTGATGGGAACAGCAGCGGCAACTTCCGCAGCAACGACCGCGAGTTCAAACCACGCTTCGAGAATCGCGATGGAAACAGTAGCGGCAACTTCCGCAGCAATGACCGCGAGTTCAAACCGCGCTTCGAAAAACGTAATGAAAGCACTGGTTATAGAGGAGTAGAGCGAACTTCCTACAACCGTTTCGAGAATAAGAGCCGCGATTACCAAAAGGATTTTGAATGGGTCAATAACCACGACCCAAGGGACCGCGAAGTGAAAATTGAACCAGCCGATGAATGGCCAATCCGTTTGAACCGCTACATCGCCAATTCAGGTATTTGTTCTCGCAGAAAGGCCGATGAGCTTATCGCCGACGGACAAATTAAGATTAATGGTCAGGTCATCACCGAGATGGGGCACAAAGTCAATAAGCAAGATGCAGTGGAATATGCGGGTAAAGAGCTGAGACGCGAAAAGTTAGTTTATGTTCTGCTCAATAAACCTAAGGATTTCATTACTACCACCGACGATCCAGAAGAGCGTAAAACGGTCATGCAGTTAGTGAAAAATGCCAGCGAAGAGCGAATCGTTCCCGTTGGGCGGCTGGACCGCAACACTACCGGTTTATTGCTCCTAACCAACGATGGCGAAATTGCGCTAAAGCTTTCCCATCCTTCGAATGAAATCTCTAAAATTTACCATGTTTGGTTGGATAAGCCCCTTAACAAGCCCGATATGGAAGCCATGGTTGAAGGTGTTGAGTTAGAAGACGGTAGAGCATTCGCGGATACTGTGGGTTACCCTGCGCCTGACGACTTTTCTCAAGTAGGTATTGAAATTCACAGCGGGAAAAATCGCATCGTTCGTCGGATGTTTGCCCATCTCGGCTACGAAGTAGTTAAACTCGACCGTGTTACGTTTGCCGGTCTTACCAAAAAGGATTTACCTCGCGGACATTGGCGCTACCTTAACGAGAAAGAAATTTCAAAATTGAAGAATTCTAAGAGACTATAAGTTTTCCGCCACTGGCTTCTCACTTTATTGTTGCTGCTAGTGCATTTAGGAAATTTCAGGTTTTAATTCATGGCCGTTTACTTCGCATTCTGCAAGTAGGCGGCCTTTTTTTTGGGCGCGCCCCCTCGGGTGAACCTATTCGCCTAAGTTTACTTTCCTGCTATTCCCCTCGGGGTCGGGCTGTCCGCTCCAAGTCCTCGCTCAGGCGCATCATAATGCCTGTTTGGGGATAGTTCAAGCGCCTTCGCTGTGGGCTTTCCACTTCCATCCCTCGCGCAAGTCGCCGTTTACCAACGCAACTTCGATGATAAAAAACCTGTTCGTTACTTGGTTGCTTCGCGTTCCCACTTTTCGCGAGAAAGCGAATACCAATACTGAGGCGCACCTTCATATTCGAAGGTTCCTTCAAGGCTAAGACCTGTTTTTTGGATTATTCTCTGTGAAGCCAGGTTGTTTTGATGAGTAGCTGCATACAAAGCCTCAATCCCTGCTACTCTAAAACCCCAGTCGCGGCAGGCAAGTGCCAATTCAGTAGCAAAACCTTTCCCCCAAAATTTCGGTATCAGTCGGTAGCCGAGGTCGGTATGCGGTTCCGGATAATAGGTTTCACCGAATACCCGTTTCAGGCCCGCCCAGCCCATAAACGTGTTGGTCTCTTTTTCTATAACTGCCCAGCGTCCATAACCATTAGTGGTGTATTGTTCTTGCACCATCCTGATGATCGATTGACTCTTCTCAACGTTTTCCACTTTAACTCCACCTAAAAACTGCATCACAAGCGGATCGGTGTCCATCCTGAACATGCTCTCAGCGTCTGATTCGCGAAGTTCTCTTAACAAACAGTTTTGGGTTTCTAAAAGGAACATAACGTGTTGGTTTTTAGCTTACTCTACAATCCGGAGCTTAGCAAATTTGAGCACCAATTGCTTTTCGCCTTGTTGGTCAAATCGGATAGTAGCCTTTCGGTCACCTTGAAAACCTTCGAGTTTAGCGACTAACCCTTTACCAAATTTTTGATGTTCCACCCATTGCCCTTCTTTCAGATTGCTGGTATCGTCTGCAATAAAGTTTGGGTCGGGAGGAGCAGCAGCTATAGGTTTCGGTTTCATGGCTACCGGTCTCAAAGGACCTACACCACTCACTTTAACCGCAGGACCCGAAGTATAGAATTCTTCACTTTCGTTGAGCTTTTTGCTTTTTAAAGCACTCATTCCTGCCATGATGGCGGTTTTCTCTATATCAACATGAAGGAACTCTGGGTTAATCTCACTGAGAAATCTACTTGGTTCGCAGTTTATTAGCGTTCCATATCTGAATCTGCTGCTTGCCCAAGTAAGAAAGAGTTTCTTTTCTGCCCGTGTAATCGCGACATAGAAAAGCCGACGTTCTTCTTCCATCTCTTCCCTTGTATTCATCGCCATTTGGGAAGGGAAAAGGTTTTCTTCCAAACCTGCTACTACAACGACCGGAAACTCGAGTCCTTTAGCAGCGTGTATGGTCATCAGCATCACTTTATCACCCCCGTCATCCGAATCGTTGTCAGCATCGGTCAACAATGCAATGTTTTGTAAGAAGGCAGCAAGGTCTTTTTCTTCGTTTTCTTCGCTCTCCACATATTCCTTGATACCGTTGAGCAACTCCTCAACGTTTTCATAACGGCTTCGTCCTTCAGGAGTTTTATCAGAAATTAGTTCGCGTTGCAGCCCTGTCTGTCGAGCTACCCAAACCGCGGTTTCGTAGGCGTCTTTCTTTTTAGCTTCTGCCATGAAGCTTTTAATCATAATAGCGAACTCGGAAATTTTTCCTGAGCCAGTCCCAAATTTTAAATTTTCAATCTGGTTAGCTACTTCAAACAGAGGAAGTTGGTTTTCATCAGCCAGCACAATCATTTTATCCAAGCTAACTTTGCCAATACCCCTAGCCGGATAATTTATCACCCTTTTGAATGCTTCTTCATCCTGAGGATTCACAATCAATTTAAGATAGGCAATAAGGTCTTTGATCTCCTTGCGCTGATAAAAGGAGGTTCCTCCGTAAATTCGGTAGGCTATATTCAACCTTCTGAGTCCTTCTTCTAATGAACGCGACTGTGCATTAGTTCTATATAGCACTGCAAAATCCTGATTGGCTCTTCGTTCTTTCATTTTCTCTTCGAAAATGGTTTGAGCAATCAGTTTTCCTTCTTCGTTGTCAGAAAAGCACCGAATGACTCTTAGTTTATCTCCTTCGTCATTTTCGGTCCAAACATTTTTCGAAAGTTGTTCCTTGTTGCGGGCAATCAAGCTATTAGCAGCCTGAACGATGTTTTGAGTAGAACGGTAATTCTGCTCCAGCTTGAAAACCTGAAGATTTGGGTAATCCTTTCTGAAGTTGAGGATGTTTTCAATGTTAGCACCACGGAAGGCGTAGATTGATTGAGCATCGTCGCCAACCACACACAAGTTTTCATGAACCGCAGCAAGCATTTTTACGATTCGATATTGAGCAATATTGGTGTCCTGGTACTCGTCCACCATCAGATATTTAAACTTATGCTGATAGTAATGCAGGCATTCCGGATAATGGTGAAAAAGCTTATAGGTATTGAAAAGCAAATCGTCGAAGTCCATTGCTCCAGCTTTTCTAAGACGTTCCTGATATACGCGGTAAATCTCCGCCATTTTCGGTCTGCCGGAGGTGAGGTCTAAGTTTTGGATTTCGAGGTCTTGGGAATATTGCTCTGGACCGATGAGGCCATTTTTAGCACTTGAAATACGGTTGTAAACGAAAGAGCCCTTATAGAGCTGCTCATCCAGTTTCATTTCCTTTACAATGCTGTTGATGAGGCTTTTGGCGTCGTCGGTATCGTAGATAGAGAAACTTTGAGGAAAACCGAGGCGTTCAGCATTGGCTCTCAATATTCGAGAAAATACTGAGTGAAAAGTACCCATCCACAAGGCTTTAGCGGCACCGCCTACTACCTTTTCTATCCGCGCTCTCATTTCACGAGCCGCCTTGTTGGTAAAAGTAAGTGCAAGAATGTTGAAAGGATCAACGCCCTTATCTAATAACCAAGCGATGCGGAAGGTGAGAACCCTGGTTTTTCCAGAGCCTGCGCCAGCGACTATCATCACAGGACCCTCAGTGCACATTACCGCCTGCCGCTGAGGCGGGTTCAGGCTATCTAAGTACGACATGTCGCAAAGGTACGCGCCAAGGGCGCAAGTTTGGTTAGACTGCCGCGCTGAAACGGCTTTTACCGGAATTCTCTGTTGGCTCGGAACGTGGATCAAGTGCGTAGCACACATTCCGGACAAACCGCCTACCCAGTGGGGTGAGTTCCAGCTTTCCAGGACTAAGCGTTACAAGCCCATCATTCTGAAAAGATTGAAGTTCGGCCAATCGCCGCTTAATAGGGTCGTTTTCTTGCCATTGGGTCTGATACTGACACATTAGATTTAACACGTGCTCCCTGAACTGCAAATCCTCTTCAGAATGCAAATGTCCTTTAATTAGAGGCCAAATGCCTTGTCCCACCTTTTGAAGGTAAGGTTCTACCTCTTTTTCATTCTGCGCGAATGCTGTACCGGCATCAGAAATGGATGAGACACCTAAGCCAATCAACAAATCTTCTTGATGGTGGGTAAAGCCCATAAAGTTGCGGTGAAGTGTTCCGTTGAGCTGAGCTAAGGCGAGTGGATCGTGAGGAAGTGCAAAATGATCGAACCCAATAGGAATGTAACCTTCATCGATAAACCTTCTTCTGCCTTCATCTGCCAAGGCTTGTTTGAGCGACGGGTCAGGTAAATCGGTTTCAGAAAAATGCCGCTGACTTTTGCTTATCCACGGAACATGGGCATAACTGTAGTAAGCAATTCGATCCGGTTGCAATTTCATGACTTTGTCTAACGTCTCCTGCAATCCTTTTAAGTGTTGAAATGGAAGCCCATAGACCATATCGGCATTGACTCCTTCATAGCCAATATCCCTAGCCATACTAAAAATAGCAGCAGTCAAGCTATAAGGCTGCATTCGGTTGATGGCTTTCTGAACTTTAGTATCAAAATCCTGAATTCCTACACTTAAACGACGAAATCCATGCTTGTAAAGTATGATCAGTTGGTCTTCTTTGGTGTAATTGGGATGTATTTCAATAGAAAAATCCGGAGAACTGCTAACAGTGCTAATACTGAAAATGCCCTTCATCAGGCTGTCCAACGATTCAGCAGAGAAGAAAGTAGGGGTTCCTCCTCCCAAATGTAACTGTTCAATAAAAGGAGGCTCTCCAAATAAACTGTGATACATGGCCCATTCAGCGAGTAATGCAGCTATATATGGAGATTCAACCTGATGGTTTTTTGTAATACGTTTGTTACAACCACAATAGGTGCATAGGTTCTCGCAAAATGGAAGATGCAGATACAAAGCCAGTTTTTGGTTTTTCTGATAAGCATCGATTACTGCTTTTTTCCAAGCCTCCAGCTCAAATCGCTCTGTATTCCAGTGCGGAACGGCCGGATAACTGGTATAACGTGGCACCGCTTGATTGTATCGTTGTAACAGAGGAGTCATTGAAGCAAATATCAGGATATAAATATCTAAAAGTGTTACAAAGTTGTCAAAATCATGGAGTTTCTGCTTCAAACTATCCTTTTCTAACTTCGTAACCCAGTATATTTGACTCACATGCTGAAACAGTCTCTTTCTCAAAGGCTTTTGCAAAAGCTGTCGCCTCAGCAAATACAGTTTATAAAGCTGTTGCAAATTCCAACTTCTATGCTGGAACAGCGGATAAAAGAAGAGTTGGAGGAAAACCCTGCTTTGGAAGAAGGCATGCAAGATGAGAAGCCAGAAGTTGAGGATGAAGAAAGAAACACGGAAGAGGAGAAGGAAGATGAATACGATGATAACCCTGCTGAGGATGTAGAGATTAAGGAATACCTGGAAGACGACGATATCCCTGACTATAAATTGGCAGACAATAATTACCGAGAGGAGGATGAAGACGCCGGAGTGCATAGCAGGGTAGCAGTTCGCTCCAGCTTTATTGAGCAATTAAACAATCAATTGGAATTATTAGATTTAAGTGAAAGGGAGTACACAATTGCTGAACAAATCATTGGTAGTCTGGATGAGGACGGATATTTAAGGCGTAAGCCTATCAATATCGCAGATGATTTGGCCTTTTCACTGAATCTGATTTGTGAGCCGGAAGAAGTAGAAGAAGTTCTCACAGAAGTTATTCAGGGTTTTGACCCTGCAGGAATTGGAGCGAGAGATTTGCAGGAGTGCCTTTTGTTACAACTTAACCGTAAGCATCACAGCCCGTCTGCGCTAACAGCGCAAATTATCATTGAGAAATACTTCGAGGAGTATTCAATGAAACATTTCGATAAGATAAGAAAGTCGCTTAATCTATCGGAGGCTCAACTAAAAGCTGCTCATGAGGAAATAATTCACCTGAACCCAAAGCCTGGCGGAAGCTCTGCCGGTTCAGAGGATACCAACAGAGCTGTAATTCCGGATTTTATCCTGCATAACGAGGAAGGAAGACTGGATTTAAGATTGAATGCCAGAAATGCTCCTGAGTTGAGAATAAGTAGAGAGTACCGCGAAATGTTGCGGCATTATAATCAGGGTGGAAAGCCGAACCCTAAAACACGCGAAACGCTAACCTTTGTGAAGCAAAAGCTCGATTCTGCCAAGTGGTTTATCGACGCTATTCGCCAGCGTCAGCATACTTTACTTTCTACAATGGAAGCGATTCTTGAACATCAGCGTTTGTACTTTCTTTCCGGCGATACTACCCAACTAAAGCCTATGATTCTTAAGGATATCGCAGATAAAGTGAGTCTCGATATCTCTACTGTTTCAAGGGTAGCAAACAGCAAGTACATTCAAACAGAGTTTGGAACCTTCTTGTTAAAATCATTTTTCTCAGAAGGAATTATGACAGATTCCGGGGAAGAGGCTTCCAGCAAGGAAGTTAAAGCCATTTTATCGGAGCTAATACGGGATGAAAACAAGCGGAAGCCATTATCGGATGACCGACTTTCCGAGATCTTGAATGAACGAGGGTACAACATTGCGAGAAGAACCGTTGCCAAGTACCGCGAAGCTCTAAACCTTCCGGTTGCCCGCCTTAGAAAAGAAATTTAAAATGCGCCAAGTTGCTTTATTGGTTTCAGTAGTTTTTCACCCGCTTTTACTTCCTTTTTATCTTACGCTGCTTCTTTATTCACTTCGGCCTGTAAGCTTAGTTGCTTATTCCGGGGATTCTTTACTAATTCTATCCTTGTTAGTATTGGTTTACACAGTTTTATTTCCGGCTGTTTTCATATTTATACGCTACAAGCAACAAAAAATCAGCGATGTTCAAGTGTTAATCGCGGAAGAACGTACAGTCCCTTACTTGTTTACCTTATCCATGATGTTGCTGCTAATATTTACATTCTACAGGTTAAGGCTACCCATTGTTATGATCAGCGGATTGCTTGGGGCAACTTTTTCTCTGGCAGCAACAATTTTGATTAATCTAAGGTGGAAAATTTCTGCGCATACAGTAGGAATTGGAGGCCTGCTAACCTTTATCGTTTTGATTCATGATCAATTGACTTATCAGTCGCCGGGATTGCTTCCTTCTTTGCTACTTGGAGCAGGTTTAGTTGGAACATCAAGGTTGGTGATGCAGGCGCACAGTTTGGCTCAGGTCGCGGCAGGCTATTTAGTTGGAGCGATTGGTGTTGCAGCCGGTGTTTTTATGCTTTGAGCTACATCAAATCATTATCTGCAAAGCTGAAGTAACTCTGGTCGCTAAAGATGAGGTGATCCAAAACGGTAATGTCCATTTCCTTCGCCGACTTTCTGAGTTTTCTTGTGAGATCAAGATCTGATTCTGAAGGACGAAGGTTTCCTGAAGGATGGTTATGCATTAATATGAGGGAAGTAGCTTCATGAATCAACGCTTTGCGAAGGATGATTCTTGGATCTGCAATTGTTGAGGTAAGGCCACCGGAGCTTATTTTTTCTACCGTGATGATGTAATTGCCTCTGTTTAAATACGCTACCTGAAATGTTTCATGAGTTAGAAACTGAAACAGATGCCGGCAAAACTTATCAATATCTGCACTAGAGCCTATTTTCTGCTTTTCACCTTGCCCTAAGGAGGCGCGTCGTCTTCTGCCAAGTTCTAAAGCGGCTGCAATAGAGATAGCTCTTGCTTCTCCAATTCCGGATACTTTGCAGAGTTCCTGAACCGTAAGATTGCCTAACCGAATGAGGTCACCTTCTGCGAGCCGGAGTATATCTCTGCCTAAGCTTACGGCATTGTGGGTTTTCGTTCCCGAACCAATCAGAATAGCGAGTAATTCACTATCTGTTACTGCGTCTTTTCCTCTATCTCTAAATTTTTCACGAGGCCGATCTTCTGGTGCCCATTCTTTGATAATGTGATTTGGATGTGTCATATCGATGTATGTTTGACCGGCAAGCTAAGGCGCTTCTTAGAAAGAACTGATGTAAAAGTTTCGCATCATTTGAGAGTCGCTGACCTCAACTTGGCAATATTCTAAGAGTAAATGAGGGTAAATTTTTTTCATGATAAGGGCCAAAACGCAAAAAGGCTCTCCAGTTGGGAGAGCCTTTTAAATA
Organism: Chitinophaga pinensis; assembly: GCA_943373175.1. GTDB lineage: Bacteria > Bacteroidota > Bacteroidia > UBA7662 > JAIXUI01 > JAIXUI01. The sequence continues at coordinate 28,955 of CALSBM010000016.1, read as the reverse complement.
ATCCGTGTTACAGCTTATGCAAGCTTGTTAACGAAGCGGGCAAGCTTAGACTTCTGGTTGGAAGCTTTATTCTTGTGGATGATGTTGCGTTTAGCAAGACGATCCAACAACGAAAAAACCTGCGGCATCATCACCGTAGCTTCAGACTTGCTGGTAGTATTGCGCAGGCGCTTTATCATGGTACGAGTCGTCTTGTACTGATATCGGTTACGCAGACGACGTACTGCGCTTTGACGGATGCGCTTGAGAGCTGATTTATGGTTAGCCATGTGGACGTAATTTTCCGCTTAAAAGGAGTGCAAAGATAAAGGCCATACTGAGTTAAACAAAGATTTCTTTGGAATAATTGATTGATATTTTATTTGATTGCCTTGGTTACCTTTACCTCAATTTCAAAATCATGAAGAAATTGCTTTACGTAGCATTAGCTACTGCGATGTTTGCTTGTTCTGAAGCTTCAAAAGAAGGAGAAAAAGCAACTGAAAACCTGGCCTCAAGTGCGCCTGTTTCCAAATATGGAGAAGCAATTGACACTACCGGAGCGCTTGCTCTGCCTGAGTTTATCAAATCACTGGGAGACAGGGATTCGGTTCAGGTTAAATTAGCGGCCTCAGTTGAGTCTGTTTGTCAGAAAAAAGGGTGCTGGATGAAGCTTGATAAAGGCGATGGTTCTACCATGCGTGTTAGTTTTAAGGACTATGCGTTCTTCGTGCCTAAAGATGCTGCGGGTAAAAAAGCCATCATCGACGGTATTGCTTACTATCAGGTTACTACAGTTGATGAGTTGAAGCATTTTGCGCACGATGCAGGAAAGCCGAAGGAAGAAATTGATGCAATCAAGGAACCTACCCGTGAGTTGGTTTTTGAGGCAAAAGGGGTAGCACTCCAATAATTAAGAAGAATCACATGAACTTTAGGCAACTCGGGATTGTGGCAATTATGGCAGGTGCTATGTGGGCTTGCCAAGATTCAGGTAAGAATGCCAATGAAAAACCCGCTTCAAACGATCCCTCTTGTGTGAAGCCGGGACTCGAGGATGCCAAACCTATGGCTAAGGTGATGCGTGCCATGTACGTTCAAGCTTCAGCCATGCATGATACCATCGTAACGGGGAAGACATTTACTGCAAATGTTTTCCCCGTTATTCGTTTTCACGATCAGGAGCCTACAGATTCTACTGTGCTCACTCCTGAATTTCGTAAGAAAGCAGAGACTTATTACACTGCCATGCGGGAACTCCAGGTACAGGGGCCCGATGGCCGGAAGGCAGCGTTTAACCACCTTCTTCAGACGTGCATTAGTTGCCACCAGGAGAACTGTCCGGGACCGATAAGCAAGATAAAACGACTTATTCTTCCATGATTAGTGCAAAAATCGTTGAAGCAGTTAATAGCTGCATGGCTGTTTCCAACAATTGCGTTGGGATGGGGCTTTGATGCCCATAAGCAAATCAACCGCTATGCGGTTTACACCTTACCAGCACCCCTTTTTTATTACTTTAGACCACACGTTGGCTGGTTAGAGGCGCATGCCCCTGATCCGGATGCACGCCGATACGCTGTTGCAGAGGAAGGGGCTAGGCATTATATAGACCTTGAGTTTTATGGATGCGTTGATAGCGTTCCTCTTTTAGAGGATGCTGCGGTTGCTCGCTATAGCGCAGATTCGTTGAAAAGCTGGGGTCACGTTCCCTGGCATTTGCAACGATTGTATCGGGCCTTAGTTCAGGCATTTCGTTCCAGGGATCATGAACGTATCTTACAATTGGCTGCTGAGACCGGGCATTATCTAGCAGATGCCCACGTTCCCCTACATACTACAGCCAACTACAACGGACAGTTTTCAGGTCAAAAAGGAATTCATGCCTGGTTTGAAACAAGAAGTCCTGCTTTACTGACGACTGAACGAGATTTTTTACTTGGATCTGCTACTTATTGCAACAACATCACAGATTTAATCTGGAACGCAGTTAAGGAAAGTAATCGCGCACTCGATTCTGTTTTTTACGCTGATGAAGAATCGAAGAAACGGATTGCTTCGGATGCTTGGTTTAGCCTTGAGATGCGAAAAGGCAAGTTAGAAAAGCAGTACAGCGAAGCATTAACACGGGAGTTTAACCGATTATTAGGTGATTTGGTTGTACGTCGAATGCGACAGGCAACCTTGGCTGTTGGACGGTTTTGGCTTTCCGCTTGGGTTGACGCAGGCCAGCCACCCCTTGACTTACCAGAGCAAGCTCCCGCAATTCCACCGATTGATTTGCCGGAGAGTCCGGCAGCAATTTTACCTTCTAGAATTGAGCCTGTAGATTAGCAACTTACTTCCCTCTTCCTTCGAAAATAATAATCAAGGTGTAAATCATGATTTTGAAGTCCACCAGCAATGACATATTTTCTATATAAAGAATGTCGAACTTTAATCGTTCTACCATCTGTGGGATGTTTTCAGCATAACCAAATTTGACTTGCCCCCAAGATGTTAAGCCGGGTCGAACTTTGAGTAAGTGCTTATAATGTGGCGCTACGGCCATTATTTGGTCGATGTAATACTGGCGTTCTGGCCTTGGACCTACTAAAGACATCTCTCCAATAAACACATTGTAGAATTGTGGCAACTCATCGATACGCCATTTGCGCATTATTAACCCCCATCGTGTTATTCTGGAGTCATGATCGGAAGAAAGTTGAGGCCCTTCACGCTCAGCATCGGTAAACATTGACCTGAACTTGTGGATAGTAAAGGGTTTGCCATGATGGCCAATTCTTGTTTGTTTGTAAATAATAGACCCTGGTGACGACATCCTTACACGAAATGCTGCATAAAGCATCAGTGGCGCAAGGAATACCATGGCAATCCCTGAGACCAGAATATCCAAGCCTCTTTTCGAAATACGTTGCCAAGGCAGCATAATTTTAGGGTAAATCTCTATCAGAAGCGCACCAAAAATTTGCTGCATTTTTACATGCCCCAGCATGATGTCATACATATCTGGAATAATCTTGATGATGACGTTGGTGTCTTCCAATAAGTTGAGAACATGTCTAAAACGAGCGTGCTCGGTTGTTTCCAGTGCGATAATAACTTCCTCAATTTTATGCTCCGAAATCACTTTTGGAATATCATCAACATATCCCAGTTTTGTCAGTTTTACGTGAAGTACACATTTACTTCCACCGTTTAAATCAATAAAGCCTAAAAACGAATACCCCAGTTTCTTCTTTCTGGAAGTAATCTCTTTATAAAGCTCCATAGCCCTAGTATTGCCACCAATGATAAGGGTATTAAACCCGATTTCACCCTTATGCATTCGGTTTGAAATGGAGGTTAATTGTATGAATCGAAAAAGAAAGGTGGTTAGTACATGTAAACTGTAAAGTATTAGGACGCTAGTGTAATAAGTTTTATAGGAATGAATGACATCGTCGAGAATGAGGAGAAAGAAAATCGCGATAACGCCAACAAGACTTGTTAACAAGGTTGTTCCGAGTTCATTTAACCTTGATTTTCTATAAACATCATGATAAACGCCGGTTAGGGCATATAAAAGCACCCAATAGGTAGGAATAATAAGCATTCCCATCAACAGGTTTTTATCCATAGGCCGAATGAGGGCGTTGTGGATGGTTGCTCCGTCAAGGTATAACTTTCTGTAATTGAAAAACAGGAACCAAGCAAGAGCCCCAGCCAGGAAATCAAAAAGTAAATACTGTATCGTGTCGGCTCTTTTTCTCATCAGTACACGATTTTGATGTTATCAAGTAAAACAGTGTCAACCGTGGCTGTCGATTCTTTTTTAGCAAAGAAAATTACTTTGTATGTACTGTTTAAGGGTTGAGCATTTACAACCGGAGTCAGGTTAATGTAGAGTTTTCTCCAAGTAGCTGATGGATTTATCCCGACAAAGGGAATTTCAGCACTTTGTCCATTGCTGGCGGTAATCAATAAAGCCAAATATAAAGGAGTGTTGTTCTTCACATCCATTTCTAAAAAGGCTGAAGAACCACGCTGCGGCAAAGGAAATGGGTTAATAGTCTCGGATTTTAATATGGGAGCTCGTTGATCCACATACATCGCGAGAGTGCCCATTCCTTCAAAAACTAAAGGCGAATTGTTGAGGCGTTGTAAAGTAGTATCGGAGGCAGCACTTGTTTTTATGGTAAGGCCGGGTAATTCGAAATCTTCTCTCCAAATAAACCGTGTTCCGGTTCGGTAAGAAGATATAGGCCTTAAAGTGTCTGTTTTGCCGATTTCAAAGCGAGGATCGAAATCCGATCCAGTGTAAAAAGGATTGACTTGACGAGTTGATGAAATGCCGTTAAGGATAACTCCTGGGAAAACCTTGATTTTTCCTTTGTCTTTAGCGAGAACCGGAAGTGTGGCCGGAAGCTGGTATGCTCCAATTAAATTGTCGTTGATGTAAACCCACGCGTCGGTAATTTTATGTGAGTTAGTGCCGTGTTCAGGGTAATTACTGGCAAAACCAATGGCCGATATATGAATATAACTGGGCTTTTCAATAGCAGGATTCAACTCACAACTTGCCAGAGTAAGCGTAAGAAGTAAAAAATAAGATAGAAATAAAAATGGGTACTTTTTCCTCATCAAGCCATTCGGTTTTTTGCAATTAGCTGAACAATCTGATCAGCTACTTTCAACGCCTTATAACCATCTTGTATTGTAACGTTAGGTTCAATGTTCTTAACAATTGACAAAGCGAAATCTTCTAATTCACTTTGAATAGCATTGATTTCCGGTACAGGAGGAACATCGAATGAAATAAGCTTCTTTCCACGTCCAGGGCCAAGATCAATTTCCATGGTAGTTGAATGGACGTTGGGAACAATTGAAGGGTCGTTGAGCTTGAAAACCTCGGTTTTCTTTTCTAAGAAATCAACACTGATATAGGCATCTTGTTGGAAGAAACGCATTTTTCGCATGCTTTTCAGCGAGATACGGCTGGCGGTGAGGTTAGCAACGCAGCCATTTTCAAACTCAATTCGAGCATTCGCAATATCTGGTGTGTCCGATAAAACGGATACGCCACTTGCACTGATATGCCGAATATTGGATTTCACCACACTTAACATGATGTCGAGGTCGTGAATCATTAAATCATGCACAATGGGGACATCGGTACCTCGCGGGTTAAAAGTTGAAAGGCGGTGCGCTTCAATAAACTTTGGAGAAAGATCATAGTCTTTGGCTGCTATAAAGGCTGGATTATACCGCTCTACGTGTCCTACTTGAACCTTTATTCCTGCTTCTTTAACCAAGGCCATCAACTGTTCGGCTTCCTGAACAGTATTGGTCAGAGGTTTTTCAATGAAAACGTGCTTAAGCTTTTTGACTGCCATACGCGCACAATCAAAATGCGAGAGGGTAGGAGTTACAACATCTACCACGTCGGCAGCATCAATAAGTGCTTCCATACTGCGCCAGGGAGTAACTCCGTAGTATTCATGCGCAATTCGTGCGTTTTCCTCATTCGGATCATAGACCCCTACAAGTTGGAAATGGGAAATATTTTTGAGGCAGCGAAGGTGGATTTTACCCAGATGACCAGCGCCCAGAACGGCTATCTTCAGCATGAAGCGATTTTCGATGCGAAATTAAATTTTTAATTGCCTTCTGCGGCCAGCACTTATAGCTTTGTCGTAATGGCTGCACTACAGGATACCCCAATTGCGAGAGGGCTTCGTAAACAAATGATCCGTGACTTGCAGGAAAAAGGAATTCATGATACCAATGTTTTAAAAGCCATGGCTGAAGTGCCAAGGCATGTGTTTTTTCCTCCTATTTTCATGAAGCAGGCATACTTGGATGTTGCTTTTCCTATTGAAGCCGGCCAAACTATATCCCAGCCTTCTACCGTTGCGTATCAAACGATGCTTTTGCAGGTGACTTCGAAGCATAAAGTCCTTGAAATTGGTACCGGAAGTGGTTATCAAGCTTGTGTATTGGCGTGCCTCGGAGCGTTTGTTTATAGCATCGAACGACAGATGCAGCTTTTTTCCGCAACTAGAAGCTTTCTTTCGCAGCTTCCTTATCGGGTTCAATGCCGTTATGGGGATGGCAGCTTAGGATTAGAACAAGAAGCGCCATTTGACCGAATATTAGTAACAGCCGGAGCCCCGGATGTTCCGAAAAATCTTCTTCGACAGTTAAAAATAGGCGGAATATTAGTGATTCCTGTTGGTGATGGTGAGAAACAAACCATGTTGCGCATTACCCGAATGGATGAAGTTACCTTCGAAACAGAACAGTTTCAAGATTTTAGGTTTGTTCCATTGATAGGAAAGCAAGGTTGGTAATCGCCAATGTGTATCTTGGAGAGCATTTTTGACTCAAATGAAGAAATTAGTACTCCTTCTACTTTTTTGTTGCTTTTTCTACTCCCTTTCCGCTCAACATCTGGGTTTTGATGATCCATGTGGTTGGAAATCGCATTTAAACGGACTTCGGCTTCAAGCCAGAACAGCAAATAGCGCCTCTTTTAGTGATTACAACATCCACCACTACCACCTGAGGTTCCAGGTTTCTAACCAAAACACCGCTATCGGCGCTCATGCAACGCTTTCTGCTACAGTAGGCGCTTCAGGAATTGACACTTTCTGGTTTGATCTGAACGACAATATGGCCATTGACAGCATTCGGTGGAATGGGCAGTTAAGAAGTTTTGTCAGGTCGAATAACCGCGTTTATATGCCTTTTCAAACCTTGTTGGCTGCCGGTACTGCCTTTTCAGTGGATGTTTATTACCAAGGTACACCTACTGCACAATCTGGAGCCAGTGCAGCCGTAAGTTCACAGGCATCGCCAACGTGGTCAACCAGGGCAACTTGGACGCTGTCTCAGCCATTTGGTGCTCAGCAATGGATGCCATGTAAAAATGGAGACTTAGACGACAAAATTGATTCGGTTGATACTTGGCTTATCGTGCCTGGCAATCAAAAAGGTGGCGCGAATGGAATGCTTCAAGGGGTGGATACTCTAAGCAACAATCAACTTCGTTTCAGATGGAAAACTCGTTATCCTATCGCTTTCTATCTGATTGCTTATGCTGTTTCGGACTATTCCTTTTACAATGTTTGGGCGAAGCCTGCGGCCTTCGCCCCTGATTCTATACTGATTCAAAACTTAGTTTATAACGGAAGCAATCCCAATTTTGGAGCAACGTTACCCTATTTAAAAGCCCAAATTGATGTTTCTGCTGATATGTTGGAGAAGTTTTCCTCCCGTTTTGGCATTTATCCGTTTTATCAGGAAAAGTATGGCCACATGATGGCGCCTCTTGGTGGTGGTATGGAACATCAAACCATGACTACGCAAGGGAATTTTGGCCAAGATTTAACCGCTCACGAGCTTGGTCATCAGTGGTTTGGCGATTATGTAACTTGTAGAACTTGGAGCGACATCTGGTTGAATGAAGGTTTTGCTTCTTACCTAGAATACCTGTATCGGGAAATGATACCCAATGGTAATGCTCGAAACTGGTTGACTTCTGCTCAGAATTCTGCTTTGTCACAGGCCAATGGAACGGTATATGTTCCTGCCGGTGCCAGCGAATCGAGGATTTTCAGCTCACAACTTACCTATAAAAAAGGAGCGGTAGTGATACATACTCTTCGATATTTATTAGGAGACTCACTGTTCTATTCCAGCCTTAGGTCTTACCTGCAAGTGAGGGCTTTTGGCACTTCTACCACTTCAGATTTTAAATCCCTTATTGAAGCTGCCACAGGAGTTAACCTTACGGATTACATTAACCAATGGATACTGGGTGCAGGGTTTCCCAGTTATCAGGTTCGCTGGAATTGGAGCAATGGTCAATTGTTCATACAACAAAGCCAGAGTCCCTCGGCAATTTCCAATCCTTTTTTCAATACTCCTATACCGTTGCGTTTGCAGTTAATAGGAGGATTAACGCGTGATATTCGCATAGATCCTTCTTTGCCTGTTCAGAGCCTACCACAACAAGACTCTGTTATTCAAGTTCAACTTGATCCCGATTTATGGATTCTGAAAGGAAGCAGTAGTGCGATTTCGAGGATGAATTCATTGGGTCTGAGTACAGGAGATGAAGAAGCACAAGAAATCTTTACTTCAGGAATTAGCCTGGAAGGGAAAATCGCGCTCTTTGGTGTTAGTAGAAAAGTTGAATTTCGTTTATTAACCATAGATGGAAGGATGTTGACTTCAGGAAGTCTGGAAGCCGGAACTACGGCATTCGATTTCAACGGTCGCTCTTCTGGGATTTACCTGCTTGAAATTGCCGGCAAGACCCATAAAGTGCTGCATCCTTAACCCTAGAAATCGGATATCCGGTTTTGATTTTAGCGTGGGAACATTACCTTTGTGACCCGCCAAGGAGAGGTGTCCGAGTGGTTGAAGGAGCACGCCTGGAAAGTGTGTATACGTCAAAAGCGTATCGAGGGTTCGAATCCCTCTCTCTCCGCAACAAGTCATAATAACAAAAGAGGATGTAAGTCATTGATTTACATCCTCTTTTGTTTAAATAGCAAGTTGGTTTTCCAGTATATTGTACCAGTATCGGAGAATTACGAAAAGATTCAATTTATCCTTTACTTAACCTCTTTCATTTGTTGGCTCTTTTACACGCTGTTTCTATATGATAACCGGAAGGAGGCGTATAAATAGCAGTTCCATTCAGAAGGAAAAGCCCTAAATCACTCACCATAATAAGTTGATTGTTGGCGGATTTCAGGAATCTACTAACGTTCATAGGGCCATGGGCATCGGTTAAGCTTTCACTAACGGTAATCCATCTGCGAATTCCTGATGAAGTGGCCACAAGGATTTCTCCGTTTTCAGCTTTATAGCTGCTCAACACTCGTTCGCCGGTGAGGGTCTTTACCACCGACCAAGAGTTCGTAGTGTATTGGTAACGAGCGATAATGCCATTGTTCCCCTGCCAACCGAACAACCAATACCGATCAGCGTCCTGTTTTTGTATGCTGCTCAGGGTCATTTGTATCGTCCGTTCTAGAAGTTGACCGCTGAAAAGCGCATGAATAATTTTGAACCTTGGCTCTCCATTTCCATTAGGTTGAATGCCTATAAACAACCTGGTTTGATCCCGATACAGAAAATAAGGGATAGATTGGGTTTCCGGACTGGTATATGCCCAAAGTACTTGGCCGAATGCATCTCTACTTCTTACAAATCCATTTCGATCGCAGGTGTAAAAAGCCTCTTCGAGCTTCCCTGCCCATGGATGAAACTGTGCCACGACCTGATTTCCTGAAGTAATCTCCCAATTTAAGCCTCCATCTAACTGCATTCCCCTGATCTGGTTCAGGTTACGGAAAGCTAACCATAAATTATCGTTGCGTTTGTTGTACTCCATCCCTGCCGGAAAATCTGGCAATGTCCAGTTTTGGGTGGTTTGAAAGGCAGAATCTAAAAGTAAAAGCTTGTTTTCGGTATTGCTTGATATGGCTACCCAATAGCCTAAGATACTATCAGGATAAGGAGATAGTTGTATGGAGCTATAATCGGAAGTGGTTTGAACGCCATCATCTGCTGTTACGGTAATGCTATAACTTCCCCCTTCCAAATAGATATCTCGGATGGAATAGAGGGTATCGATGGTGGCTTGTTTGCTGCTTACCGATAGAACTAAAGGCGTTGTAAAGCTTTGTCCGTTTCGGGTTAGGCTAATCGTGATGCTTCTAAGGGCTAAATTATCTGAAGCTTCTGCTTTGATTCGAAACGAAGACGGGATACCGGCTTGAACTCCTCCAATCGGGCTCAAAATTCGAACTTTAGGAGGAGTTTCATCCTCTCTTTCCTTCCGACAAGAAAACAGTGTTACCAATAAAAAAAAGAAAAATATTCGTTCTGCACGCATCAGATTAAAACTAATAATAGGTAATTTAGGGAAAACGAATATGAAAGTAGATCAAGCAGTTGTAAATAGCGGAGCGTTAACTTTTTCGCGCCAAAACATACAAGCTGGGGATTCAGTACCCTTTGTTTTAGTTTTCGGCGACCGGATGGTGCTTAATCAACCTGAGATTAGGGCCAAATTGCAACAGCAATATCCCGGTGCTAGGATTATCAGCTCTTCTTCATCAGGAGATATCATTGGCACTAACTTAGATTCTGGCGAATTGAGTGTCACAGCGGTTAGTTTTAACCAAACGCCGGTAAAGATTCACCCAATTAATTTTCATGATTACGGAACTAGCTACGAAGCTGGTAAATCGTTGGCTATTGGGTTGTATCAAGAAGGATTAAAGCATGTTTTCCTGATTTCAGACGGGCAAATTGTAAACGGTTCTGATTTAGCTAAAGGGTTACACGATCATTTACCTGAGGATGTAACGGTTTCTGGAGGATTAGCCGGCGATGATACCCGCTTTCAATCTACCCTCGTTGGATTAGACGACGATTTACGAGAGGGAAATATCGTTGGATTAGGTTTTTTTGGCAATAGCATACAAATTGGCCTCGGTTCAATGGGCGGTTGGGACAGTTTTGGGCCGGAACGCCAGATAACGAAGGCTTCTGGTAACGTTTTATACGAGCTGGATGGAGAAAGTGCACTCGATTTGTACAAAATCTACCTTGGGGATAAGGCAAAAGATTTACCTGGCTCTGCTTTGTTGTTCCCTTTACAAATTATTGTTGACGGTAAACCTGAACCTTTGGTTCGAACTATTCTTAATGTAAATGAACAGGATAGTAGTATGATTTTCGCCGGCGATATTCCTCAGGGAGCGAAAGCTCAATTTATGAAGGCCAACTTCGATAGACTCATTGATGGAGCGTCGATTGCTGCTGAATATGCCTTGAATAGAGTTGATGACCATAAACCAGAACTTGCGATTCTCGTAAGTTGTGTTGGTAGAAAATTAGTGCTAGGACAACGTACCGAAGAAGAATTAGAAGCAGTAAGAGAAGTGTTGGGCAACCATACCGCTTTAACTGGATTCTATTCTTATGGTGAGCTTTGCCCTACTTTGAATAACAATTATGCAGAATTGCATAACCAAACTATGACCATCACTACGTTTAGAGAAGCGTAAGTAAGTATAAAACAACTGCATAACGATACACCTACTAACTGGTAGGTGTATCTTTGTTTTATGAAAGCTACAAGGGAGGAACTTTTAAATGCTCATTTTAAGGCAATGCACTTGCATGGCTTTCAGGGAATGCGTACTGATAAGGTCATTCAGGAGCTATCCATAACCAAAGGAGCGTTTTACCATTACTTTCCGGATAAGATTACCTTGGGTTACGCCATTGTAGAGGAAATACTTCGGCCACAGTACTTGGGACTTTGGAAAACCGTGGAACAGCATCCAAGTGGAGTTATCGACGGAATACTGGCAATTTTGGCTCAGTTTAAATCCAAAATTTGCACTTCCGATGAATCTGCGGCACTGGGTTGTCCACTCAATAACCTGATTCAGGAAATGTCGCCTTTGGATGAGGGTTTTCACAACAGGTTACAATTTATCATCGCCGAGGAGCGAAGAATGCTTCGCCAAAGCTTGAAAGCCGGCGTTCAGCAAGGGCATTTACCAGCTCATTTGGTCGTTGACGACGTTACTCTCTTTATTTTGGCTTCCATACAAGGCGCCTTTGCGATAGGCAAAGCCTTGAAAAGCAAAACTGCCTTCGATCAAATAATCGGCATCTTGGAGTTGTGGGTGAGCCAATTAGCGAAGCAATCGGCCTAACCCAAAGTATTACGCCTACACGCCAGTATTTTCTCCTTGTGTAGCGGGATTAAATTTTTTTTTCGGTGTTGCTGATTAACATACCAACAGGTATGTATATTTGTCCCATCAAAACAATCAACATGTATATCATCGCAGGAGCATCCGGTAACACCGGAGGACGTGTAGCCAAGAAGTTATTGGCAGCAGGACAATTGGTAACGGTTATTGGCAGGGACGCAGACCGCCTCGCCGCACTTACCGAGCTGGGAGCAGTTCCAGCAATCGGAGAGTTGCAGGATGTTGCATTCATGACAAACATTCTAAAAGGAGCAAAGGCTGCTTATCTTTTGATCCCGCCTCATTTTGGAGCAGAAGATTTTCGAGCCTATCAAATGGCTACTGCCGATGCACTTACCGAAGCTGTTGCTGCCAGTGAAATTTCTAAAGTGGTTATTTTAAGCTCAGTTGGTGCACATCTTTCCGAAGATTCCGGTGTTATTCTGGCTTTAAATTATTGGGAGAATAAGTTGAAAAGCGTTCCCGGATTAAGCGTTTTAGCATTAAGAGCAGGATTTTTCATGCAGAATTTCTTGGGTAACATTGGTTTGATTCGCTCTATGAACATCAATGGCGGGTTTCCGATAGAAGGAAATATACCATTTGGTATGATTCACGTCAATGATATCGGAGATTATGCCGCCCAACGATTGCTCGCTTTAGATTTTGAAGGATACCAGTTTCAAAACCTCATTGGGCAGCGAGCATTATCCTTGCAAGAAGCGACCTCTGCTTTGGGTACTGCTATCGGCAAGCCGGAACTCCCTTGGGTTAGTTTCTCTTATGAACAAGCCTTCGAAGGGATGAAATCAGCAGGATTTACCCCAAGTTTAGCAGGTTTGTATGTGGAATTTTGCAAAGCTTTGAACGAAGGCCGCCTGCAAAGCGACTTCACCCCTGATGACTCCAGTACAACATCTACTTCCATTGAAGACTTTTCTAAAGAGTTTGCTGCGGTTTGGAACAGTTAATAGTGCTGTTTCAGTTCTTTAGTTGTTAATCTAATTATATAGGATGTTCTTCTATTTACCTGATAAGGATAACGAATCAGGTGAATAGAAGAATCTTGGTTTATAACAGCAGTAAATACTATCAATTAGGCACTTTATCTTCATTATCCCTTCGCCATCTTTCAGGAGGAAGTGCTACATCAAGGAGTAGCTTATTGACATCGCCATCGAAGGTTTTAAGTACTGTTTTCCTGTTTCTTCCCGGTTTGTTGAGTTTATTCATGTCCACGTCTTCCCAGAGTATATACTTTGCTTTTCCATCCACCGTAAACAATCCGAAGTGATTTTCTGATCCTCCAGGATTTCCGGCATCTTTCCAAATTTCGTCGAAGGCTTCGAAGAAAAAGCAGGAAATTCCTTCGGCTTCTGTCCATCTCCGAATAGCATGATAATAGATACCTTGCTTGTATTCGTCGGTGGCCTTGGAGCCGGAAAGGCCGTAAAATCCGTTACAGGAACTCGCCCACCCGGTTTCTCCAATATGAACGGGTTTGATGACGCCGAGTGAGCGCATGTATTTCACAACACTCCAGTGTTGTTTCTGTGCATAACGTACGGCCCTTTCCATGGCTAATCTGATTTTAACGATTTTACTAAGCGAATCTTCCTCTTCCAACACTCCCCAAAATCCAGGGTTATAGTGCGTATCGTGCATCGGATAGGTGTGCATGGAAATGAAATCGACGGCTTTTATTAATTGATGAAGCTCCGGTAGATGGTATTCTTTCTCACCTCCTCCCCAAGAGGCGAAGTTGTCGGAGCTGGTAATCCATAAGGTTTTGGGTAGAAGCTTACGTTTCTTTAGCGATTGCAACTGCTTTACGTATTTCAACACTATGCTTGGCTGTACGTAATACGTCGCAGCCCAATGCACCATCGACTCATTCCCGACGGCAATGATTTTCACGATGTCGGGATATTGACGGCTTAGCGCGATGGCACGATTTACTTCTGCTTCATTGCCGGGTAAATCCTCAGTTTTATGGTCAGGATGCGGGGTGAAGGCATTTTTACACTGAATCCAGGCGCCAAGCATTACATACATTTCGAAGCCGTGTTGCTCTTTCTTCAATTCCCTGATAGCGCGTAACAGGTTAGCTGCTTCTGCGTAGCGGGTGTTGTAGGTGCGGAGCAAGCGAAAATCAAGTGCATAGAGCAGCCGTAAATCTTCCTTCAATTCGGCTACCGTAGGCTGGGTATCCCGGCTTAATGCTCGGTATCCGCCAAAGGAGATAGCAGGATAACGCTTTGGATTGGAGAGGATTTCTTTCGCTGTAGGCAACTGAGCCATTACAGCTTCCGAAAAAATGAAAATGTGGAAGATTAAGAAGAGCCAGCTTCGCATAGGATGAAGTTAAGAAACGAGGCGGAAGGACCATTGAGTTCCTCTAACACTTCCGTTAATTAATCCCTTCCAACAAAAAAGCCCAGGATTTTCTCCCGGGCTTTTTTTAGTTAAATAGCATTTATCGCTGAATAAGCAGTCGTCCGCTTCTTTGTTCGTTTTTGCCACTCAAGCGAATTAAGTACATGCCTTGAGAGAGATCGGCAGTAGGCACTTCCAAATTAAGAAGTCCTGGGGTGCGCTCGCCTTCATAAACGCTGCGTACAATTCGTCCACTGAGGTCGGTGATGTCGATGCGGATTTGATCGGCTTTCGCTAACTCTAGTCGCACGTTCACAAACTGACTTGCTGGATTCGGGAAGTATTGCCAGTTGAGTAAGTTCTGCTCAGCCAAGCCTGTACCAATAAATTCTAACGTATCAGAAGAAGGTGAACTACATCCATTCACGGTGCTAATCACATAGAAACTTCCACCATTGGGTTGATTCGGCGTGTACAACTGATTGGTTGCACCTGCAATAGCACCACTTCCTACTAAATACCATTGGTTGCCAGCAGAAGCACTTGAATTGAGGTCGTTGCCGTTGCGAGTAATCACTGGTTTTGTTGGAATAGGATTTACCGTAAGAGTCAACGTAAGGATAGAATCACATCCGTTGCTGTTTACCAAGGTATCGCGGTAGGAACCGGATGTGGTCAACAGTTGGTTGTTGAATGGATAGGTTTGTCCCTGGCAGATGCTGGCTGAAGTATTTCCGAGAGTAACAGCATTCACGTTCAAAGTTAGTGTGATGAGTAAGGAATCACATCCTGCAACGTTTTGTAAGGTATCGCGGTACGTGCCAGCGGTTGTGAGCATCATTCCGTTAAAGTTGTACGCGTTTCCAGCACAAATACTGGCTTGTTGAGCCGACTGAAGCACAGGAGTAACATTCAGAGTTAGCGTTATCACAGAATCACATCCTGCCGCATTCACCAAGGTGTCGGAATATGTCCCGGCAACCGAAAGCGATGTTCCGTTGAAATTGTAAACCGCCCCTGTACAAATGGTAGCGCTGATGCTACCAGCAGATGGCTGATTGACGTTTAAGGTGAGGGTTATAACCGAATCACAACCTGCAGCATTAACCAAGGTGTCGAGGTAAACGCCAGCCGATACGAGCGGAATGCCATTGAATTGGTATGTCTGTCCATTGCAAATGCTTGCGCTCTGGCTGGAGGTTGTGGGTTGCAACAGATTCAGGGTTAGCGTAATCACCGAATCGCAACCAACAGTGTTCACTAAAGTGTCAAGATAAACACCGGCACTGGTGTATGGAGTTCCGTTGAAGTTGTAGGATTGACCGGCGCAGATGCTGGCACTCAAGCTTGAAGCACTTGGTTGATTTACATTCAACGTCAGGGTAACAATAGAGTCACAACCGGATGCATTCACCAGCGTATCTAAATAAGTGCCTGCTGCATTCAGTATTGTGCCATTGAAATCATAACTTCCTCCTTGACATACGCTTGCGTTGAGTGTACTAGTACTTGGTTGATTAATGTTCAACACAAGAGTAATAAGGGAGTCGCAACCTGCGGAGTTGACTAAGGTGTCAAAGTAAGTTCCTGCCGTATTAAGCAAGGTTCCATTGAAGTTATAGGAAGAACCTTGACAAACACTCGCATTTATTGTCGAGTTGGTGGGGAGCAAATCGTTGAGCGTCAGGGTAATGATAGAGTCACAACCTGAAGCATTGGTGAGGGTGTCGAAGTAAGTTCCGGCAACAGACAACAAGGTTCCGTTGAAGTTGTAGGAAGCTCCCGGACAAATTCCTGCACTGATGTTACCAGTATTAGGTTGAAGTGCATTCAATGTCAGGGTAATGATGGAATCACAACCTGCTGCATTGGTGAGGGTGTCGAAGTAAGTTCCTGCAACAGACAATAAGGTTCCGTTGAAGTTGTAGGAAGCTCCCGGACAAATTCCTGCGCTGATATTTCCTGTATTAGGTTGAAGTGCATTCAACGTCAGGGTAATGATGGAATCACAACCTGCTGCATTGGTGAGGGTGTCGAAGTAAGTTCCGGCAACAGTCAACAAGGTTCCGTTGAAGTTGAAGGAAGCTCCCGGACAAATACCTGCACTGATGTTACCTGTATTAGGTTGAAGCGAATTCAACGTCAGGGTAATGATGGAATCACAACCTGCCACATTGGTGAGGGTGTCGAAGTAAGTTCCGGCAACAGACAACAAGGTTCCGTTGAAATTGTAAGAAGCTCCCGGACAAATTCCTGCCTGAATATTGGATGAAGAAGTCGCTTTTACATTCAGTGTTAACGTGATTACGGAATCGCAACCTGCTGCATTCACCAAAGTATCGAGATAAACACCGCTAACAGTCAGCGCATTTCCATTGAAATTATAGGAATCACCGTTACAAATGCTTGCCGATAGGGAGGAGGCAGAGGGTTGAAGCAGGTTTAAAGTAAGCGTTACGACTGAATCACAGCCTGCAGCATTAACTAACGTATCGCGATAAACTCCAGCAGAGGTTAAAGAATTTCCATTGAAATTGTATAACTGACCAGCACAGATACTAGCATTTAAGCTGGAACTGCTGGGCTGGTTTATTAACAGAGTAAGGGTTAGCACTGAATCGCAACCTGCTGCATTAACCAATGTATCGCGGTAGGTTCCTGCTATGCTAATGGAGCTTCCGTTGAACACAATGCTTTGACCAGCACAGATGGTTCTAGTAATCGCACCGGAAGAAGGTTGAAGGATAGTGGCGGTAAGGCTGTTGCTATTCGCTAAAGAGGTAGTTTGGCAGGTGTTGTTTGCCGAAAGTGTTACGGTAACTACATCCTGATTCGATAGACTGCTGCTACTGAAGGTTGAGCTATTGGTTCCGGTAGGATTTCCGTTGACCTTCCACTGGTATTGCGGGTTGGAGCCTCCATTAACAGGGGTAGCCGTAAAGGTGATTACAGTTCCAATACAGGCCGATAGATTTCCTGAAGAAATGCTTACACCAGGAATTAATCGAGGATTAACCGACATGGTAACACTGTTGCTACTGGCTGCTGCCGTTGTTTGACAAGTGTTGTTAGCAGTCACCACTAACTGAACTACATCATTATGAACTAAAGCAGAAGTTGTCAGGCTGGTTCCGGAACCGGCGGTGTTGCCGTTTATGGTCCATAGGTAACTCGGAGAATTGCCGCCTTGAAGCAAGTTCGCTGTAAAGGTGACTTGATCTCCTGCACATATTGGGTTTCCGCTAGCACTTATGCTTACAACAGGAGTAACATTGGGCGTAACAGTCATCGTGAGGGTGTTACTGTTAGCGTTATTAGCAGTACGGCAAAGATAGTTCGACGTCATCACTAAGCTTACAACATCGCCGCTAGCCAGTGAACTGTTGCTATACGTGGCTGAGTTACTTCCAACCGGATTTCCATTTAATCGCCATTGGTAAGTAGGGCTAGCCCCTCCGTTAACAGGAGTAGCAGTAAAAGTTGTAGAGGTTCCGGCGCAAATCGTTGTATTGGCAGTAGCAATACTCACCGAAGGCGCTAGTGCTGGCAGAACACTCATGGTGATGAGGTTGGACGTGTCGCTAGAACGGGTCTGGCAAGTGTTGTTCGCTGTAAGTATAACCTTAATCACATCACCTGTGGTTAGTGCAGTGCTGCTATAGGTTGTAGCATTACTTCCAACCGGGTTTCCATTGCGAAGCCATTGATATACAGGAATGCTTCCTCCATTAACCGGAGTAGCGGTGAAGGTTACATTAGAACTGATGCAGATAGGGTTTGCGCTGGCTGCAATGGTGACATCTGGCGTTACTGTCGGATTTACAGTCATCGTAACAGCGTTGCTATTAGAAGTAGGAGTAGTCTGACATAGGTTATTGGAGGTCATTACCACACTAACTGCATCACCATTGCTGAGGCTATTGTTGGAATAGGTTGCGCTGTTGTTTCCAACATTATTTCCATTCAGTTTCCACTGATAGGCAGGAGTTGAACCTCCATTCGTTGGTGTAGCTGTAAAAGTGACGTTAGTTCCTGAACAAATAGTACTGGAAGATGCCGCTACACTTACAGAAGGAACCAGCGTTGTAATGATGATCATATTCAGCGAGTTACTAGTGGAAGTATTAGTAGTCTGGCAGGGATTGTTGGAAGTCATCACTAAGCTTACAACATCGCCATTAGCCAGTGAACTGTTGCTATACGTGGCTGAGTTACTTCCAACCGGATTTCCATTTAATCGCCATTGGTATGAAGGGCTTGTACCTGCATTAACCGGAGTAGCAGTAAAAGTAGCAGAGGTTCCGGCGCAAATCGTTGTGTTGGCAGTAGCAATACTAACAGAAGGCACTAAAGATGACTGAACACTCATGGTAATGAGGTTGGACGTGTCGATAGAACGGGTCTGGCAGGAGTTGTTTGCAGTCAGGATAACCTTAATTACATCACCTGAACTTATGGTACTGCTGCTATAGGTTGCCGCATTACTTCCAACCGGGTTTCCATTGCGAAGCCATTGATATGCAGGAATGCTTCCACCATTAACAGGAGTAGCGGTGAAGGTTACGTTAGAGCCGGAACAGATAGGGTTTGCGCTGGCTGCAATGGTAACATCCGGCGTTACTGACGGATTTACAATCATCGTAACAGCATTGCTATTAGATGTAGGAGTAGTCTGACAAGTGTTAGCGGAGGTCATTACCACACTAACTGCATCACCATTGCTAAGGCTATTGTTGGAATAAGTTGCACTGTTGCTTCCAACATTATTTCCATTCAGTTTCCACTGATAGGCAGGAGTTGAACCTCCATTCGTTGGTGTAGCTGTAAAAGTGACGTTAGTTCCGGAACAAATAGTACTGGAAGATGCCGCTACGCTTACTGAAGGAACCAGCGTCGTAATGATGTTCATATTCAGCGAGTTACTTGTGGAAGTATTGGTAGTTTGGCAGGTATTGTTGGAAGTCATCACTAAGCTTACAACATCGCCATTAGCCAGTGAACTGTTGCTATACGTGGCTGAGTTACTTCCAACCGGATTTCCATTTAATCGCCATTGGTAAGAAGGGCTAGCCCCTCCGTTAACTGGAGTAGCAGTAAAAGTAGCCGAGGTTCCGGAGCAAATCGTTGTATTGGCGGTAGCAATACTAACAGAAGGCACTAAAGCTGACTGAACACTTATGGTAATGAGGTTGGACGTGTCGATAGAACGGGTCTGGCAGGAGTTGTTTGCCGTTAAGATAACCTTAATCACATCGCCAGAGGAAAGTGTGCTGCTGCTGTAGGTTGCCGCATTACTTCCAACCGGGTTTCCATTGCGAAGCCATTGATAGGCAGGAATGCTTCCACCATTAACAGGAGTAGCGGTGAAGGTTACGTTAGAGCCGGAACAGATAGGGTTTGCGCTGGCTGCAATGGTGACATCCGGAGTTACAAACGGATTTACGACCATCGTAACAGCATTGCTATTTGAAGTAGGAGTAGTCTGACAAGTGTTAGCAGAGGTCATTACTACTCTAACTATGTCGCCATTGCTAAGGCTATTGTTGGAATAGGTTGCGCTGTTGCTTCCAACATTATTCCCATTCAGTTTCCACTGATAGGCAGGAGTTGAACCTCCATTCGTTGTTGTAGCTGTAAAAGTGACGTTAGTTCCGGTACAGATAGTACTAGAAGAGGCAACAACACTAACTGATGGGACCAACGTTGGATTGATGGTCATGGTGAGTGAGTTAGAATTAGCGGTTGCGGTGGTCTGACACGTATTGTTCGCGGTGACCACCAAGCTAACTACATCACCATTGCTTAGTGCGTTGTTACTGTACGAATTGCTGTTGCTTCCAACATTATTCCCATTCAACTTCCATTGAAACACTGGATTTAGGCCTCCATTAGTCAGGCTCGCGTTGAAAGTGGCATTTACTCCTGAACATAAGGTAGTGTTTGCAGTGGAGATACTTACAGTTGGGGTAAGATTTGGATTAACCGTTACCGTTACATTATTACTTGTTGCGGAAGCAGTTGTCTGACAAGCATTATTGGCTGTCATAACAAGGCTAACAACGTCGCTATTGGATAAGGTGCTAGTTGAAAATGTTGCGCTATTGGTTCCAACAGGATTGCCATTTACCCGCCATTGGTAGGAAGGTGATGGGCCACCGTTTGTTGGCGTTGCGGTGAAAGTGACTAAAGTGCCAAAACAGAAGGTCGTTGAACTTCCGCTAATACTAACCGAAGGGGTCAGATTGGGATTAATGGTAAGTTTCGTTTTATTAGAAACCAGTGAATCAACACTTTTACAAACGTTGCTGAGCGTTGCCAATACCCAAACACTATCATTATTAACCAATGAGCTGCTTGAATAAGTATTGCTTCCATTTCCAACAGAGTTGTTATTCAGTTTCCACTGATAAGCGAAGGAAGAAGTGCTTAGGCTGCTAACTTCGATATGATAATCCAAGGAATTATTGTTGTCCCAGAATCCGGTGCTACCCTGAAAGTAATTAACGGTAAAGTCCATTACGTTTACTATCTGAGATGCATTATTAAAAGGACCAATTGCTATCCTAAAGCGGCCACCGCCTAACGCAGTCATATTGGTGCGTACGGCAGGATGCTGGATCGTAGAAGAGCCCGCTGGGATATAAGCCGGATCTGGCCCTGTCCAGCCGTTGACTGCCCAATGTAAAATCGCCGAAGTTGCAGTAGGGTTAGAATAATAGATTACAATACTGTCGCCTTTATTTGGAGCATAAGGGAAATAGCTAACCCCCGGGACATTAGCTGTAGAGAAATTGGATGAGGCGGTGAAACCGATGGTTTGACCGGAGCAAGCCGTTGTAGTAGTGGGAGTCTGCGAAACGGTTCCGTTAAAAGTAGGATGCAGAATAAACGATTTGCTGTAGGTTGTTCCTGTCATGTTTAGGAAACTGGCTACAACACGCATCTGATACTGGTAGCCATTCGATAATCCGTTTGGAAGTGTGCCGGTTAGCGTACCGGTGCCCATGCCATTGGCTGTGGCTATTACTGTTGCTCCAGTAAAACTTCCTAACCGGTCACTGAGTTCTAAGGACAAAACATTAGATGAAGGGAAGGTGCCGGGGAGGGTGTAATTAACACTTACACTTTGACCTGGACACCAGTTAGTTTTGGTTAAAACAGTGTCAATTACAATAGGCCCACCATCAGTAACTGAAACATTGTCAAGGTCCCACCAGTAATCGCCTGCGCCCCATTTTCCGAAAAATCTGACAAGAATATTTTGCCCCGCATACGCATCTAAACTCACGGATTTATTGATGAAGCTGAGCGTTGTATTGTGGTTGGCCTGAGTAATGGAAGAAATGCGAGTCCACGTTAACGCACAGTCGGTAGATACTTCTATTGCAAGTGTGTCGGTTGGGCTTAATGCGGCAGCTACTTGGGTAGTGGTATATCCTGAGAAATTAACTAATCGGTAATCGAAACTGATTTTAGAACCGGGATAGATTGGGCCAAGTTGGGGAAGTGTAAGCGACACTGTTGAGTTGACACTCCATAAATTTCCCGCCATTCCTCTGGTCCCTCCAACTCCATGAGCAAAAGCAGGATTTCCATCAACTCTGAAATCATAAACAGAGTTGGCTTCAGCTTCCCAGCCAACAGGTAAAGCGCCCTGTGCAACAGTATTAAAGTCCTCACTTAATGGGAGATTTATTACACTTCTATTTACAATAGTAAGTGTTGTGCTTGAATCAGAAACCGAAGAAGGGTTAGTACTGCTTATTCTAACCCGGTATCCTAAACCTGTGGTAGTTACCATAGGAATTACTCCCGTAAGCGTAGAAAGGGTAGTTCCGGCTTGTGAACTAAGGATTACCGGTGAGCTGAATGATCCGGTTGCATCACTTAGCTCAAGTCGAAATACGTTGCCAGTATTGAACGTAATCCCAGTTGCGAAATTGGCTGTTATGCTGGCACCAGTACATAAGGTTCCGGTTGGACTAACGGAAGATAGCAACAATGGTACATTAACAATGCTGATATTATCAATATCCCACCAGTAGTCGCCTGTTGCCCAAACCCCACGGAAGCGGAATTGTACGTTATTTCCGGGTAAGCCTGAAATGTTAAGGTTGACATTGATACTTTGGAAATTGAGGTTGCTGGTATGGGTGGCACCATTAATTAAGTAAACAGGTACCCAGGTGATGCCGCAATCAGGTGAGGCTTCCAACAATAAACTATCGTTGTTGCTTAAGAGTGTTGCATTATTTGGGTAAGATCCCCAGTTTACCACCCTATAATCGAATGAAAATCGGCTGCTTGTCGTGATTAATCCAACAGCAGGCAAAGTGGCCATTATTGAAGTATTGCTTGACCATAAATTTCCGGCAAATCCCGGTGTATTACCTGCTCCATGGTTTACAGCAGTAGCTCCATTCACAGAAAAATCAGAGGTGGGGTCTGAAATTTCAGCATTCCAGCCTGCCGGAATTATCCCTGAACTAAGTGCATTGAAGTTTTGAGTGAAGGGAAGTGGTGTTGGTGTTTGGTTGTTGATGCTAATATTGCTTCCATTGTCAATACCTATAAGACTTGGATTAGATGAAACAACCCTGATGCGGTAACCTGTACCTACCACAGTGCCGGAGGGAATAGTGACAGAAATATTTCCTGAAGATGTGCCCGTCAAAGTTCCAATGGTTACAGGTGTAGTAAAACTTCCTGTTCCATTAGACAGTTGTGCTGTAAATACATTGTTCGCGTTGAAAGTACCAGTAGCATTAAAAGCTAAGTTAAAACTAGTGCCTGCACAAATCGTTGCCGGAACTGTGCCTGTTGTAAGGGTATTCGCAACAGCAGCAGAAATGGTGAAATTCGAATTGTTGATATCATAGAATACATTGCCAACTGCTTTTACTTTTATCCGTGCTACAGTCGTAATCTTATTGGGAATGGTAATATTCTGACTGCCGTCATTCGGAGTAGAGGTAAGGATAGTATCCGGGAAGGTAATTCCGCCGTCCGTAGAGAGCAGCACCATTACATTGGTTGCATTGTAGGGAGCACTTGCAGTATTTCCTGCATTCCAAGTAAGGTTAAACGAGTTTCCAACCTGAAGGCTGGTAGCAGTATTGAGGTTGGAAATAGAGAATGCCGAACTTCCTGTTGAAACAGTAACGGTAAGATTACTGTCCATAAATACGATGCCTCCACCATTTGCCCGATTGTCACGAACAGTTAGCCTGAATCTTAGTGATCGGTTATAATTCACCATTACTTCGCCAAGGCTTGTACTATTTGCTAATACATCGGTAAGTTTTGGGAAACTACGAACCGGATTACTAGTAGGGCTTAAGGAACGGAAATGAGGCATCGTCCCTGAAGGAGCAGTCGGTGAACCTGTTGCCCCCAAATCATACTGTTCCCAACAATAAGTAAGAGCGTCATTATTAAGATCCGCGGCTCTTCCAACCAACTCAAAGGGTGTAGAAGGAGGAATGGTGTGGGTTTGAAAATG
Source organism: Chitinophaga pinensis (assembly GCA_943373175.1). Classification (GTDB taxonomy): domain Bacteria; phylum Bacteroidota; class Bacteroidia; order UBA7662; family JAIXUI01; genus JAIXUI01. The sequence continues at coordinate 5,327 of CALSBM010000016.1, read as the reverse complement.
AGTAATTACAAAGTTAGGAGGTGTATTTCCGGTAGAAGCTGTAGCAGGACATGAACTCCCCGTACCGGTAGTGGTGTAAGTATAAATTTCCTGAAGCGATGCTAAATGAAAATAAGGGTCACTGTTACTTGCAAGGTCGTCGGTGCCACAAATTCCGGCATAAGCCATAATCGTTGTGCCCGAGCCCGGTTCATAAGCAGTCGATGCATTTCTGTTTCCTCCTGCACAACTAACTTGGTTTCCGTTAAAAGTGTGATTAGCACCAAATTGATGTCCAACTTCATGTGCTACATAGTCAATGTCGTAAGGGTCTCCAACCGGCGCAGGTGAGCCTGTAACGCCACGTCCTTTTTGGGTACTGTTGCAAGCAACTCCCAAACCGGCTAATCCGCCAGCTCCCGTACTGAACGTATGTCCAATATCATAGTTGGTTGTTCCAATAGTTGTTGTAATGGTACTTTGGCTTTGACCTATCAGTACCGTTGCGTCATTGTTATTGAAGGGGTCAGTAGTACTGTTGGTGTAAACAAGCAAGCTATTATTGGCTACCAAATTTAATCGAATGGCGAGTTCCCCTTCGTAAACAGCGGATACCCGATTGATAGTGGCGACAATTGCGGCTTGTCCTAAAACAACCGTTCCTCCGAAGAAAGCTGTGTATTCTCCTGTGGCTGCTATGGCAATGCGGTAAGTTTTACGAGTTCCGCCGTTTAGCACTCTCGCACCTGAAGTAGAAGGAAGGGCGGGAGTTTGGGGCGCAATTTTTTGGTCGTAATTTGGATTCATCCGGTAGTCGAAGCCACAGTGTTGTTGGGCACGCTTTGCCGGATCCGGAATAAAATTCTTTCTGTAATAACTTTGATGAATCTCGCCATGATTCCGGACACGAATTGGGTCTATGAACCATTGACCTTCAGGCCCAAAAACCATCACATGTAACCCGAGTGGCGTTAGGCTCATGGCCATTCTGGATTTGCCATCGGCGCTATATCCCCGGTAAGTTTTGATGCCTGGAAAGCGTTGTGCCAGAGGAGCTTCCATCAAGCTGATTTCATAAACGAAGAATCCTTGAGATATCCCGTTAGGGGATGGAATTTCTATCCGATATCCGGAGGTTCCTTGGTTGTTCTCTGCCGGAGCACCCGCAAGAATGCTTTCTAATGCCGTTTTATTCAATTGCAAACCCCTTGAATTGCGGGTTTGAATGCTTTTTTCCTCGGTTCTGCTTATTGAGACATCTGTCCAATAGGTTTGTGCCTGCAGTTGAAGGCAACTAACCGTCGCCATCAAGAGTACCAAAAGGTATTTTCTAAACATAAGTCCGGATTTTGTTGCAAGGTACTGCCTATGTCCGGCTTCTACATATTATTTCAAGTTAAATATGAAACAGAATTGAATCTATGTTGTTACAAGCCATTTTCTGATTTTACCAACTCACACAAGCCGATTAAAGTCCATGCTTCATGGAGTCTGCCGTTTCTAGTAGCCAATAAACAAAGCTCTAAAATTCTTTCCAGCATTTCTTCAGGATCAGGTGCCAGGCGCTCCCTGATTTCTAACAACTGAGGCAGGGTAGCTGCGGCTTCTATCTCACTAAGGTTAGGCTTTTTCTCTACATTGCCTAATCTTCCTAAGTCGTTTCCGGTGAACATAGGATGAGTTTTAATCCATTCCGGCAACGCATCTACTCCAATGCCGAGCGTTGTGAGTGGTTTAGCCACTTCAAACAATCCAGAACTGGAGCGGCTATACCAATCACCGCCCAAGCGAGCTACTAAGTCTATCTTTTTAGGATCAATAATCCCGTTTTCAGTAAGAATTCCGGGGTGAATGTGCATCAACTGCACTTCGGCCAATACCAGATTTCCTGCTCCGCCCTGATCACCTAATGGGATAACCTGCATCACTTTGCATTCTAATTGAACCGGAGCTTCCGCCACCCTTGGAGGCTGTATAAGTTCGGACTTCAACATAGAAAAACCTGCTTTCTCAAACTCATTCACTCCCTTAGCGTATTCTGTACTCGCAAGCGACGTTTGTTCTACCATGGCGTAGCTCACCATATTGATGCAGACTTCCGGCACTTCGAGTATATTTTGCAAGGTATGCTTGGTTGTGTTGTCGCGCACACGCCGAGCAGGTGAGAAAATAACCACAGGAGGATTGCTGGAAAAAAGGTTGAAGAAGCTATAAGGCGAAAGGTTGACGTTGCCTTGAGCATCAACGGTAGAAGCGAAACAAATGGGCCTAGGAGCCACAGCCCCTTGCAACAGGGCTTGAGCCTTCATCGGCGGTAGTTCGGATAACCTGAATGTTTGCATGGTCGAAGATAAAAAAGCCTTCCGGCTTTCATAGGGGTGTACTTTTCTGTATTTTGAGGGTCTTATGATGGACTATATCGATTCAGTTCGCAAACGTTTTCACTATTATAAAACATTGGGAGATAAGGCGTTGGACCGCACACCGGAAGACCGATTAAACTGGCAGTCCAACTTCGATACCAATAGCATGGCTACCCTGGTGAAGCATATCAGCGGGAACATGCGCTCCCGATGGACTGATTTTCTCACAACAGATGGAGAAAAACAATGGCGGCAGCGGGATAACGAATTCGATGACCAACCGTTAAACCGACAACAAGTGCTGGAACTCTGGGAAGATGGCTGGAAGGTGTTTTTGTCTGCACTCGATCAATTGCAGCCAGACGATTTTTATAAGGTAATCACCATCCGAGGCGAAGAGCATACTGTTTTAGATGCTGTTAACCGTCAGTTAGCTCATTATCCTTACCACATCGGACAGATGGTTTTTCTGGCTAAAATGCTCACAATGGATTCTTGGGAAAGCTTAAGCATTCCAAAGAAATCCCCGTTTTTATAAATCTGCTTAGGCTTTTTTATACCTTGACTTCGGTTTATGGATAAAAAACATCTATCGCTCGGCACTCTGATGCGAATTCTGGAGGCTGAACAAATCAAAGCTTGGGACGCTTGGACTTTGAGCTATGAAGCAATTCGCGAGGTTGCACTTGTTGATCGCGCTGCTGAAGCGTTGTTCAACGAAATAAGCTCCTGGGACAATATTCCATCTCGTTACGATATCTACTGTGGCTCGGGGAATAATGGTGCTGATGGGCTTGCCTTAGCTCGTCTGCTGCGCGAGCAGGACTATAACGTATCGGTAATCCTGTTTAAAAGTCCGGAAGAGGGCAGTCCCACCTTTCGGGAACAATACCGAAGATGGCAGACGGTGAGTGACCCGGAACGCACGTATATGCCGGCAGATGCGCTTCCTACTTATGAAGAAGAAAGCCCTACTGTTGCTGTAACCGCTATCGATGCTCTGCTGGGCAACGGCATTAACCGCAGGCCGGAAGGTCGGGTTCTTGAATTGATTAAGCATATCAACAATACCTACGACCGAATTGCTTCTATTGATTTGCCGTCCGGCTTGCCTGCTGATCCGGAAGTTTTTTTCTCTCAGGGGTTTAAGGTAGAAGAATCCGTTCAGGCTTCTGAGTTATTGGTGCTGGAAAAGCCTAAGCTGAGTCTTCTTTTTCCTGAAACCGGACGTCATATTCCGCGATGGAGCTTGGTTAGCCTGAGCATGTCTCACGACTTCGACCAGCAAACCGAGAGTATTTGGTATTGGTTTAGGGCCGATAGTCTTTGGTTGAGACGAGAAGATCGCTTTATTCACAAAGGCAATCGGCTAAAGTTGCTCTTAATAGGCGGACAAACCGGGATGGCCGGTTCCATTACTTTGGCAACTGCAGCGGCATTAGAATCCGGAGTTGGTCTTGCTTATGTGCACACGATAAAAGAAGCCCGATTTGCTCTCATGACGCATGCTCCCGAGGCTGTTCTTTTGCCCTCTCCCGACGGAGATTATCTAAATTCATTTCCGGATCCTAACGATTATGGAGTGATTGCTATTGGGCCCGGTTTGGGTACTAATGCCGAAACTCACGAGGCACTTATAAAGTTGCTTTCAAAAATTAAAGGCCCTTGTGTTATAGATGCCGATGCACTTAACCTTCTTGCTTTAATTCTGAAATCAGATAAGAACTTCAAATTCCCTGAATCAACGGTAATTACCCCTCATCCCGGTGAATTCGATCGTCTTTGGGGAGAAAGAGCTTCGAACTCTTGGGAACGATTACAACGAGCGAGAATTTTTGCCCGCCAACATCAGGTAGTGCTCGTATTAAAGGGTGCTTATACTTCTACTGTACTTCCAGATGGACGAGTGGTCTTTAATTCGGGCGGTAACAATCGACTGGCTACCGCTGGAACCGGCGATATTCTTACCGGCATGATCGCTGCCCTGCTTTCACGTCACCATAGTCCGGTAGAAGCAGCACTTTATGGAGTATTCCTTCATTCCCTGCTTACCTTAGAAGGAAGTCCAGCGTTATCCCAACGGGCGATGCTGTTTTGCAGAAGCATACCCTTTATCCTTGAACAATACAGCCGAAGCGATGAAGAAAGCTGGAAAGGAACGGACGATTTTATGGCCTTCTTTTCTGATCCGTTCGACTCTGATGAGGATGAAGATGATGAAGACGATGAATAACTATTTCAACATAACACTCAATTAAATTGAAAATCGCAGATTTGAATATGTCACCAATGCTTAATCCTTCTACTTCTTCGGCTTATCTGAACAGATTAGATACGCTTACTTCAGCGCAACTTCCCCGATGGGGAAAGATGAACGCCTCACAGATGTTGGCACATTGCTCAGAGGTGTTGGAAGTATCGTGCGGAAAAAAAGAACTCAAAGCACCCTGGCTGATTCGTTTAATAGGAAGAATTCTGTTCAAAGAAATCATGAAACATGATAGAATGACAAAAGGAAGTGCTACTGCAAGGCAGTATGTAATTGCTGGAAATCCCGATTTTAATGTTGAGTTGGAACGACTAAAAGCGTTGATTCAAGAGTTTGCGGCCACATCAGATGAAGTACTCGCTGCTCGACGCCACGTTATATTCGGTGAATTAACCGCTGATCAATCACGCATTCTGATGGCGAAACACCTGGAGCATCATTTCGCGCAGTTCCGGATTTGAATTAGATATATCCTATACTTTCCAAGGATTTAAGGCGCACAACTTTGTAGAAATCGCAAAGCAATAAAAGGCTATTCAGGATTAACTAACTCATGGAGGTAAGTCTAAATTTATCTTTCATTCCCTGTTGCGTATTGTTTGATTTAGTTGATTTTCCACTTAAATTTCCGACTATAAAACCGTTATCGTTATGATTCTTTTATCGAGAATATTCTGCAAAACATTTTGCTTTTTCATGTGTCTTTTGCTAATGCT
>CALSBM010000015.1:0-49215 GCA_943373175.1 Chitinophaga pinensis | reverse complement strand
AACAGTGAGGTAGATCCACGCCGGAAAACGTGGGTTTACTTCCATGATGTAGGGTTTGCCGTCCAGTGTACGCATAATTTCGAGCTCCATGCCACCGCGCCAACCGGTTTCCTTGCAGAATTTCTTTGCAAGGTCGATTAGGGTCGGGTCTTCAAGCGTAATTCCTGCCCAGGCTTTTCCTTTATCGGTTATGTAAAGTTTCCGCATTGGGATTGCGCTGATGCATTGTTCGCCGTCGCCGAGTGCCGCTACATTGACTTCCGTACCAGAAACAAACTCCTGAACAATGATGGGCAATCCCCATTTAGCTTGGAGTTTATGAAAAGCTTTTTGAGCTTGCTCCAACGTGTAGGCTACAGTAGCTTCGTAATACTTGCCTTTAACAACCAGTGGGTAACCGAATTCAGCCGAAGCAGCAGGCAGTTCTTCAATGCTGAAGATGGTTTTATCTCTCGGCACCAGAAAACCGTGTTTCTTGCCGAATGCAAAGAGGTTGAGTTTGTCTCTTGATTCAAATTGCTCAAGCGTAGGAAGAAAAGTATGTATTCCCATAGCCTTCAGCTTGTCTCCAATTTTGATGAAGTTGAACAGCTCCGCATCGAAGTTGGGAATAATCACATCGATTTTTTCAGCTTCTTGAATTTCAGTCAACCGTTGCAAGAGTGCCGATGTTCCGGCAGAAGGGTAGGGGATCTGATACGTTACATGAACGATGTCGTTCATGTAAATGCCCGGTTCTAGAGCTTCGTACGATAAGCCAACAATTCGAAGATCCCACTCTTTGCTATCGTGCAAGGCACGGATAACGGCCACTCCTGGGCCCGGCGAATCAATCGCGTTGAGGCCCGTTACGGCTACTACGCGTTTCGGTTTTTGATTAGCTTTCATGCTCTAATAGGTTGAAGCCTTTCAGAGCTAGTGAAAAATCATCGATGTCCTTCTCTATAACAGAAGGTTCTGAATCGTAACGGCTTACCAAGGTTTCCTTGATTTCCTTGAAACTCATTCCTTCTTTAAGAAGAAAAAGGATTTCAGTTCCAACAGGGTTGGTAGAAAATGAGTCTCCGTTGGTGGGATTGAAGACGAAGCCCGATTCACTGGTTGCAATGTTTCTTCTGAGTTTCATGGCTTTGGATTTAGTTTCTGTGGGCAAGTTGGCCTCTTGTCTCTTTAACTGCAAATTTGAATGGACGCAAGGGGTGTTAAGCAAGACCAACTCCTCATTTGAATAGACAACCTACTATCGGAGATTTCTTTTACTGCGAAAACTGTTGAAATATGGATAGCCTCACGATTGTCATAACTCCTACATTTTATAGGCTCAACTTGATTTTTTGTAAAGGCGATTTTATATTTAATAAAAAAAGTTATGAAACGATTTGTACTATTCAGTTTGCTGTCATTGTTGTTAAATAATTCACTTATGGCAGCTTCCGGTGGGCCTGACAGATTTGGTTACACCTGGAAAGACTCTAATGAACCCGGAGGGCCGGTTTATTCCTGGTGGGACATAACCACAACCGGAACCTTGGTCAATGGATTAACGGATGATAACGTAGCCGGGCCTTTTCCTATGATTCAAGGATTTCAATATTTCTGGTACGAACCACAATCGTTTTGGATTGGATCTAACGGATATATTGGTTTTGAAGGCGGCGTTCTGATTGAGCCATTTAACTTCCATATCAATTGGATCAAGGGAACGAAGGATTACATCGCCCCATTTCTCACCGACTTAAATTTCGCCGGTTTGAGCAACTCCGGGCGTTGTTTTATGCGGTTACAGGGGGATAGTTTGTGTGTCAGTTGGGAAAATGTGCCGTTTTGGGCGCCTACTGGCTTTAGCGGCAGCAACAGCTTTCAAGTTATTCTGAATCGAGCGAATCACTCCATCACGTTGAATTATAAGCAAGTTAGCTCAAGCTCTTCCGGTGCAATCGCAGCTATTACCAATAAAAGCGGAACCCTTGGTTTTAGGATGATTGAAAATCAACCTATCCCTTCCAACTACACCATTCGGATAGAAAGACCATTCACCAGCACCCTGCAGTTTCCCGATGTGGCTATTAACCATGTAGGCAACGAGGCAGGAAAAGGGGAGTTTCTAAATAGAGCAGGAGCTGCTCGTAAGTTCCGGGCGAGGGTGAGCAATCAAGGGAATACTTCGGCACAGAATCTTTCGGTTGTTGGTGCTGTAGGCGCTCAATCCTTAGGTACAGTGACTATTCCTGCCTTAGCTGCGGGTAGGGATACGTTGATTGAGTTTCCGCAATCTTGGACAGGAACGCAAACGGGAGTTCAGAATTTATCTGCCGAAATCCAAGGAATGGCAGTAGATAGTTTCCTATTCAACAATGGAGCAAAAAGTAAAATCGTGGTGGTGGACTCTTCCAGGGGTAAAGTGAATTTGGCTTACCACCAGCCAGCCACCAACTATCGCGCATTTACTTTCGTGAATAACAACACTCAACCCATCGCGTTCGGGAGTTATTTCAAACCTTCCTTTTATCCGGCTAAAGTTCGCGCTGCTAGTTTCCAAACCATAACGATTCCAACAGGAGGCTTCTGCCTAAAAATCTACGACGATAATGGTCCTGGAGGTCAAGCCGGAACTTTGCTGGATTCTGTTTACCTCCAAGCCTCTAATATGAGGGCGAATGCCAACAACCTTATTCCGGTTGGGAAGCAGGATTTGGTGCTCACGTCGGGCGGCGTTTATGTGATGATGGAATTTTATAGCAACACCATCCCATTGGTTTGCGATACCAGCTATCCCTCTTCCTTCAGGCAATACCAGTTATTTGCAGGCGTTTGGGGAGAGTTTGTTCACAGCAAGTGGTGCGAATTGGCGATAGGTCTTCAAGTAGAGGGCTTACCGCAACAAGATCTCACTCCCAGACAAGTGGTGAATCCCGTTCCAGGTTGGATGCCCATCAACAATGCGCCGGTAAGAGTATGGGTGCGTAACCGAGGCCTGGCTGCCGCTTCCGGCTTTCAAATAGGCTACCGCGCCGGAAATGCTGCGCCTGTTGTGGCGCCTTACAACGGTGGGTCTATACAACCTGGCGATTCTGTCCTCTTCACCTTCCCACAGCCCTTTCAAACAAGCGGACTTTTCCCCGATGACGAGTTTTGCGTCTGGACGCAGTTAGCTGCCGATTCACTTTCCGATAACGATACTGTATGTTTCTTTCTGCAAACCGGGGTGGCAGCGCAATCTTTGGAGCGTTCCGAAATCAAATTATTCCCTAATCCTGCAAGAAGCGGTCAAGCCCTTACCATTCAACTTCCGGAATCTCAACGTTCCGGTCAGTGGGAACTAACTGTGTTGGACGTTTCTGGCAGGCTCGTATTTCGTCAATCTTCAAGTATATTTTCTAGTCAAGCCGAAAAAACGCAATTGGAGCTTCCATCCCTAGTAACCGGACTTTATCAGGTTGTGTTCAGGAGAAACGAAGAAGTGTTCCGTCAGAGCTTGGTGATAACAGCGCAATAGCGCAACGGTGACTGTGCGAAGTTGAAGCCACCGGCAGCAATGCAAAAGCCCCAGGCAATAATTCTTGTTCTGGGGCTTTTGGTTGAGGGTAGGAGGAGGGATGTTAGGTGCCGTTATTTATTTTATTAGGTTTTCAATTTCTATTTTAAGCGCTGGTAAATGATTGGTAATTATTCCCCAAATATTTTCGTCTGAAATATTATCATACGAATGGATTATTTGATTTCTTAATCCAACTATTTTCTTTGCATTAACTATGGGGAATTCAGGTTCAATTTTTATAATCCTATTTATAGCTTCAATAATGATCTCCAAGTTTCTTTCAATAGCTCTTTTTAAAAGTGTATTTTCTTTGTATATATCAAAGCGTTTATCTAAACCGATAAAAAAAGAATCAATTTCATCGATAGCAATTTTTACATCAAAAAGATATTTAAGAATTCTTTCGTTCATATACAAGTTTCTTTTCTCTATCAACTACACGCCTGAAAATTGGATTTCGTATTGCTTGATTTTCAACAAGATCAATCTCTCTTTCAAACAATAACTCAAGTTGTTCTTTGAAATCCATGTAGTTATCAAAGTACTTTTCGAGTTCGATATCGCTAAACTGAACTAAGACATCAATATCGCTTGAGACGATAAAGCGATCTGTTAGAATTGATCCAAATAGATATAACTCCTTGACCTTGTGTCTATCACAAAGTTCAAAGAGCTTTTCTTTGTTGTCATCAATCAGTTTCATGATTTCAAAGGTAAGTTATTTCATTTTCATATTTAAGCCGAAGTAAAAGGAGCATGGCACATAACGGAAATGTATTTATGAAAAAAGGGGATTAATGGCATAAAAGCTTAATTTACCACAAGAGCCACAAAAGCACCTTAGCCCCAATTTAGCAATTTTGCCCCTTTTCATAAAAACAATATTCGTGGCTTCTTTTTTACCCGAAAAGTATTCCTTTCCCTACATCTGTCTTCGTTAAACCCCTTTGCTCAATTTCATTTAGCTGAACAGTTGGCACTTCACGAACAATAAATTTTTTCTCAGTGGCTAAACGGCTTACTACTCCCAAAAGTTGTCCGTTTCCCCCTGTAACCTGCCCTATAAGTTCTACCCCGTTTCTTTTGGCTCTTTTGCGAAACTTTGTCATAGTAAGCGACAAAATCCATTTCAAAATAGCGGGTAAATTTACACCTGCCTTGCTCATCTTTTCAGGTACAACGTAATGCACCGAAACAATTTTTTTAGGTTGTAAATCAATGGACTGCAACAAAATATCTTTTCCCAAAAGGTCAAAAATATAGTTAACTTCTCCTTTTTTTAGCACATTCGCAAACTGTTCTTTGCGATAGTCAATCACTCGGTCAATACCTACGTTTTTCAGTTCGTCAATATCTTTTCCACTTGCTGTCCCGATGACTTCTAATCCTATACTTTTGGCTATTTGAACAGCTAAAAATCCTACGCCACCGCCTGCACCGTGAATGAGTATTTTTTCACCCTTTTTAGCCCCAAATTGTTGCAGACTATCATAAGCCGTAAGCAAAGGCAAGGCAATAGTACCTGCTTGTTGAGGCGTGAGATGTGTGGGAATTTTGGAAATATAGTTAGTGTGGATAGTGATTTCTTCTGCCCAAGTACCAATATCGCTAAATTTTCTATAAAAAAATACTTTATCTCCGACTTGAAAATCACGCACATTTTGCCCGATTTCGCTAATCGTACCTGCCCCGTCTATGCCTCCGATTTGAGGCTTTTTATACTTCAAAGTAGGGAGCCCTTTCATCAAGTCCATATCTACAGGATTAATACGACTTGATGCCATTTTAACCTTTACTTCACCCGATTGTAGGGTGGGGCTTGGGATTTCCTGCACAAGCATAGTGGAAAAATCCTTGCCTGCTTTTACTCTTATGATTCCTTTCATTTTGAAATTGATTTAATTTGTTTTGACTAGTTTAATTCCTTTTTCGGGGCAAGTCGGCCTACATGTGGTTTTGCCTTCTCATTTATTGAGGTCAATCAACGGAACAAGTTTTCCTCTTTCTTCCTCACAATTTTGTTTTGGCTACTTACTTTTTGCGAACAATAGGCACTTGCAAATTGGTAGGACGGTTTTCGGGTTTGTCAAAACCACGACCATCAACGTGCTTGCTACCCATAAAAAGCATATCTTGAAAAATGTAGATTAGGTCATAGTCACCGACGATTTGCCCTTCTTTTACCCCAAACAAAGGAAATTCTTTGCCTTTAATGTCTTGGGTTACGCCTACTTCCCAAGTGTTTAGCCCTGCTACAGGTGCGGAATTGAGTTGGTCGGCAAACATTGGGTGCAAAGGTGTTACTTCAAAACCTTCATCAAGGATATAATCTATTTCAAAAGCACCATCGGCTATTGGGTGTGCCTCGCCCCAAAAAGTGTGTCCTTTGAATGTAAATTTAACCACAGGCATTTTACCATAAGGGTCAGCCGAACTAACGATACTTCCTTCAAAGCGGTCTTCTGGAAAGTATTGAAAATTGCGTTGCACGTAAAAAGGCTCTATCTTGCCTGTGCCAAGTCTATCCTCAAAAGGACGAAGTTCGGGTGTAATGCTTGTCCACTCCCCACCTTGAACAAATTGTTTAACTTCTTGAATTGTCATGAAGAAAATGATTGAGATTTTAAAAAGTGACACAAACTACTACCTTTGTCTTTAAATATAGTATAGTCTATTTATTTAGACTAACTACAAAAAACAAGAGATTTCAATGCTTATGCGAAAAAACAAAGATTTCAATCCTAATAACTGTCCTGTTACCTACTGCCTTAATCGCATTGGGGGCAAATGGAAACCTGTCCTTATTCACTTGATAAGGAAAGGGTGCAACCGTTTTTCAATGTTGCAAAAGGCAATTCCTGATATTAGCAAACAGATGTTGGTTAATCAACTAAGAGAATTGGAAGATGACAATATTTTGCATCGTATTGTTTTTGCTGAAATTCCGCCACGAGTAGAGTATTCTTTGACGGACTTAGGGCTTTCCCTTCTACCTGTTATTGATGTAATGGAACAGTGGGGTTCTTCTCAAATGGAACTTAGTTGTGAAAGTTAGTTTTATAGTTGTTTCTTAAAATAGCCACCAACATCCTAATTTGCTCACTCTTGCGTGATATAGGCCGCGTGGGGATGTATTACGCATTGCGCATAGTTCGCTTTCGTGCGAAGGTGGCCTATTGAGCGCATTATTAGTATGTTATCTATTTTGAAGAAAGTAGAGGAGCGTTTTGTCTCTAATTGCAATATCGTTTTTTCTCAAATCCTCTCCAAAAAATCCAAAGGACTTTTCAACTTTTCTTCGCCTCTTTTGGTGAGCGGTGTATAGACTTCGGTGGTTTTGGTGGAAGCGTGGCTTTGTGGTTTCGGAATAGGTTGCAACGGGATTGTTTCTTTGAATGCGTTTACTAACTCACTGCAAGTGCGGGTCAACACCGTGTAATGCAAAAGCCCCAGGCAAGAATTCTTGTTCTGTGGCTTTTGGTTCTAGGGGTTGAGGCTGCTCGGACGGATGTTGGGCGTAGCTTTATTTCCGTCCTTCAGTTTCCAAACTAACCGATGTCGCAAATTTAACATTCGGTTCTATTTCATACCGAAAAACAAAGTCGTTGCAGTCGGTTGAATTTACATTGAAATAAAACTCTGTCTTCTTTGCCAATTTCATTATTTTATATGCTTTTGTGTCGATAACCAGCTGTCCAGAAAAGTTTTTAGCAGAAATGTTTGCGATAAAATATTTATTGCCGCATAAATAAAAACCATTGTCAAAGTAGTCAAAATTATTTCCTTTAAATGCTCCATAACCCCAAGTTCCGCTTAAAAGTTTTACAGTCGTGTCGTTGTCTTTGTAGTAAAGTCCTATATCACCTGTCCTTGCTGTTGTAATTATACTTTTCAGGTCAAAACTATTGCCTTGAAAATTGTCTTTGAATTTGTTGTAGTTAATGAAAACACTTTCTGCACTAATGTTTGTTAATTTTAAACTGTCGTCTTGATAGTGTTCAGAAATAATTTTATGATTTGTTAGGTCGATTTTTTTAAATGCCAAATCTCCATTTGTCGTTGCAAATTCGTAATAGATATATTTTTCATTTTGGCTTAATACAAAGTCGCCTTGTAGTTCTTCATCAAGGTCTATGAATGTTTTGAAAGAATTGTCTGCGATTGAATACTTGTAAATGCTTGATTTATTTTTCTTGCTGAAATTTTTGTCCCAAATTTTGTCTTGAGATATTAAAAAGAAATCTGAATTTTTACTCCATTGAACTTCGGAGCTATTAAAGCGTCCCGATTTCTTGTCTTTTTCAACAGCAATTAAATCAGTGCAGTCGTCAATTTTGAAGATTACTTTTCCATTACTGTCAATAAGATTCATGTCGTTGTCAAAATAGATTAAAGCATACTTGCTATTTGGGGAAATGTATGCCTCTTCAATTTCTCCTTCCCAAATTGGTTTTCTTGAATAGTCAAGTTTTCCGTCTGCCGAATAGTATAAATTGTTGTCAACTTTGAAATAAAATGGCTTGGTTGATGAAAATTCAAAGGTACTTTCTTTAAGGTCTGTCAACTCGGGTTCTCGGTCAAGGTCGGACTTAAAGAAAAATTTGTTAAGTAAGAAGTTCGCAACGGAAAGTATTGCCAAAACTATTAAGATTATTTTAAGTAGTTTCTTCAATGTGTAGTCGTTGTCTAAAAGTTACGCATAACATCCTAAATATGCGAACTCTTGCTTGATATATGCCGTGCGGGGATGTATCACTCATTGCGCGTAGTTCGCTTTCGTGCGAAGGTGGCCTATGGTGTTCATTATTAGGATGTTATCCATTTTAAATGAGGTAGAGGAGAGTTTTTTGTCTCTTGTTGCAATATCGTTTTTTCTCAAACCCCTTCCAAAAATTCCAAAGGACTTTTCAACTTTTCTTCGCCTCTTTTGGTGAGCGGTGTATAGACTTCGATGGTTTTGGTGGAAGCGAGGCTTTGTGGTTTCGGAATAGGTTGCAACGGTATTGTTTCTTTGAATACGTTTACAATCTCACTGCAAGTGCCGGGCAACACCGCGTAATGCAAAAGCTCCAGACAAGAATCCTTGTTCTGGGGCTTTTGGTATCAGGGGCTGAGGCTGCTTGGACGGATGTTAGGTGCTGGCGTTCTTCTGTCCGCTATGTTTCTTGTTGTTGTCAATTAAAATATGTTGTCAAAAATATGATACTTAAATATGTCCAAAGTAACGAAAATATTATGTGCATAAATGTTTCAAATTTCTTTCCTTTCCAAAGTTCAGTCGAGTAACCAAAAAACTGAATGACAAGTCTAACAGTCCAGAATACTCCAAGTCCAAGTGATATTTTTTTGCCAAAATTGGTTTCAATTAGTTCGGCAGAAGATGTCAAGCAAAGTAAACCCATAAGTAATACTGTAAATGATATGAAAAATGTATGTACTGTCATCATTTGTCGATTGATTAAACTCAAAGATTTAAGTTCTTTGTCCCAGTTAAAGTACTTTGGAAAGACAATATGAACCAATGCCAAAGCAATTAATAAGACACCAGTTATTTTAAATTGTATTTCCATTAGTTGCAATTAAAGATTGACATAAAAGGTGTAAACTTTGTTTCTTTAAATGATGTAAACCCGGCTTCTTTAAATGCTTTTTTCCAAGTTGCTTTTGAGAAAAAATGCGTAAAACCGATTGTAAATGCTACAAAGTTTGGAAAATCTCGCAAATGTTCCACCATAATCACATTGCCGTTTGGCTTACAAACTCTGCGACATTCTTTTAAAAATTGTACTTTTTCATCTTGTCTACGAATTTCGTGAATTGCTGATAGTAAAAAGATGTTGTCAACCGAATTGTCATTTAATGGAATTGAATTTGAATTGATTTGTTGTGTATTTGGATAAAACAAACTAACCTTTCTTGCTCGGATAATTGCTGGTTCTGTATGCTGTTTGGCGTTATAGAAGTCATACACTTGCAGTTTGGAATTAGGCAAAATACTTTCTATAATAAAACTTGTTTCGTCAAAGCCTGCGTTGATGTTCAAATTGAATTTGTCTTTTGTATCATCTATTTTCATTTTCTTTAACCAGTCAAAATTATAAAAGCCAGAGAAATCATAAACATAGGCAGAAACAAATAACGGCATTATTAATCCATAAATGAATGTCAAAATAACCACCCAAAACAAGCCATTATGCCAATTGAAAATAAATTTACTCCCTATAATTAATGCCAAAGCAATGAACCCAAGAATATAAAAGTGTCGGTTGAAGCTTAAAATATTTAATACTCCTTGAAAATTTCGTCTCTCTATTTCCATAGTTCAATTTTGCCTTTTTTCCAATAGTATGGAATGTTTTTAATAATGAAAGCATTTGCCAATAATGGATTTTCAAGTTTTAGAGTATTTAAAAAATCGAAATTGTAATCAATAACTTTGACTGGATTTGGTGTCCAGTTTTGTCTTACCCCTTCAATGATTAAAACTTCTTTGGTTTCTTTGTTATATGTAAATGTAAAAGGCAAAGGTCCAGCAAATCTTCTTGCTTCCTTCCAGTCTACAAAAGGGGAATGTTCAGGCAAAGAAATCTGTTCTTCCGTCTTGTCTATTGTGATTTTGAACTTTGATTTATTCGAGGATATATCTTTTGTGTTTTGTTTTTCAACTTGTTTTATGTCCGTTGTGGTGTAGTTGTAATGTGTAAATATGTTTCCAAAAAATTTCATTTTCGTTTTGTCTGTTTCTGACCTCAGAATATACAAACCACGTAAACTTTTACCCGCATTATTTGTGTAGCGTACAAAAACACGATAACCTATTAGAAAAAAGTCGTTACCCATAAATTTCGGAAAACCTTTTGGTCGCAAGTCTTTAGTTTGAACCATTGCAACTGCAACAAAAGCCCATTTGTCATGAAATGTGTCAAGCTGCAAACATTCTGGAATATGATTTTGTAATTGTTCTTTTGGAACTGCAAAAGTCAAAACTAGCGAACTTTCAAAATACGCTTCAACTGCAAATGGGTGGTCTTTTAGAAATGAAAGCATCGAGTTATTTGAGTTGTTTTTTATTAAGATAAAATTCGTTTAAGTAAACAACTAAAATAAAAATAGATGCAAACAATGAATTTAATTTCCCCCAAAGCAACAAGTCGGGAACAAGTATAAATTCAAGTGTGTTCATTGTCGCAACTATAGTTATTTGTGCAATAGCATTTAACTTTGTCTTATAGCCACTTAAAATCCAAACAGCCATGATGATTTCTGAAAGTCCGATTATAATTGTCAGTGGTCGAGAATAGTCGGCACCTAATATTCTTGCAACAATTTGTTCGTGTCTAGGAACAAGATTTAGAACCTTACAAAAAAGTCCGTTTGCAATCCAAATTGTCGCAATACAATAGGTCAATATTTTATTAATGCTTGTCTTTGTCATCGATGGTTGTGTCTTCCGCTACGCTTGCCACCAACACCCTAATATGAGCACTCCTGCGTGATATAGGCCGTGTGGGGATGAATCACGCATTGCTAATAGTTCGCTTTCGTGCGAATGTGGCCTATTAAGCACATTATTAGTATGTTATCCGTTGTTAATGATGAAGTGGTGCGTTTTTCTTCTTTTGGCGCAATATCGTTTTTTCTCAAATTCCTTCCAAAAAATCTTAAGGACTTTTCAACTTTTCTTCGCCTCTTTTGGTGAGTGGTGTATAGCCTTCCGTGGTTTTGGTGGAAGCGTGGCTGTGTGGTTCCGGAATAGTCTATAATTGTAGTTCTTTCCATTTGCCGCCTACCGCTTCTTAATGCAAAAGCCCCAGGCAAAATCCTAGTTCAGCGGCTTTTGTTACACGGGCTTTCGCCTACTCGGATGAATGTAATGCGCTGCCAGTTTTATTCATTTATTCAATTTTCTAAATCTATTCTTTCATGAAGTATTCTGATAATCTCAATTACATCTTCTGTTTTTTTATACTTATAGAAGATTAAATGTGATTTTACTTTTGAGTAACGATAATCTTTTCGGATGTGATCACAATCTTGTCCAGTTTTCGGGTTAGTGGTTAAAAATTCAATCTCATCGATAATAAGATTCAAGTATCTATCCGCTTGTTCTTTCGACCATTTTTCAAAAGTGTAAAGCCAAATTTCTTCTAGATATTCTTCTGCCTTTCTACTTAATTTATTTTTCACTCTTTAAGTATTTCTTGTGAAGGCCTTCCATAAAATCACTTTTGACTAAGTCTTCATTAAAACCAGATTTTTCGCCGATTTCCAATTCTTTGATAAGTTCCTTTTTCTTGTTCTCTTCTATTTCAAACATTCGCAATGCAGCTCTTATCACTTCAGAAGCCGACGAATAGCGTCCAGACTGGACTTGGCTATTTATAAACTTGTCAAAGTAATCTCCAAGTAGGATTGATGTGTTCTTTGCCATACCAATTGTTTTGATCAAATATACCAACTATTGGTATAGGCGGCAATTGTTTTTTGAGAAGATAGTTTTGGTTGTTTGCCCCAGATATTCTCCAACTTGCTTAAATATCCGCCTTACTATTGAGGATTAGTTTCGTTGGGAGAACGCTGACGGTAACAAGCAACAGTCCCATTGGCAGGCTGGCGGTTTCGCTTCGCAGGGTGTTTTTGTTGGGGTTCATCATACTCTTTGTGATAGCCTAAGAGCACCACGGTCTCCAAGTATTTGATTATATTTAATGTACAAAATGGTTGTCTATGAAAAAGTTTCTACTAATCATCGGTGTTCTCGTTCAATTGAGCTTTGTTGCATCCGCCGGCTCCGGCGGCCCTGATGCTTATGGCTACACTTGGAAGGATTCTAATGAGCCGGGTGGGCCAGTGTTTGCTTGGTGGGATATCGCTACAACAGGAACTCCGGTTACTGGTTTGGCTGACGATAACGTGGTAGGCCC
Organism: Chitinophaga pinensis; assembly: GCA_943373175.1. Classification (GTDB taxonomy): domain Bacteria; phylum Bacteroidota; class Bacteroidia; order UBA7662; family JAIXUI01; genus JAIXUI01. The sequence continues at coordinate 36,753 of CALSBM010000015.1, read as the reverse complement.
TTTCGCTATTGGAGGTGGTTTTCAGTTTTACTGGTACCAGCCTGAGTTTTTATGGATAGGCTCTAATGGATATATTTCGTTCAACAGTGGAAACATTGCATCCCCTTTTCCAAACATTCCCCTTCCAACCGGAATCAACGACTTTATCGCTCCCTTGCTTTCAGACTTGAATTTTCAAGGAGTGGGCAACAACGGACTCTGCTATTACAAAGTTTCTGGCGACAGCATCTGCATTAGCTGGATTAATGCGCCATACTGGAGTCAAACAACAGGATTTACCGGAAGCAACAGTTTCCAGATTATCTTGAACAGAGCCGACAAGTCCATCACTTTTAACTATTTGAGTATGACCGGCATTACTCAGGGGAATGACATTTCTATTGGAATAGAGAACATTACCGGAAACCTTGGCTTGCAGGCGTTGCGCAATGCGTATCCGGTGAATAACTTTTGTATCAAGTTTTATTACCCTCCGGTTGTAACCTACGCGGTAACCGATGCGGGTATTCGATACAACGACAATAGTAAGAATGGGGCTCGCTTTGTAAACGTAAACGGGATATCCTCTTCGTTTTCTACCGTTGTTCGAAATTATGGCAATCAAATGCTGAGCAATTTCAACGTAACTGGACAAATTAGTCAGGGAGCGAATGTCGTTAACTTAGGAAATGTTGCTATCGCAAGTCTTTCTCCCGGTGTTGATACGGTCATCACGTTCCCAACTCCTTGGGCGGCAACAACTCCGGGTGCTTTTGTTTTCAGCACTACCGTGGGAGGCATAACAGGAGATATGGTTACCAGCAACAACCATAAACGGTTAAAGTTGGTGGCGGTTGATACTAACAGCACTCCAGTACGTTGGGATTATAGCGATGGTTCACCGAATGGTGTAGGGTTGAATTGGGCAGGAGGATTGGGAGGAATAGCCATATACATTAAACCTTCGTTTTACCCTGCGAAAGTGTTGGGTAGCCGATTTTTTCATACCAATAATACAGGAGGTGCGGGCTTTACTGCATTGATTTACAAGGATGATGGGCCAAATGGGGGGCCGGGAACATTGCTCGATTCAGTTAATGTTCCGGGTGCTCAAGTACTGGCAGGCACATACACGGTTGTTCCGCTGAGTTCGCCAGGAATAGTGCTCCAATCTGGCGGTGTTTATCTTATGTGGGACATGCGTGGAGCAAACATTACACTTGCAAGAGACACTACTTCACCTATTTCAGGGCGAACCTTTGAAATTTTAGCAGGTTTTTGGGCTGATTATCGTGCCCGTGATCAGGAAGATTTTTTGATGGGTCTTGATGTAGAGCGTATTAGTGTTAATGATTTAAGCGTTCCTATCGTTACCTCTCCACAGGCTGGAGTTATGCCTACCACCAATACTCCCGTGAGTATCTGGTTGAAAAATATTGGCAATACCCAAGCTTCCGGATTTGTATTAGGTTATCGGGTTGGAAGCAGAAATCCGGTTTCTCAGATTTATACCGGAAGTCCGATTAATCCTGGCGACTCTCTCTTGTTTACTTTCACCATTCCTATGAGTCCTATTGGGCTGCCTTCCGGTTCTAATTTCTGTGTTTGGGCTAATATGCCTGCGGATTCGAATGCCACTAACGATACTGTTTGTTTTAATCTTGGAAACGTAACCGCTGTTGGAAATGAAGGGCTACCCAGTTTCAAACTTTACCCCAATCCGGTTAAGGCATATCAGTCGGTTTTTGCTGAATTCGATTTAAAAGACATTAAGGAAGAGAAGCTCAATGCTCAAATTCTGGATATGCAAGGAAGGGTAATTTGGAGTGTGAATCTTTACCCACAAGATGAGAAAACTGGAAAAGCTCAGATTTCGATTCCTGATCTTGCTCCCGGGCTTTACCAAGTACTGTTGTTCCATGGAAACCGGGCTCATCGTCAGAGTTTGGTAGTGATTCCTTAATAAGTATGTTAGAAAACGAAAAAGGGCCTTAATTGGCCCTTTTTCGTTGAATAGTAAAAGCGTTAACCTCGTAAGGCGGCGGATAACAATTGCTCAAGATGCCCGAAACGCTTATCATAATCTGCTAAAGAGCGTCGGATTACCTCATAAGCTTCTTCGCGCCCGTAAGTGTGAGTAATCTCAATCTTTTTTACAGCCTCACCCGGTTTTTGCTTATAGGTTAGGAAGTAATGTTCGAGCCTTTTGATAACTGCTGGAGGTACTTCATGAACATCCTGATACTGTTCATAAAGCGAGTCTCCTTTAAGAACAGCAATAATTTTATCGTCGGCTTCCCCGGAATCTATCATTCGGAAGCCGCCGATAGGAACAGCGGAAACAAGAATATCGCCATGAGAAACGATCCGTTCGGTGAGTACACAAATATCCAGCGGGTCGCCATCTCCTTTGATTTCGGTTCTGCCAGTTTTCGACATACAGAATTCTGCTACAGATTCGGCACAGTAAGTTTTCGGCACAAAACCATATAGCGCAGGGATGATATTGGAAAACTTCTGAGGGCGGTCAATCATGAGATAGCCAGTTGTTTTATCTATCTCATACTTGATGGTGTCTGATGGCACAATTTCAATGAAGGAAGTAACTTCTTGAGGAAGATTCTCACCGGGTGAAACTCCATGCCAGGGGTGCGACTTGTAACGAAGGCCCAGCAGGTGCCAGATAGGATCAGATTGCGACATAGTAGGTAAAGTGGTGGTTAGGATTTACGTTGAAGCATATCGGCCACAATATCGCGGCTTGCTTTGAAGTAAAGGTCAGATTTTTCATACAAAGGAACTTCTTCTACTTCCTCGTCACCCTTCTTGTCCTTTTTATCGCTTGCTTTATCAGTAGCTGCGGTTTCACCGATACGTGTTTTTCGCATTTTTCTTCTTGCTTCGGCAGCTTCATTCTCTTCCTTCATAAGTGCCTTGTTCAGTGTAACAAAGGACTTAGAGCGATTTGATCGGCTTTCATCGATTTCTTCCTGAAGGTTTACATAAGCAAGATCCTTTGCCGCACGCTCTTTTTGTGCGGAAGTTAGCTCTTGGATTAAATCTGTGTTTACATTCCGAGACAGGGAGAAACCGGCAGGTTGTATTTTATCCCATTTCAGGGCATATAAACTTGCCGCTTCACCATAAACACTTTCGTCAAACATTCCTGCGATTTCCACATCGGGAGAAACTCCTTTGAGCTGGGTGCTTCCACCGTTGATTCGATAAAACTTGGCGATAGTAAGTTTCAATTGTCCTCCTTTGCCACTGCTGACAAACTGATCCATGTTGAGCAAGTTTTGAACAGTGCCTTTTCCGAAGGTGTTTTCTCCGATTATAATTCCTCTACCGTAATCCTGAATAGCAGCCGCGAAAATCTCGCTTGCCGAAGCACTAAAACGATTTACCATTACGGCGAGTGGGCCATCCCAGCTAGCACCTGAAGTTTGGTCTGATTCAACCGAAGTGCTGCCATCCGTATTCCGAACCTGAACAACCGGCCCTTTGTCAATGAACAAACCAGTCATCTGAACAGCTTCGAGCAATGAACCTCCGCCATTGTTTCTTAAATCTACGATAACTGCATCAACTTTCTGGTTTCTGAAACCATCTAACAGTTTGCGAACATCGGAGGTTGTGCTTTTATAATCTTTGTCTCCTCGGTTCATTCCGGCAAAATCCAAATAGAAGGTTGGAAGTTTGATAACGCCAAGTTTATATGATTTTTTGCCACGCTTGAACTCTTGAACTTCCCCTTTAGCGGCTTGTTCTTCTAATTTGATTTTGTCTCGAATCAAGGTAACAACCTTAGTTTTTGAGGCATTGGTTTCATCAGCCGGAAGAATACTTAAACGAACAGTTGTGCCACGCTTTCCTCGGATATGCTGAATCACATCGTCGATTCTCCAACCCACAACATCAAGATAATCACCTTGATCTCCTTGGCCAACGGCTACAATTCGATCGCCTATCTTCAACAACTTGCTTTTTTCTGCTGGGCCTCCTTTAACCAAATCCCGAATCACGGTATAGTCATTATCGGTTTGAAGTGTAGCGCCGATGCCTTCTAAGGAAAGGCTCATGTTGATGTTGAAATCTTCGCTTCTACGTGGAGACATATAAGCAGTATGTGGATCAACTACTTCAGTAAATGAGTTCATCCAGATGTCAAAAACATCCTGACTTTTTACTTTGGAAAGCTGCTTTTCGTAGTTTTTGTACCGCTTTTCGATGTTGCCAGAGGCCGTTTTCCAGTCCGTTCCGTTTACCTGATAAGCAAGACACTCGTACATAATTCTTCTTTTCCAGTAAGCATCTGCCTCTTTGTTGTCGGCGAACCAATTGGCTTTTTCACGGTTTACTTGAAAAGAATCAATTTTTGAATAATCGAATGAATCCTTTAATAGGGTGTAAACCTTCTGAATTCGATCTAAACTTCTCTTAAGATAAGTGTTGTATAAATCAAACGCAGCCTGGTTGTCCCCTTGTTGAAGCATATCATCTAATTGATATTGGTAAGCGGCAAAACGATTAACATCTTCCTTTAAAAGGAAAGCTTTCGCGAAATCAACGTTTTTCAGAAATTCTAACCATACATGTGCCGAGAGGCTGTCGTTGAATACTGGCTTTGCATAATGGTTGCTTTTAAGGATTTGGGCAGTTAGCATAGCAACCTGACGGTGGTGATCATCAGGTGCCAGAACCCCTGCTACTTTCGTACTGTCAGTAGCGGAACAGGAGAGGATTAATGGCAAAATTGCCAACAGTGAGAATAGGCGCTTAATCATATCTTTTAGCAGGCTGAAATTAACATTAATAGCGGGGGATATTGCTTAACTTCCCTCTCCAAAAAGGTTAAGGAAATGAAAAAATTGTGGACGCTGATGCTTTTGTTGATTTCAACTTCTACGGGATTAAAGGCTCAAATCACCATTACTCAAACAGATATGCCGGTTGTGAATGACACAATTAGAATGAGTATTGCAACTCCCCTTGCTAACAGCCTGAATTACAACCAGACAGGAGCTAATTTTAATTGGGATTTTAGTACTCTTCAACCCAATGCTCAAGAAGTAGTCAAGTATGTAAGCTCATTTTCAACACCTTATGGCTTTTACTTCCTAAACACTTATGGAAACAAAATTTCCGACTCTCTTGGGGGATTCGGAGCATTCACCTTTAAGAACGTTTATAACTTCTATAGAAGAACAGCTCAAAAATTTACGGCTGAAGGCCTCGGAGTTTCAGTTAACGGAATTCCACTTGCAGCAGATTATTCCGACCCGGATGAACAATATACGTTTCCCCTTAACTACAATGATTTCGACAGTACCACCTTCGCGGTTTCCTTGAACATTCCAACATTAGGTACTTATAAAAGCAAAGGATATCGGTTGAATAAAGTAGATGGATGGGGAAACATTACCACTCCTTATGGCACATATTCATGCTTAAGAGTTAAAAGCACCATTATTGCCAACGATAGCCTTACTATAAGCCAACCAGTGCCTTTTTCATTCGGCTTTCCCAATAATCGTTACGAAATACGCTGGATAGCCAATGGTCACAAACTCCCCTTATTAGAAGTCCAGGGAACAGAACAGGGTAATACCTTTGTGGCCAACAGGGTTACATACCGAGATATTGCCCGATTGTGGCCTGTAGGAGTGCCTGTTGTTAAGGCCGGCAACCGATTTTGGCATGAAGCAGGTTCAAAGAGAGTACACTATTTAGTAGAAGAACCTACCCCAGTTGAATTATACGATTTACAAGGAAGAAAAGTGTATTCAACTACCTTACTTAAGGGAGAGCAATCTATTGAATTAGAAAATGGGCTAAGTGGAGTTTACTTACTCCGGGTCGGAGCAATAGGACAGCCAATATCGATTCTTAAGATTGTATTGCCTTAGTTACGTTTTGCTGCAGCTCGAATTAACCTGTCATTGACGGCTCTTCCTAAGCCTTCTTCGGGTAGAAGTAGCACATGAGCACGCTGAAATCCTTGTTCATCCAACTGGCGAAGTACTCGAAAGACATTCCGAGCCGCCTCATTCGTATCCCCAGATTTTGACAGCCACAGCACTTTTGCCTTATTACTAAGCATGTCGGGTAAAGTGCCAAAGCCAAGCCAGGCCGTTTCTTCAGTATCGATATTTTGGGCTAAAGGAATAGGAGATTCTAATACATAGAGCTTACAGTGCGGAGCGTAATGCAGGCTCAACATGCCAGGCGCATCGGGCTTACTACTTGACCTGCGTACTTCTGCAACTTTTTCCATGCTCAGGTCTTCTAATTCTTCCAGACTTAACCCTCCCAGGCGAAAGACGACCAATTTTCCCTCGATTCTACCTACGATAGTGCTTTCAATCCCGATGGAACATTCTCCTCCGTCGAGGATGTACTCGATTTTTCCACCAAGCTGATTGGCAACATGTGAGGCGCATGTTGGACTTACATAGCCGAACGGGTTTGCACTTGGTGCAGCTAGAGGGAAGTCTATTTTTTGCAACAATTGGAGGGTGAGGGGTTGGTTGGGAACTCTTAATGCAACCAAAGGACTTCCTGCCGTAACCAAATCCGGGATTATGTTTTTTTTGGGAGCGAGGTAGGTGAGAGGGCCCGGCCATACCTTTTCTAAAAGCCGCAAATCGCCAGGAAACGGCATTTCAGCATATTGTGCTATGCTGCTAAAATGTGGGATATGAATAATTAGCGGATCGAAAAATGGCCGATCCTTCACTTCAAAAATTCGGCTTACAGTAAACGCATTTAAAGCATTGCCTGCTAACCCATAAACTGTTTCGGTTGGAATAGCAACAAGATTACCGGATTGCAGAACTGCAATTGCAGTTTCAATGTCAGTTCCAATGTTCATTTCAATTCAAAGTACCGGATTATACTATAACAGAGTGTTTCAGGTGTTTCCTCGTCAGCATTCAAATGAAAATCGGCAAGTCTATAGAAAGGCTGTCTGTTAGCAAGCATAATTTCAATAGCGTCAAGGTTCGGCTGAGCTAGAGTTGCTGGCAAAATTCCTCGTTGATTTAATCTATCAAGAATGGTTTTGGAGGAAGTATTCAAATAAACAGAAGGGCCGCGGCTTCGTATTCCAAGCATTAAATGGTGATGGCATGGAAGCCCTCCTCCGGTATCGGCGATGAATTCTCCCCAAGGAGGGAGATTATAGAACCAATCTGCTTCAAGATTTCGGAAATATTGTTCTCCAGAAGTAGAAAAAATGGAGGAGATACTGCGGCTTTCTTGTCTAACAATATCTTCGTCAGAGCTTCGTATCGGCCATTGAAGCTCAGATGCTAGTAATTTGGCCAGTGTGCTTTTGCCGCAACCGGGCATTCCAACCAAAAACAGTGGCATTTTACTTAGCCATCAGACTTTCAATCTCGGTTTGTGAAGGCCATCTGTTTTCAGACCATTTGCCAACAATCACCCCTTTTTTCAACATGAGTAAACCAGGGTTAGAGCGAACCATCGTTTTCATGGTAGTTCCATCCATAACGTAAAACGGAAGTTGCAGTTGATGTTGTTTTTTAAATGCCAAAACATCCTCCTTGGTTGCATTGCTCACTACTGCCACCCGTATTCCTTTGCTTTCTGACCAAGGAAACAGTGCATTTACTGCTTGAAGCGGAATTAGGTCAGTTTCTTTGAGCTTTCGACACACGATGAGTAAGGTATAATCTGCAATGAGAAAGTCTTCAGTGTAGGCGTTCCCGTCAAGGTCATCGAGGCTAAAGTCGTGTATAGGTGGAACATAACCTTTTCTAATTAGGATATTTCGAGTGTCTTTCCATTTCCAAGTGCTGTCTTCTGCAGGATAGTTATCCAAACTGAATTCTTTCTCTTGACCATTTTTTTCATACACCAATACTGTTGAGAAACTATCGAGAGTAGCGCCTTCGGGCACTTTCATTAAATCCGGGATACTATTGCCTTTTTTATAGGCTGTAAAATCAATAACTGGCAAATCATAAAGACACCATAACCCGTAAACACCAAAAAGAAAGCTAAGCCAAAAAACTGGTTTTCCGGGACGTTTCCCCCAAGAATTCAAATGTTGCTCTCCAAGCCAAAGCAAGCCAATGAGCACACACAGTACTACATCCTTGCTGAAACTTTGCCAGGGGGTGAGTTTTAATGCATCTCCGAAACAGCCACAATCGGTGACTTTGTTAAACCAAGCAGAATAAAAAGTGAGAAAGGTGAAGAAAACAATCATGAGGCTGAGTAGCCACAGGGTGGTTTTCTTTTTATAACCAGTTAAAAGAGCAATTCCGAGGGCAATTTCTGCCAAACAAACAGACCAGGCCATCGCAGTGGAATAAGGGCTTAGCCAAGGAAAGCCAAATACTTCCCAGTATTCCTCCAGTTTAAATCCAAACCCTAAAGGGTCATTGATTTTAACATAACCGGAAACGATAAAAAGAAGGCCAACTAAAAGTCGGATGAGGGTAGTCAACGCACGCATATCAATTTGATTCGATGATACTAAAGAGGTCGTCGAGTTTGGGAGTCAGAATGATTTCAGTTCTTCTGTTCTTAGACCGAGCTTCAGGGGTCTTAGCAGGATCTATTGGGCTAAACTTTCCCCTACCGGAGGCAGTAATTCTAAGCGGGTCTATTTTAGTTCCTTCGGTAAGGATTCGGACTATGCTCGTTGCGCGTTCAACACTTAAGTCCCAGTTGTAAAAGGTTTCACCTACATCATCAGTATGACCTTCTACCATAACATTAATATCTGGACTATTTTCCAGCACTTTGGCCAGTTCCTTTAAAGCAAGTTTTCCTCTAGCTTCCACTTGACGACTGCCAGAGGCAAACAACAATTGTTCAGATAGCGAAACATAGATTTTGCCGTTTTTCTTGGTCACATTCAATCCAGATCCAGTAAAGCTGGTTAAAGCTCTGGTAACGGTTCGTTGTAAGGCATTAACTACAGAGTCTTTTCGGCTTAATACCGCTTCTAATTCTTTAAGTTTTTTTTCTCTTGCTTCCAAATCCTTACGTGCAGCAGAAAGCTCTTTGGCCAAACTTGCGGTTTCCTTTTCTCTTTCTTCAAGATTTTTTGCTTTCTGCTCTAATTGAGTTTCTGTAGCTCTTAAACGAGCTGAAAGCCTGGCATTTTCATTTTGATTAGCGGCTAAGCTTGATTGGCTGTTTTTAACTAGTTCAGCCATTTTGGCACTTTGCTCTTTATTGCTTTTTCTTAACTGAGCAAGTTGTTCTGTGTATTCTAAACTGTCTTTTCGGAGTGCATCAGCCATTTTCAGGCATTGTCCAAGTTGCGATTTGAGATCCATTGATTGAAACCCAAGGCTATCTATGCGTTCTAAGAGCTTTTGGTTATCCTTAGAGAGGCTGTTTTTCTCTTCGTTAAGGGAGTCAAATTTCTTTTTACTAACACAACTTCCCAGGCATAAGGCCAGACAGGATGTAAAAAGTAGGGTGTACTTCATAAATTAAGATTGAAAAACTAAGACCACCGCATGAGCTGCCAAGCCTTCCTGTCGTCCGATATACCCCATTTTCTCTGAGGTGGTTGCTTTTAAGCTTACCTGTTCAGGACTAATATTCATGCAACCAGCAATGACTAATCTCATTTCATCGGAACGTTTCATCACTTTAGGGCTTTCCAGAATAATCGTAGCATCGACGTTTCCGATTTCGTACCCTTTTTCTTTGATTAAGCTGACTACTTTTTTCAACAAAATTTTACTGTCGATGTTTTTAAAAGAATCATCTGTATCTGGAAAGTGTTGGCCAATATCTCCAAGTGCCAGAGCACCGAGAAGAGCATCGCAGATGGCATGTAGTAAAACGTCAGCATCAGAATGCCCTAAAGGGCCAGTAGGATGCTCAAATTTTACACCTCCAAGCCAGAATTCTCGTCCTTCAGCTAACTGATGGACATCAAATCCATATCCTATTCTGAAAGGCGGTAATGCCAAGACTTAGAACTGAGATGGAGTGCTTCCACCAGAAGGAGTAGAAGCGTCTTTAGTGGATTTAAATGCACCTAAATCGAATTGTAACGAGAACCGTAAGGTGTTTTCAAGCGGGCTGCGTTGCAATTGAAAGGTTGGAAACAAATAAGAGAGATGCAATTGGAAAGAGTTGAATTTAACACCCGCGCCAAAGGTCACATATTGTCTTCCACCTTTAGTTGGGTGCTCGTAGAAGTATCCTGCACGTACTGCAAACATCTTATTATACAAGTACTCAGCACCAAATGAAGTGTTGATTTCTCTTAGTTCTTCTTTGAAACCATCAGGAGCGTCGGTAAAGGAGCTAAGAGCACCTTCAATTACCCCTTTTTGGTTTGGGTCTTCACCACGCTCAATAATAAGGTTGTTGTTATTGTCGTAAACAAACCTTCCAGAATTATCGCGAGCATAAATCGGGTTTGTTGGTACAAGTAGTTTATTAAATTCTAAGAAGAAGGAAACGGAATTGTACTTGTCGAGATCATATTTCAGACCGGTACCAAGACGAAGATTAGCAGGGATAAAGTTGGATTGGCCACTTTGAGTGTATCGGATTTTGTTGCCGATATTGGAAATATTTGCACCCCAACTCCATTCGAACGGGGTTTTGAAAAGCTTAATGTCTTTTCTGTAAAATACCGAGATATCGCCTGCAAAACCGGTACCTGCTGTAGTTTGGTTGTTAGGGTCAAGACCACCTGCAAGGTTGCTGTAGATGTAACGCATTGCAATGCCAACGGAAAAATTGTCGCTCAGTTTACGGCTGTAAGCACCATCAATAGAAAACTCGTTGGGATTAAATCTGCCAATGTTAGTGCCATTCATATCAGTGAAGTTGATATCTCCCAGAGAGAAATACTTCAAGGCTAAGCCAAACGACTGTAGTTTATCAAGCTTGTAATTGAAAGTAGCATACAAGAGGTTGATGTCAGGTACTAGATTTCTTAACCATGGGGTGTAAGAAGCAGAAAACCCTGTTTTTTCTTCTAGGAAAGCAAGTTTTGCTGCATTCCAATGGATAGAAAATGCATCCGGACTGGTGGCCACACCTACATCTCCCATGGCACCTGAACGGGCATCAGGAGAAATCATGAGAAAAGGCACAGCAGTGGTGATGGTATTAAGGCGGTTTCCACCGCCTAAATCACCGGGATTGATTTGTGCAGAAACTGTAGAAGTCGCCAAAACTGTTGCTCCAGCAAGGCCAAAAAAGAGCTTTCGGAAGGAATGCGTCATGTAAAAAGAGCTGTTAACGGGGTAAATATAACATAACGGCCATCGTTATTTCAAGAGGACCAATTTTTGTCTCGTTTGAACGCTTTGACCGTCGGAAGATTGTAATCGTAGCGTATAAAAATATACCCCTCTCCCTAACCGGTCTCCAAACTCATCAAACCCATCCCATTCGAATGAGTCATCGTGGGTGCCGTTAGATTGAATAGTCATTTTCATGCTTTTTACTAATTGCCCACTAACGGAATGTATTCGAATGGAGGCTTCCAATGGCATTCCGGGCCTATTGTGGTCAAAGTGAAAACGAGTTTGGGTAGTAAAAGGGTTGGGGTAGTTAAGTAGGTTTTTTACTCTTATTTGTTGCCCATCCGCTACCGTGAATTCAATTTGTTCCTCAGAAGAATTATTGTAAACATCCCACGCTTTTAACCTTAGTGAGTAAGTTCCTGGGTCAAGTTTACTTAACGGATACCGCACTTCGCCTTCTCTGTAATCGTCAAGTTTGGATTGATAAAACCGATTCAAGTTGATAGGCTGGTTAGTATTTTGATTTATGATGGCGGTGATTTCATGCCCTATTCCATTACCAACAGTATTGATTCCGGAACTGTCGGAGAGTTTCGCTAAAAGTACTGGTTGGTCGTTGACTAAACCTCCTGAAACAAACTTGTTGTCGTTGAGAAACAACCTGATTTGAGGGCCTACATTATCGGACAAAAACGAAGTAGCAGCACCACCTACTACGGCACTATCGTTATAACCGTTTGCTTCTCTACCGGAGCCTTCAGAGGCATAAAGGCTAATTCTTCCAAAACCATAGTTGTAGGCAATGTCCTTGGGGACAATAAAGCTAAAGTTGTAGCGGCCATTAACTACACTGGCACGTCCCTTAAAGAGAATACTTGATCGGTCTTTGAAGGTAGTAGGAACGCTTTCGCGAGAGTTTCCAAGGGTTCTAACAAGAGTTTCTTTATCAAAAACAGTTGGGTAAATTATTCCATTGAAATCGTTGAGAAGGTTGCCTCCGCCAGTCCTTATTTCCCCTGAAATAGTTACTTTAGAGAGTGCCTTCATGGTATCCGCAGCACGGCCAATAGTCACTTCATTAAGTTTAAGCGCTAAAGATTGAATAGAGGGAAGTGGTAATGTAAGAGCTGGATCTCCAAGGAGGGTGAAATTTCGGGTATTGGTAGAATACAATGATGCATTGACTGTTCTTCTGAAAATCTCACCGAATGTGAGGCCTGTTCCGGAACTACTCTTCTGGAACATGACATTGTTGAATAAGTGAGAACTGAGGGCAAAGTTGTCGCCGGAGAAAGTTACCCTGCTGGTAGTCAAGAGACCAATTGCGCCACCGCTAGGGTTCAATAGGACAAGTTCACCTGCCGAAAGTCGGTCAGCCTCATCGAAGCGGCTAAATTCGCAAGTGGCAGTTACAAACAGGGGCATCCCAAATTGATTTTGCCAAGAATTAATATCGGGGATGGTGAGGACACGCTCATCAGCCCAGCCGTTGATACCGCCATGTCCAACATAATTGACTAGCAATGAGCCATTGCTCATCCTCGAGTTTATCGCAGCATTTACTGCTGGGTAGCGATTTCCACCTGGAAGCGACTGAAGGTTATAGGCGTCGAGGTAGATTTTCTCGATGTTAAGGGAAGGATTCCTGGTTTTAATGAGAATCGACAAGCTCTCAGTCTGCTCAAGATGCAAATTCCCGTCTCCGTCGTCAGTAACCATGCTGACCATGTTTCGTGCATCAGTTAGACTAGCATTGGATAAGTACCGATCTACTTTATCAACCATTTGTTCTGCCATTAATAAGCTGGTAACCGGTAACCTTCCTATGCCAATGTCAATTTGATCGAATGCTTGGTCATCATAGAAGCCTTCCGAATCATCCATAAAGCCGAAATAGGCATCTGAACAATAAGTAGCCAAAGGAGCCAGAGAGTTTTCGCTTTGAAAACCCGGGACAAAATTGGTATTGTTCTTAACTCTGTCTTTGAAATCATAAGAAGCTCTGCCCATAAGCAATAGATTTTTAGGCCGAGCATCTGGATTAGATTGCTTTTTCCAAATTGTCCTAACAAAATCGCGTATAGCAGTTAAGTCCTGCCTTCCGGAAGAAAACTCGTTGTAAATAGCTTCTAAAGAAGCTACGGAAACGGTTAGTCCGCTTTTCCGACGGTGTAATTCAGCTAACCTGTTCATAGCAGACATGAATGCCAATGGGCCAACTATAACATAGTCTGCCTGTGCGATGCCGTGCAAATCCTGATTTTGTAACTTTCCTATGTAATCAGGCTTTGCGAACTCGGTGCCTTGCCAAAGCACATATTCTTTTATCGCTCTACCGCTATCGGTGAAACTTGCCTGGCTTCCAGAGATTGAAAGGGGGATAGCTCCAATCGACCAGGGTTGGCTAACTTCCCAAACATTATAGCCGTTTGCGGCATCCTGAATAGTAAATCGAGCGAAATCGTGATTGAGTGCATCAGCTACTCGGAAAGTAAGTTGGTTTCCAACAGGTTTTAGGATTCTACTGGCCTGGACTTCAAAAAAATCAAGCCAACCAACTGAGGTTGAGGCGTTTTTGTTGAATCTTAGATTAGCCGTAAATCCATCGCCTGTGGGATTAAAAGTGAAATTACTGGTAGATTCTGCTCCAACAGGAGCGTAGGGGCCGGTTAATAAAGCCGGTAATGTTACGGATTGTGGTTGCCCAGCTCCGAAATCAAGGGTAAACGAACTGGAGAAGCTATAACTTCTTGCAACTAATGCCGCACTTAACAAAACAGGCTTAGTTAAATCCCTATTCGGGAAGTTGAAACTGAAGTTTCTGCTTAGTTGTAAGTCAAATTCTTCTCCGTACCACTTTCTACCGCTTTTCAAAAAGTTTCTTTCTTCCTTCTCATAAAATTGATAATCGTCGAATGAAGCAAACTCTTGCGCAGAAGGCGAAGTTAAAACAGGCTTATTGGCTACTCTCAAGCCATTACCGGGGCCAATTGTAAGAAAAACATAGTTTCGATCATCATACAAGTTAAGGTCATGCTGGAATCGGTTATTTAGGAATTTCCAAGCATGAGGCCCTTCAGCATAAAACACTATCCGATCATCAGCATCAAACTTGCCATCTTGCTCACCTGTTACTAAAATGGGTATCTCAACAAGATCGGTTATCCGGTCAGTGTTGTTTGGTGCCGGTAACATTCCGCCTTTGTTTGTGAAAATCCGAATTTGCCGAGGGTCAGTTGAGGAACTTGAAATCCCCATTTGATTGAGTAAAGTCTGGTCAATTCTATACATGCCGGATTGGTTGACTCCCAGCTTATACCAACTACCGGTTGCAAGAACTGAACGATTAGGAAAATTCAAAGAGTTGGATTGAGAAGAACGAGATTGAGCCATGGGGACTAACCGATAACTGAAAGAAGTCAACTTCTTCCAGGAGCCATTCTCTTTTTTAAGACCACTTACTTTAAGTGCTAGCGATGACCCGTTTTCAAGGAGTTTCCAGCTTTGGTTTTCCTGATTTTCTAAACCAGAAAGGGTTTTAGCCTCTGTTGGAGAAAGATCCTCGAAGCGGGCCAAAATATTTTGAGGCTGCATTCCATTTGAAATAGGAATAAGAAAATACGGAAATTGCCTTAACTTCCCCTCGAACAAAGCCTCTTCGGCAGTGAGTCGGGTTAGTTTATCATCCTCAGATAAGGCAAGTGTAGTGATACCTTTCCATTTAGGATAGAAGCTAAATGATTGATTATCTGATTGTTGAGCAAATGATGTTAAAGCTTTTAGCCATACAATCAAAAGAAGAAGACTGCGTTTACTCATGTGTTACAAAGATGCCTCGTGTTTCTGTCAATAGAAGTTAAAACCACAAGCGAAACAAAAATTGAAAACCTTTTATTTTGTCGCATTCAAATTTCTTCCCAAAATTTACAGCTCAAATTCTGCTTTGATGCTCAAAAAGCTACTCACAGTTTTACTGGTCTTAATGGCCAGCGGTATTGCTTCTGCACAAGACCCCATGTTTTCGCAGTTCTATGCCAATCCTCTTTACCTGAATCCGGCGATGGCTGGATCTAATGGAGGAGCAAGATTCATGGCTAACTACCGTAATCAGTACAGCAACCTTGCAGGTAACTTCAGTACCTACATGGTCTCGTATGACCAAAATTTCGATGCACTCAGCGGAGGTGTTGGAATTCAGGCTTTTCGAGACCAGTCCGGTGGTGATGTTTACACTCACCAAGGCGGAAGTTTGATTTACTCAAACAGTCTGAAAATCAATCGTAAATTGTATTTGAAGACAGGATTCCAGTTTTCTCTTTCTCAAAAGACTCTTAACTGGAACCAGTTTGTTTTTGAAGATCAGTTAGATCCTCGCTTTGGCATTGCTCGCCCGGTTTCTGGAGAGCTCCTAAATCTTCCGAATAACGGTCAAACCAATCGACTCATGTACGATTTTTCTGCTGGTACTATGTTGTACAGCGAGAAATACTACGTTGGTGTTGCGTTGCACCACCTTACACAGCCTAATCAATCGTTGCTGCCAGGAGGAGAATCTCCTTTGTTCATGAAATATACGGTGCATGCAGGAATGAACATTGAGGCTGTTAAGGGCAACTTCAGAAAATCTGGACTTACCATTTCTCCAAACATCATTTATCAGCGTCAAGGGGAGAGTCAGCAACTTAATTTAGGTATGTATGCTACTCGTGGTCCGTTAGTCGGCGGTTTGTGGTATCGAACCACAGAAGGGTCATTAATTGCCTTAGTAGGGGTTCAAACCGGTGCTTTTCGCTTTGGTTATAGTTACGATGTGATATTCTCTGCCCTTAATCAGGCAGCCAGAGGATCACATGAATTCTCTCTGGGATTAGTCTTTGATGAGGTGGTTCGTTCGAAAGGACGTAAAATGGCAAAAATTAAATGCCCCACTTTCTAATTTAAACTGTTAATTCGCGTTTCCAATTTCAAATATTTAAACAGGGTAATGAACCGCTCACGCATCATCCTTTCGATGTTACTGGTCTCCGGACTCTTAGTTGCTTCTTGCAGCAAGTCTGGGAAAAAACCTAACGTCAAAAAATCATCCAAAACAGGCCAAGCTTATAACAATAAGAAGAATGGTGGTTTTGAAGTTAAAAAATACAAGGAGCAGCAAACTGGTCCTGGTTTGGTTCTCATTGAAGGTGGTACTTTTACCATGGGTAATACAGAGCAAAATGTTACGTTCGAACAGGATAATATTCCACGTCGTGTAACAATTGCTTCTTTTTACATGGATGAATCAGAGGTAGCCAACGTTCATTACCGTGAGTATGTGTATTGGTTATCACTTGTTTTCGGTCAAAGTAATCCAGAAGTTGTTCAAGCTGCTGTTCCGGATACTACGGTTTGGCGTCGTGAACTTGCGTTCAACGAACCTTTGGTTGAAAACTACTATCGTCACCCCGCTTACAACTTTTATCCTGTTGTTGGTGTAAGTTGGAAACAGGCTAACGAATATTGTATTTGGAGAACCGACAGGGTTAACGAAGAAATTCTGGCCAAAAAAGGATTTATTAAGAAAAACCCTAACCAACAAGGACAGGAGAACTTCAATACCGATTCTTACTATGCCGGCTTATATGAGCCTCAAACCAAAAAGCAACCTAAAAGCTTTGCTCCTGGTCAGAAGAATCGTAAAGTGATGAAAGAAGATGGTATCACGTTGCCTACTTACCGACTTCCTACGGAGGCTGAGTGGGAATACGCTGCAATGGGTCTTATCGGAAATGCGGCTGGTGAAAATGTCTCAGATAGAAAAATGTATCCTTGGAACGGACATTCTTCTCGCAATCCGAAACGAGGAAAAAGACAGGGTGATATCGTAGCAAACTTTAAGCGTGGCCGTGGAGACTTAATGGGAGTTGCAGGTAAATTGAATGACAATGCTGCACCAACTGCTGAGATTTTTTCTTACCCTGCTAACGATTACGGTTTATATAATATGGCTGGAAATGTTAACGAGTGGGTACTCGATTTGTACCGTCCTCTTTCATTTCAAGATGCTGAAGACTTCAACACCTTTCGTGGTAATAAGTATGAAGTTGTGAAGAAAGATGCTGACGGAGCAATGTCAAAAGACAGTGTTGGTCGTTTGGTGAAAGAACTTGATACAAAGCGTTATTCTAATCCTGATGTAATGGATTATTTGGACTCTTTGAGCATGTATAACGAAAAGAACACGCTTATCTCTAATAAATCTAGAGTTTACAAAGGCGGTTCTTGGAGAGATTTGATGTATTGGCTTAGCCCTGGAACGCGTCGTTTTATGGATGAGAATGAAAGTGCTGATGACCTTGGATTCCGTTGCGCAATGATTCGCGTTGGTAGCCCAAAAGGAAAAGGTGCAAAAGCGAAAAGCAAGAAGTAACCGATAGTTTTATAAACGAGAAAAGGCCTGTAACTTAATTACAGGCCTTTTCTCGTTTTAATGCAATAAGCAAGTGATGATGTTTAGGTTTCCTTAGTGAGGAAGGCTGTAGATGTTTTATCGGCTTTTCATTATGGATTCAATTTCATCAGTTTCAATAGCGACACCTTCCATTAAATCTACAGGACCATTTGCAGTTACCAGAATGTCATTTTCGATGCGAATTCCTAGACCCTCTTCTGGAATATAAATCCCTGGTTCAAGGGTAACGACCGCTCCTTCAGGTAATTTTTCATAACGTCGGCCTATGTCGTGGGTATCGATACCAAGGAAATGTCCAGTTCCATGCATGAAGTATTTTTTATATGCTGGCCATTCCGGGTTCTGATTTTTTATCTCTTCCCGAGTAATTAAGCCCAACTTAAGTAGCTCTTCCTCCATGATTAATGCAGACTGTACGTTATAGTCGTTCAGACTGTTTCCAGTATGAAGCAGTTTAACAGCTTGCTTCATGACATTTCGTACTGCGTTATACACTTCTTTTTGCCTTAAGCTGAATGTTCCATTAATGGGGAAACACCTGGTCATATCAGCGGCGTAATAGCCATAGTCGGTACCGAAGTCTAGCAACATAAGATGACCATCCAGGCACTCTTTGTTGTTTTCGATGTAGTGTAGAACACAAGCAGATGGACCTGAAGCTACTATCGGGTCGAATGAAAATCCGTTCCCTCCTGATGCGATGATTCTGTGGATAAGTTTAGCTTCCACTTCAAACTCCATTTTTCCCGGTTCAATAAATCGCAGTACATCATAAAAAGCTTGTTCAGTAATGGAAACAGCTTTCCTAAGCACTTTGATTTCTTCTTCATGTTTGGCGCTTCTGATTTCTCTCAGAATGGTAGCTGAACGGTGGTATTGATGTAAAGGAAACTGCTCTCTGCACCGTTGTGCAAACTGAATGTCGCCGTCTGCGAAGAATGTAGATCTGTCGTTTTCATTTGTGTTTAGATAAACATGGTCCGCATAGTTCATTAGTTGTCTGAAAACACTATCAAATGAAGTTGTCCAATTTACCTTGTATATCCCGCTTAATTGCCGGCCTTCTTGGACAGTAAATTTATGGCCCTCCCAAACTGCAATATGTTCATTGGTTTCTTTGAGAAAAAGGACTTCCCTCATCTCGGGGTTGGGGCAATCCGGATAGAGTATTAAGCAAGTTTCTTCCTGAGGAATTCCAGTAAGCCAATACAGTTCAGAATGTGGACGATAGGGCAAGGAAGCATCTCCGTTTCTTGGGTATTGAGGTGCTGCAGTGAAAATCGCAATGCTATTGGGCTGCATTCGCGAAGTGAACATTTTTCTATTGTGAACGAAAAGTTCAGAATTAAGGGGTTGATGACGCATGAAGCTTATCGAGGTTGATTCTTTTTTACTAACCAAAAATACACCGGAGTTCCTGCAACGACAATTCCTAATCCCGGCCAAGTGTATTCGGGTTTTAGGATTAAGAGTGACAGGCAAACGAACCCGGCCAAGGTGATGTAGAGGATGGGAACTATCGGATAGCCGATGGCTCGGTAAGGCCTCGGCATGTCTGGTTTGGTACTTCTTAGTTTAAATAGTGCGAAAATGGTGATGATGTAAAAGAGTAAGACTGCCAACATAACGTAATTCAATAAATCTGAATAGGAGCCTGATAACGTAAGCAGCGAAGCCCAAACCATCTGAATAATTAATGCAAACCGAGGCGAACCATGCCGATTTAATTGAGCAGCACCTTTAAAGAATAAACCATCTTGCGCCATTGCATAATACACTCTTGCAGAGGATAGAATAATACCATTTAAGCAACCAAACGTAGAAAGCATGATAAGTCCAGCCATTAGAAAAAGCCCCGTATCTCCGAGTATGGCATGAAGGAATGCAGTTCCAACCCTATCGGAAGGCGCATTTTGGATTGCTTCAAAGGGCAAAACATGAACATACATCAGGTTGATAAGGAAGTATATACTGAGAACAGTACCGGTTCCAATAATTAATGCTAAAGGAAGATTGCGTTCAGGTTTTCTAATCTCTCCTGCGGTAAAGGTGATATTGTTCCAAGCGTCTGCCGAAAAAAGCGAGCCTGTCATAGCTACTGCCAGCAAGCTCATCCAAGAAAAGCTAAACCCTTGAGGAATAGGGTTCCAGTCAATTGGGTGCTTTGGTGCATGATTGAGCACATACCAAAGACCAGCACCAAACATGAAAAGCAAGGCTGCTATCTTTCCAAATGTGAACGTATTCTGTAGAATTGCGCTATTCTTGACTTTTCCAAAATTGAAAACACTTAGCAAAGCAACAATCAAAATTGCCAGCACTTGTTGGGAAGATATGCCAGGAATAATAGGTTCTGATGAGATTTGAGGCCAGAAAACTGCCGAAAAGCGGGCAAATGCAACTGCGACAGCAGCAATAGTTCCAGATTGAATAACGGTAAAAAGCGTCCATCCGTAAAGAAAACCGGTCAATGGGCCAAAAGCCTCTCGAAGATAAATGTACTGCCCACCCGCTTTAGGCATAGCCGCTGCCAACTCTCCATAGCTAAGAGCAGCTAACCAGGTAATCACAGCAGTCAATGCCCAAGCGAGCAGGAGTGCACCTGCTGAGCCCAGATCCCTGGCCATTCCGGAAGAAACTATAAAAATTCCAGAGCCTATCATCGAGCCCATGATAATCATAGAGGCATCGAGAAGGTTAAGCTTATTGTCTTGTTGTCGCATTATTTGAGCAAGAAAGAGTCAGCGGTTTAAAAGTCGCATAAAATGATAAAGAAGCGGGAAAAAGGTAGCTGATTTTGCGATAAATGCAAGGTAAAAATCAAAATACTGGAGAGTTGAGCGGGTAATTTTGAATCACATTCACAATCAATCATTCTTAAACCCACATTTTGAAACATGCCCATTCATTACAATGTGATCGAAAAGAAAACCCCGTTTCGGTCCAAACCCGGGCGCAGGTATTACGCCTCAGCCCGCTCACAAGGGGAGTTAAGTATGCGGAGCCTGTCAACACGGATAGCCCATGCTACCGGATTGAAAAGCCAGCAAGTGTTCAGTGTTCTAAAAAATCTAGGAAAATTCATCCCGGAAGCATTAGAAAACGGCCAGATAGTCCGGATTGGGGGCTTAGGGTCGATTTGCCTATCTCTGAAAAGCAGAGGAGAAGTAAGCCCCTCCCATGTGACGAGGGAAAGCATCGAGACTTACCGTCTTAACTTCAAGCCAGCCCCTGCATTAAAGGATCGTTTATCAGGAATTGCTTTTATTAAGTCCGGCTATTCGAGCCAGATTTCAATAGATCGCGAATCTCCTGAAGCAGCTTAACCTCGTCGCTGGCAACCGGGACCGCCGGAGTTGCCGCTTGTTCGGCTTGCTTTTCTTCCTTCTTCAAATTGTTCATCAGCTTCACCATAAAAAAGATTGCTACGGCGATGATGATGAAATTTATCACTGACTGAGTAAAAGCACCATAAGCAAAAATCGCAGCTCCGGCTTCCTTAGCCTTCGCCAGATTCTGATAGGATTTGCCATCGAATGAAATGAAAAACTCACTGAAGTTAACCCCACCGAGAAGCTGGCCTAACGACGGCATCAGCAAGTCACTTACAGCAGAGTTGACAATCTTCCCAAACTCTGCTCCGATAATGATACCCACTGCGAGGTCAATCACATTGCCTCGCATGGCAAACACTTTGAATTCCTTAATTAGGCCCATAGGAGTCTAAAGTAAGGAATTTAAAGGAGAGTGAAACAAAGTGCTGCTTTCCAGGTTTCTCCCGCATGAAGCCAGATTAAGCCGGGCTTGTCCTTGAGTTCATACTGATGTTTGGCGGGATCATGATGGCCATTCCAAGGTTCAAGACAAACAAAAGGAGCTTGAGGTTTTGACCATAAGGCGAAGGTTGAAAAGCCGTTAAAATCTAGAATTACAGCTCTTTTTCCTTGATCAGAGGCAAGAGAAACTACTCTAGAACGCAAGTTTTTGAATACGATAGCATCTTGGTCAAATCGGTGAGGAGTTAGGCTGATAACCGCTTCGTCTTTAAACGGGTGGCTGATTTCATCGGTAAGCAGACCTTCCTTGATTTTATAAGCAGGGCAATCTTCTGCCTGTTCAAAACGAATGCTGTAGTCCCAAGGACTTAGTCCTTCATCTAAAGGCAGTTTAAACGCAGGGTGAGCACCTATACTAAATGGCATGAGTGTTTCACCAAGGTTTCTAACTCTGAATTGCTGCCAAAGTTGTTTGCCTTTCAATAGGTATTCAACTTCGAGTTCAAAGTGGAAAGGGTATTGTTGAAGGGATTGTTCATCGTACTTAAGCCGCAACACTAATCTATCCTCAAGGGAATGTACTAGACTGAATTTTCGGTCACGCGCAAAACCGTGTTGCTTCATCCTGTAAACCAGGCCTTTCCACAGGTATTGGTCTTCCTTGAGCTTGCCAACAATCGGGAAAAGTAGAGGGGCATGTCTTGGCCAAAAGTATGGGTCAGCCTGCCAGAGGTATTCATGTCCGTCTAATTGAAGGCTGAATAACTCAGCTCCATGAGGATTAACAGAGATCTTAAGCGGCCCGTTTTGAAGAATATGATTTTCTAGCGCTTCCACCCACGAAAATACGGTCAGAATCGGGTTCTCTTGCTTTTATTGAGTTCAAAATCCCTAAAAATCATATCGCCCAAACCTTGTAGGCTGCTGAAGAACGCTCTTCCTTGATTTACTTCTGTGAATTCCCTAACAAACTCCTGCAAATAGGGGTCGCTGGCAATCATGAAGGTGGTAATAGGAATTCTTAGTTTTCTGCATTGCATAGCCAAATCGAGGCAGCGGTTGGTGATTTTCCGGTCTAAGCCAAAACTGTTTTTGTAGTACTCATCTCCTTCCTTTAAGCAAGTTGGTTTGCCATCGGTAATCATGAAGATTTGCTTATTCGCGTGTCTTCTTTTGCGAAGTAAGTCCAAAGCAAGTTCGAGACCGGCAACCGTGTTGGTATGAAAGGGGCCAACTTGAAGGTAGGGGAGTTCTTCTGCTTGAATAGGCCAAGCGTCGTTGCCAAAAACCAGAATGTCGAGACTGTCTTTGGGGTATCGACTACGAACCAGTTCCACCAGTGCCATCGCTACTCTTTTGGCAGGTGTAATTCGGTCTTCACCATATAAAATCATGGAATGGCTGATGTCGATCATGAGTACCGTAGCCGTTTGGGTATAATGGTCGGAGTTGACCACTTCCAAATCATTTTCTGAAAGACTGAAATGGTCTGGCCCCATCCGAATCTGGGCGTTCTTCAATCCCTCAGTAAAGGCAATATGTTCGCTTTTGTCTCCAAATTGCCAAGGTCGGAAATCGGCAGACGCTTCTTGGCCTTGCCCAGAATGATGCGTTCTATGCTCACCACTTCCACCTCTCTTCAGCTTCCCGAAGATGGTTTCGAGGGCTTGAGACCGAATGGATTGTTCCGTTTTAGGGGTAATCTGAAGTTCAGCTTCTTTCCCTTCTTTCAAGTAGCCTTTTCTTTTCAACTCTTCCAGAAAGTCTTCCATAGAGTAATCCTCGTTGGTGAGCTGATATTCATTATCCAATTCTTTGAACCAGTCGAGGGCTTCCGGTACATCACCGGACGTATAAGTTAGGAGTTCAAGGAAAATTTTGAGGAGCCGTTCAAACGGTTGCTCTCCTTCTGCTTCCGGAATGTAGTTGGAAAATCGGTAATCGGCCATGGTCTAAGTTAATCAACATCTTTTGTTCCTTTTGGTTGAACAAGCCGAAGTTCGGGCAAAAAAAAACCGCAGCGAGAGGGCTGCGGTAGTAGGAGGTTGTGGTGATAGTCGGGATCGAACCAACGACACAAGGATTTTCAGTCCTTTGCTCTACCAACTGAGCTATATCACCTCCGTTTGTGGGTTGCAAAGATAACGGAGGAGCGAATACTTCCAAGAGCATTGAAAATAATTTCAGGAAAAAATCCGGTAGTTTTGAGCCATGTCAGCGATTAATTCAGACAAAGCGCCTGAGCCTGTGGGACTTTACCCGCACGCCAGAAGAGTAGGAAATTTGTTGTTTTTATCCGGTGTGGGCCCTCGTGAGCGAGGTTCTAAGAAAATTCCGGGGGTTGAACTTAATGACGAAGGACAAATTGTTTCCTACAACATCGAAGTACAATGCCGATCGGTGTTCGGAAATGTGAAAGCTATACTGGAAGCATCCGGCGCAACATGGACCGATTTGGTAGATGTTACCGTTTACCTGACCAATATGAAAGACGATTTCCCTATATACAATCGCTTATGGGCGGAGTATTTCGGCGAAAATCCTCCTTGCCGAACCACGCTGGAAATCAATTGTCTGCCTACACCCATAGCGATAGAGCTTAAGTGCATTGCGAATATTAAGGACTAAGGCGTTCTTTCTGTTTTTCTAATGCGAACATTTCATCTCTCAAGCGAGCCGCTTCCATGAAGTTAAGTTCCTTGGCAGCTTTTTCCATTTTCTTCTTAGTCTGCTGAATTAGTTTTGTAAGCTGGTCAGCGTTAAGGTATTCAGTAACCGGATCAGCAGCAATTCCTGATTCGTAATCAGGCTCTGTGTAAGCTTCGGGCTTAGGAACGCTTCCTTGGAACCGTATATCAAGAACTGAAGCTTGCATCATGATTTCTTCTTTCGATTTTCTTATCCCCTGAGGCGTAATACCATGCAATACGTTGTAGGCCATTTGCTTGGTTCTTCTTCTTTCTGTCTCAGATATGGTGGATTTCATGGAATCAGTAATGGTATTGGCATACATGATAACCAATCCATTGACGTTCCTAGCTGCTCTTCCTGCGGTTTGAGTTAGAGAGCGACCTGAACGCAGAAACCCTTCCTTATCCGCATCGAGAATAGCAACCAACGACACTTCCGGCAAGTCAAGTCCTTCCCGAAGCAGGTTCACGCCCACGAGCACATCAAATTTCCCAAGTCGTAAATCCCGAAGTATTTCCACTCGTTCCAGTGTTTCGACATCGCTGTGGATATAGCGACATTTCAACCCAATACCGTTCATGAATTTGGTGAGCTCTTCGGCCATGCGTTTAGTTAGGGTGGTTACCAATAC
This sequence comes from Chitinophaga pinensis, assembly GCA_943373175.1. GTDB lineage: Bacteria > Bacteroidota > Bacteroidia > UBA7662 > JAIXUI01 > JAIXUI01. The sequence goes on along the minus strand of CALSBM010000015.1, from coordinate 11,964 downwards.
ACGATCACCTAACTTCACCCGTTTATCGGCTTCATTAAGTAAATCATCCACTTGGTTTCCGGCAGGGCGAACTTCAATAGGAGGGTCTAGCAGTCCGGTAGGGCGAATAATCTGCTCAACAACAACTCCACCAGCCTCAGCAAGCTCATATTCTGCAGGTGTAGCGCTAACATAAATTACCTGATTGAGCAAAGTTTCGAATTCTTCGAATTTTAAAGGACGGTTATCCATTGCGGCAGGAAGGCGAAATCCATGTTCTACCAAAGTGTGTTTTCTCGACCTGTCACCGCCATACATCGCCCGAAGCTGGGGCATAGTAACATGACTCTCGTCTATCACTAGGAGGAAGTCGTCCGGAAAGTAGTCGAGCAAACAAAACGGACGGTCACCGGATTTGCGTTTGTCGAAGTAGCGTGAGTAGTTTTCAATACCGGAGCAATAGCCCAATTCCCTCATCATTTCCAAATCGAAACTAACGCGTTCTTGCAAGCGGGTTGCTTCGAGCAAGCGTCCTTCTTGTTTGAAGAATTCTACCTGAGCCATCATATCGTCCTGGATTTGATGGATGGTATGAATCATTTGCTCTTTAGGAGTGACGTAGAGGTTGGCAGGGAAAACAGCTACTGATTCTACTTCTTCAAATTTTCTTCCTGAATCTGCTTCTATGAGGGTTAACGCTTCAATTTCGTCGTCGTAGAAAGAAACACGGAGTGCATAATCGGCGTAGGCAAGGAAGATGTCCACGGTTTCACCTTTAACCCGAAAAGTGCCGCGCTTAAATTCGGTAACAGTTCGAGCATAAAGGATGTCCACTAAAGCGTGAAGGAAGGTGTTCCGGCTTAAAACCATGCCTTTATGCAGCCTAATGATTTTGTCTGTATAATCTTTAGGATTCCCCATGCCATAAATACAACTCACCGATGCAACCACCAACACATCACGTCGGCCAGACATTAAGGAAGACGTGGTTCTAAGCCGAAGTTTTTCTATTTCCTGATTAATGCTTAAGTCTTTTTCAATGTAAGTATTGGTAGTTGGGATAAAGGCTTCAGGCTGATAATAATCGTAATAGCTTACAAAATACTCGATTGCATTATCAGGAAAAAACTGCTTAAACTCTCCATAAAGCTGTGCGACAAGGGTTTTGTTGTGGGTAAGCACTAAGGTTGGGCGTTGAACTTGTTGCACCACGTTGGCAACTGTAAACGTTTTACCTGAGCCTGTAACGCCGAGGAGAACCTGAGCCTTTTCGCCATCATTGAGGCCATTGCTTAAAGCTTTGATGGCTTCAGGTTGGTCGCCGGTAGGTTTGTAGGAGGAAATAAGCCTGAACTCTGACATGGTTACTCCTGAAAGCGTTGTCGAACTACTTCAAAAAGTAAAATACCGGCAGAAACCGAAACATTTAAAGAGTCTAATTTTCCGGGCATTGGAATACGGGCGAGAACATCCGCTTTTCTTAACAAATCTGGGTGAATGCCCTCGTCTTCTGCACCGAGCAGTAAAGCTAAAGGACCTGTAAAATCTTCGTTAAAATAAGGAGAAACAGCTTTTTCTGTGGCCGCCACCACTTGAATACCACTGTTTTTGAGATAATCTAAGGCTTTATCTAGGGACGATACTCGGCAAACCGGCAAGTGATTTAAGGCTCCAGCAGAGGTTTTCATCGCGTCAGCGGTAATCTGTACGGAGTTGTAAGCTGGAATAACGATGGCGTGAGCACCGGCAGCCCAAGCAGAGCGAGCAATTGCGCCGAAATTCCGGACATCGGTAAGGCGATCAAGAATCAGAAGCAACGGGTTTTGGCCTTGTTCAAACAAGCTGCTTATCACTTCTTCCAGAGGCATGTACTCGGCGGCGGCTATAAAAGCAATAACCCCTTGGTGGTTAGCCTTGGTGATGCCGTTGAGTTTTTCAGCCGGTACTTCTTGAACCGGAATGCCTCTTTGGCGGCATTCTCGTTTAATTTCCAGCAATCCTTCGCCGCGTAGCTGTCGGTTTACTAAAACTTTATTCAGTTCTTTTCCTGCTTTTATTGCTTCTTCAACCGCATGGATTCCAAAAACCACCTGATCTCTTTCCCTTGGTTGCTGCGGCTTTCGCCCGCTCTGGAAGGGCCTTCCTGGCCGCTCCTGCCTGTATTCTGACATACTGCAAACCTACACAATGCGGTTCATTTCAAAGATTAATGCTAAGGATAAACCTTTTTCAACGTGATGGGTTTATTGGATAATGCCGGCACTAGTCACCCGAGATATTCTCGTAGCCGTTGAAACGGCTTTTCAACCTGGTTATTCCCAGCCGAATAGTCAGGAAAACATTTTCGCCTACCGTATTACCATCCGAAACAACAGCCCCTTTACCGTGCAATTGCTCAGCCGACATTGGTACATCCGGGATGGTATAGCTCAGTTAAGGGAAGTACAGGGTGAAGGCGTTGTTGGTCAACAGCCTGTGATAGAGCCCGGAACGCAGCACCAGTACGTGTCGATGTGTAATTTGAGTCAGCAAATTGGCAAGATGTGGGGAACCTACGAGTTTATCAACGTTGAAACAGGTGAGCGTTTTGAAGTGGAGATTCCCGCATTTGTCATGGCAACTCCGTTAGTTTTGAACTAACAGGTAAGTGGTTTTTCCTACCTTCGCGCAACTAGCGCCATGAGTGATTTTATCCGGCATGAGTGTGGACTCGTGTTGATTCGGCTTCGTCAACCTCTCAGTTTTTATCTGGAAAAGTATGGCCAGTTCAACTATGGTTTGAACAAGCTTTACCTGTTGATGGAAAAGCAGCATAACCGCGGCCAGGACGGTGCTGGAATTGCCACCATAAAATTAGGCGTTTCACCGGGTGAGCGATACATCAGCCGCACTCGCTCGGTAGCACAACAACCAATCAAAGATATTTTTGAACGCATTAACTGGCATTTCGAGCAGGTACGTCAAAAACAGCCGGAAAAGCTTAAGGATACGGCTTGGTTGAAGAGTAACCTCCCTTATATGGGAGAGTTGTTGCTGGGGCACTTGAGGTACGCTACTTACGGTGGACAAACCATAGAGCAGTGCCACCCATTCCTGCGTCACAACAACTGGATGAGCCGAAATTTGGTAATAGCAGGAAACTTCAACCTTACGAATGTTGACGAGCTTTTCGACCATCTGATACGTTTGGGGCAGCATCCTAAAGAAAAGGCCGATACAGTAACGGTGTTGGAAAAAATTGGCCATTTCCTGGATTTAGAAAATCAAACCCTTTTCGAGCAGTTTAAGGCCGAAGGCCATGATAATCAGGAAATTACAAACCTTATTCAGAAGCAATTAGACCTTGGCAATGTTCTTAGGAGAGCTTGTCGCCATTTTGATGGAGGTTATGCGATGGCGGGCCTTATTGGCCATGGAGACGCATTTGTAATGAGGGATCCATCGGGAATTCGCCCTGCGTTTTGGTATGCAGACGAAGAAGTGGTGGTGGTAGCCAGTGAGCGACCGGCGATACAAACCGGATTCAATTTGCAGGCAGATGACATTCAGGAAGTCAAACCTGGACATGCGTTTATCATCCGGCAAGACGGTTCATATTACGAAGAAGAGATTCTGCCTCCGGCTGCCGTACCAACTCCCTGTTCGTTTGAGCGCATCTACTTCTCCCGCGGCAACGACGAGGCTATTTATCGAGAGCGTAAGCATCTGGGTGATTTGTTAGTCCCGCGTGTGATGAATGCTATTGAGTCGGATTTGGAACATACGGTATTCAGTTATATTCCTAATACAGCAGAATCAGCGTTTTTCGGTCTGATAAAAGGATTGGAAACAGCCATGGAAGCCGACTGGGAGCAGCAAATAATGAAATGGAAGGCTGATAATGGAAGCCGGGAAGCGCTCCTTCAAATTCTTTCTCAAAGACCGAGAGTTGAAAAAGCTGCAATTAAAGATGTTAAACTGCGAACGTTTATCACCGAAGATGATGCCCGCGATGATTTGGTCGCTCATGTTTACGACATCACTTATGGAATTATCCGTCCAGGAATTGACCGCCTCGTTATCATAGACGATTCTATCGTACGCGGAACTACCCTTAAAAAGAGCATTCTCACCATTCTTGGGCGTCTTCTGCCTAAGGAAATCATCGTGCTTTCGTCTGCACCACAAATCCGCTATCCCGACTGTTACGGCATCAACATGAGCAAGTTGGGCGAGTTTGTGGCGTTTCAGGCAGCGGTAAGCTTGTTAAAGGAACATGGACACGAGCAAGTACTCCTTGAGGCGTACCAAAGAGCTAAAGCCGATTTGGAGTTACCCTTGGCAGAAAGTGTGAATCAAGTGAAAGCTATTTATAATGTTTTCTCTGACGACGCAATCGCGCAACGTATCAGCGATATCGTGAAACCGGAACATTTAACTATTCCGGTTCGGATAATTTTTCAGACCATCGACAATCTCCGTATCGCCTGTTCCGGCCATGCCGGTGACTGGTATTTCTCCGGCAATTACCCTACGCCCGGCGGCAACCGCGTGGCTAACCGCGCCTTCATCAACTGGATGGAAGGCCGCGACGAGCGGGCTTATTAACCCAACTTTGTCCACTTTCCATAGTTAGTCTTTGGATGAAGTTTGAATTTCTGCATTATTACAGCAATGAACATTGTAAAACTTGAAACCGAGCGTCTGATTTTGAAAGGAATATCCTCCCAAGACATGAAATTCTTGTTTGATAATTTTCCAAAAGAAGAAATAATGTCGGTTTTGGGCCACCAATCAGACGAAGCGTACCTTCAGGAAGAGCAAAAGCATAAACAGGGATACTCCGCCTACAATAGGAAATTTTTGCTTTTTCTTTTAGTCGATAAAGCATCCGGAAAAATCATTGGCCGTTGTGGATTGCACAATTGGAACGAAGAACACTGTCGGGCTGAAATCGGATATAGAATGGAGGATGAAACGTTTAAAGGAAAAGCATTAATGACAGAGGCCGTCAGAGAGATTCTCCAATATGGGTTTCAAAAGCTACAATTGAATAGAATCGAAGCCTTAGTTGGTGCTGAGAATCTGCCCTCAATTAAAATAATGGAGAAGTTTCATTTCAGCATCGAGGGGATATTAAAGCAACATTGGCGTTCTGGTGAGGCGTTCACCGACACCATTTTTTACGCACTACTTCGGAGCGATTACGAGACTAACTCAATTGGACGAGAAGCGCACTAAATCTACCCGAGTGCCTGAAACGCTTTAGTTGCTTTTAATCTCCGAAGAATTCCGGAAAAATAAATAATCAAGGCTGTAACGCCCACTTCCTTGGCCAATAAGCACCACCAGCATGGCAAGATAATAAAGCGGTATTTCAAAACCATTATCAGAAGCCGAGAAGCCATTGGATAAATGAACCGTAAAAATGGCGACCAGCATTGTGCCGATTAAAGGGAACGCAATTATTCTGGACAACAGCCCGAGTGTCAGTAAAACTATTCCAATAGCCTCCGTAGAAGCAGCCAAATAAGCCTGGGCTTGTGGTAATGGAAGTCCAAGTTCGCCCAACCAGTTTCCGAAAGCATGGATGTCGGACCATTTTTCCTTGGCCGGCCCATAAAATCCGTAAGCAAGCAGCAATCGGATGAATAGGAGCCCAGCGTCACGGCTGTGGTTCAGGATTTTTTCGAGGTTATTGAAGAACTTTTTCATGTGAAAATTGAAAACCGTCATTTTTAAGTGAATTGAAAAAATTAGTAAGGACACTTTGAATGTCCTGCAACGCCTGTCCAGTATGGGCAGCAATGGATTTTGCAATGGCTGAAGTAGAGCTTCCCTTTTCGGCTAACTCCAACGCGGCACCTAAAAGCGGATGAATGGTTTTGACCATAATCTCTCCATCGGCTTCACAGCGGAATAATAGAATAAGCAAGTCAGAAGGTTCAGGCAAAGGCTGTCCGGGAGCAATTTGATCCAACGGCCAGAGGGTATGGATTAGCCGGAATTCAGCAAAACCACTGTCGGGCTGCAAGTGCAATTCCATTTCCAACCATTCAAAGTCAAGCAAATCACTGATAAATCGTTCGGGGAAACTAGTTTCAGGAATTTGCTTCTGTATGAACATCCTAAACGCATTGGCAATGTCCCAATTGGCATGTTCACGAACAGGATGTTGCCTTAAGAAATCCTTTATCCAAAGGGTTAACTTGTCTTCGCCAATCCATTCCGATAAAAGTGGAAAAGCAGAATTTATCGCTTCATTAAATATGTTGAAAATTAAATCCTGATAATACGCCCAATTCTCTTCTTTACTTAATTGAACAGCAGGCATTCTGCGTTCGCGAATGCTGTTTGCCATTTCCTTTTGTACCTGGATAAAATCAGGCTGTTTCATAGTTATAAGCAGTTTTTTGTATTCTTTTTAATTCAGATAATTCATGTAGAATTTCATTTTCCTCCGGGATATTAAAATCACGTTCGAGTAAAACCGGAACCGGACGTTGAAGGCAGTTAAGGGTAAACTCAAACAATTCGTACACATCAGGAATAATGTTTTCTCCGTGAGTGTCGATAATTAAATCTTCGCTTACTTGTTCATGACCGGCCATGTGGATGTACGAAACCTGATCCAATGGCAAAGCTTGAATAAATTCGTGCGGATTGTATTGATGATTGAAAGCATTGACAAATACATTGTTGACATCCAATAAAAGCCCAGCACCCGATTTTTTAAGAATTTGTGTGATAAAGGCTATTTCCGATAATTCAGAAGCTACGCTGGTGTAGTAACTCACATTCTCAAGAATGAGCGGACGTTTAAGAATCGTTTGAACTTCATCAATCCTATTCACCACATGATCTACGGCTTGTTGAACAAAAGGAATTGGAAGTAAGTCGAACAAATGCGCATTTGCAGCACTGCTAAAACTTAAGTGCTCCGAGTAAAGCACCACTTCGTTTTGATCAAGAAACGATTTAAGCCGATGCACAAACTTCCGATCAATGGGGTCGGGGCCGCCGATCGATAAAGAAAGACCATGACAGAACAACGGAAACCTTGAGCGGACTTTGTCGAATTGCTTCTTCCAGTAACCGCCCACATTCATCCAATTTTCCGGAGCAACTTCCATAAAATCGGGAGCCGTAAAAGAAGGATTGGCCCACGTTTCTGCCATATCCCTCCGGTATCCAAGTCCTGTCATGGTCTTATCCGAGCTTATTTACCTGAAGCTGGTTTTTTATCAGCACCGCATTTGCTGTCTTTCGTTTTCCCCTTTTTATGGCTTCCGCATTTGCTGTCCTTAGCCTTCGCCTTTTTCTCCCCACACTTACCCTCTCCACATTTTCCTTCTTTCGATTTCGTTGCAGAAGTATCATGTTTTGCACCACATTTCATTTCCAAATTCGAAAATGGCTCATGATCGTTTAGCAAGCTGGCACGAACCGAGGCGGTTGAGCTGCTGCCTGACCAATTAAGCTCAGCCAATGCACTGTTAGTGTTAAACAAGGAGCAGGCAAGGATGCCACCGGCAAGCATGATTTTGCTTGCTTTTTTTGAGTTCTCTTTCATTTTGTTGGGTTTTGACTATTAGTGTAGCTAGAAGCCAAAACCTTACAAGAACGATGAAAAAAAAGAGAAATATTTTTAAAAAGTGCCTTTTAAGGCCGTAGGAGCATTATTTTCTGTCAGTCACTCGAAGCTCTAACGATCGTCTAAGTTTTTCAGGGCATTGCTGATTCGCGATTTTGCCTCTATCGACAACCCCTCCTCCTGAAGATGCCCTGCCTGGCCTGATTGAAGTGCCTGGTGGATTAGCTTGCTTTGCTTAGTGAACCTTCTGCAATTAACACACTCAATTAAATGCAATTGAAGCGCAACCCAAGTATGCAAGCGGATTGGCTTACTTTCACGTATCACAACCCACTTGGTGGCCTCTTTACATGTCATTTTTCTAAAAGCGGTTAGTTGATTCTTCATGATTCCTCTCGCGCCTGCCTTAAGTTAACTCAGTAAAGCTCGACACCTTGTTTGTATATAATGTAATGTTTTAAAAACCCTAAAGTCTTTTTGCTGAACCTTATTGATGATGCTTTAATTCACGTTCAATACATGCCCTAAGTTCGAGCCTAGTTCTATGCAAAATCACCCAATAATTTTTTTCGGAAATATCAATCAGGCTGCAAATTTCATTCGTTTTTCTATTCTGAAAGAACTTTTCACGAACCACAACGTGCCATTTAGGAGGAAGCAACGCAATGCATTTCTCCAAGAAATCCAGAAGACGATGAGTGGAATTGCCCCAATCTGTTGGAGCATGCTCATCGGTCCAATGACCGGAGTATGCGCCACTTCGAATAAAAAACGGAGCGTCGTTTTCCGAATCGCCCTCCTCCCAATGGCTATTGTCTGAAATCAGGATGGCAGCACTCTTCCTGCTCCTGAAATGCTCCATCAACTTATTTCTCAAAATTCCGGTAAGCCAAGTTAACTCTTTCGACTTGTTTTGAAAGCCATGCTTCGACTTTAACGCCGCAATAAACGTATCCTGAACTAGATCCTCCGCCACATTTCTGTCCTTACAGTGGGCAAAAGCATAGCGATACAACGCATCGCTATATGCTTCCACCCACTTTTCAGGATTAATAGCAGGAGGTTGGGAGGTGCCAGCCGTTTCGTTCATTAAAGCAACGACAGATAGTGCGGAAACATCTCCTTCCACACAGGCCAGTCGTGGTTGCCGGGACGGATGTCTAACCAGTTGTTGATGCCTTTTCGATTCAATACTTCAGACAAATATTGGTTCGCCCCTTTGCAGAAATCGTGCTCGGCAGTACCAAACACTAAGTTCATGCTCCAGAGGTTGTGGTCGTTGGCATCGGGAATAAAATCGGGAGGATTGTTGAAATAGACGTCGTCGTCGTAATAGCCGTCGAGTTGGTCTTTGATGTCGAAGGCACCGCCCATGTTGAACACATGGCTCACCACATCGGGATGCCTGAATGCAAAATTGGTTGCATGATATGCCCCAAAGCTGCACCCTGCTGTAGCAATCCGCTGGTGTCCGGTGTCTTGCTGGGCTTTACGAACTACGTCGTTATAGAGCATAGCATCGTAGTGGATGTGGTTGCGCACGCGCTGTGCGGGGTGAATGCCCTTGTTGTACCACGAGAGTGAGTCGATACCATCGGGGCAATAAATGCTAACGAGTCCATTGTTTACAAACCAGGCGGCTGAATCAATCAGTTTAAAGTCCTTGTTCTCAAAGAAACGCCCCATAGACGTAGGAAATAGGATAACCGGCTTACCGCGGTCTCCAAAAACTAGCATCTCAGTCTCCATGCCCAAATCGTTGGAGTACCACTTGTAATATTCTTCTTTCATCACGAAGTCTTTCCGCTCAATTTCGCACGAATTTTTTAAAAAAAGCGAAGCTTTCTATCCTCATGGGTGAATTTCTTTAAGTTTGTTCAATGCCGGTGATTACCATACAGCCTGAACTGCCCAAAGCTAAACCGGAGCAATTGGTATTGACCGAGAGCCGAAGGGGTCGTCATTTGAAGTCTCGCATTTTGAAACGCTTAGTTACGTACGAAGTTTACCTTCCGGCAAATAGAGTAAACCAGGCGCCACTTCCACTGCTTTTGATGAACGATGGCCAGGATTGCGAAGACTTAAAAGTGGACGCAATCATGTCGCAATGGTTATGGTTTAACCCGAATGAACCGTTTGTGTGGGTAGGCGTTCATGCCGGCGATCGCATGCAAGAGTATGGAGTGGTAAACCGTCCCGATTGCCATTCACGGGGGAGTAAGGCGAATCTCTACCAGCAGTTTTTATTGGAAGAGCTTCTTCCACATTTGGCAGCATCACTGCCGATAAATTTGAGCCATCCCGAAAATGCACTAATCGGCTTTTCGTTAGGAGGGCTTTCCGCATTCGATTTATCCTGGCGGAACGCGAAGGTGTTTCCGGTATCGGGCGCATTCTCAGCGTCGTTTTGGTGGCGTTCCAAAGATGTGAATAAAGGCTACACCGACGCCGACCGAATCATCCACCAAATGGTAAGAACTACACGCCGACCGGAAAACTGGCGGGTTTACATGCAAGCAGGCTCACACGATGAGCATTCAGATCGTAATGGCAATGGTATAATCGACGCCATCGAGGATACCTTGGATCTAATGAAAGAGCTCCGCAAACATGGATTTAACCGTCCGGATGAACTGAGATTTGTCCTCGCAAAAGAAGGCTTCCATAACCAACACACATGGTCGCAGGTGTTGCCCGATTTCCTATACTGGTGGTTGAAATACCCCGGTAGAAACTAAAGAACTGAACCAAGAAGGGGAGAGAACCCTTGAATGCAGACGAGCAAACACTACTCTCACCAGACGTAAAGGTAGAATCAATAACCCCAAAGAACGACAGCGGGCAACAGCGGGCAACAGCGGGCAACGAAAACAACTAACCAGCCCCTTCGCACACAGCACATAGCATAAAACAAATTCTTTGGGCGTGCCCCCCGCGCCTTAGAGAGCAGAATACCAACCGCTACATCACCCTACAACAGCCGCATCATTCGGACGGCGCGGCGGTCGTGCCCTTGTGGGGTGTCGTACGGGCCGGGCGGAAAGAGCAGCGTCCCAACAGCCCATCCCCATTCCATAACCGCATCAATTGCCGCCCGGCCCGCACCCGGCTTCGCCGGCCCACCAGGCCACTCACGCGAAGAACAGCCCAAAGCCCCATCACCGTAGCCCTGAAAGAGTCAAAGGGTTATAGAACGGAAGCATTAACCACGGTTTCTGCGACCTTTCAGGGTCGAACAAAATCTTTTCCTCCATTTTCTATAAACCTGTAATCCCTTCGGGATTAATGAAATCTATTCAGACCCTGAAAGGGTCAAAGGGTTATAGAACGGAAGCGCTGTTTTGGTTTCTGCGACCCTGAAAGGGTCAAAGGTTTATAGAAAAGAAGCATTAGCCACAGTTTCTGCGACCCTTTCAGGGTCGAACAAAATCTTTTCGCACATTTTCTACAAACCTGTAATCCCTTCGGGATTAATGGAATCTGCACCGACCCTAAAAGGGTTAAACCATGATCTATAACCCCTAAATCTCTTCGAGATTAATGGAATCTATTCAGACCCTGAAAGGGTCATAGGTTTATAGAACGGAAGCGCTGTTTTGGTTTCTGCGACCCTGAAAGGGTCAAAGGTTTATAGAACGGAAGCATTAGCCACGGTTTCTGCGACCCTGAAAGGGTCGAAGATTTATAGAACGGAAACATTAGCCACGGTTTCTGCGACCCTGAAAAGTCGAACAATCTACGTTTTACCATGGTCTATAAACCTGTAATCCCTTCGGGATTAATGGAATCTATACCGACCCTGAATGGTCAAAGGTTTATAGAACGGAAGCATTAACCACAGTTTCTGCGACCCTTTCAGGGTCGAACAAAATCTTTTCCTCCATTTTCTACAAACCATTAATCCCTTCGGGATTAATGGAATCTGCACCGACCCTAAGAGGGTTAAACCATGATCTATAACCCCTAAATCTCTTCGAGATTAATGGAATCTATTCAGACCCTGAAAGGGACAAAGGGTTATAGAACGGAAGCGCTGTTTTGGTTTCTGCGACCCTGAAAGGGTCAAAGGTTTATAGATCGGAAGCATTAACCACAGTTTCTGCGACCCTGAAAGGGTCGAAGATTTATTGAACGGAAGCGATGGTCGCGGGAACAACCCGGACACACGAAAAAACAACCCGGATAATCGAAAGAACACCCCGGACAATCGAAAAAACAACCCGGACAATCAAAAGAACACCCCGGACAGTCAAAAGAACAACCCGGACAATCAAAAGAACACCCCGGACAGTCAAAAAAACAACCCGGACACACGAAAGAACAACCCGGACAGTCGAAAGAACAACCCGGACACACGAAAGAACAACCCGGACCGTCGAAAGAACAACCTCGCGATAATACTCCTCGCCCAA
>CALSBM010000014.1:0-52109 GCA_943373175.1 Chitinophaga pinensis | reverse complement strand
CCACACCGGAACGAATAGCCTCTAACGCTAACGAGTGGTCGAGCCGGTAACGACTAAGGCCGAATCCGCCTTGCGATAACGGAAACTCGTGAACTTTACCGCGATGGTCGCTTACTTGGAGCCGACGAATAGCAGGAAGGTCCCAAGTTTCAAGTGGAAGTCCAAGGTTCTTTAAGAAAGGCCTGACTTCCTCGCTCAAGTATTCACCACACACTTTATGATGCGGATAATGGCCTTTTTCTAACACCACTACTTTCCAGCCGGCGCGGGCTACTAACTGCGCTACAGCCAATCCTGCCAAGCCACCGCCAACGACTAACAAATCGTACTTAGGATCGGCCACTGTTGGGATGATTAAAGGTGATAAGGTGACGAAATGCCCATTTCCAGCTCACATTAGCAGTTGGAAGTTCGGCTTCAAGCAAAAATTGTTGCCATTCTCCCAGTGTAAAGCCCCGCATCACGCTCAATGGTGCATCGTGTTTCACCAAATAAGACTTGGAGAAGAGAGCTGTCAGCAGTTGAATGGAAGCTTTTGCGAATCGATTCCGCTCCAGGTCATTGACAAAGAAGCCAATACGGCTATTGGATACCATCCACTGCAACTGTTCTGGAAGTAGGGAACTGGAAAAATGATGGCAGAACAAGCTAGAGAAAACTACATCAGCTTTCTGTGGAAGTGATACTTCTTCGTAATTAGAGCAAATCCAAGTTGCAACAAGTTTAAGTTCCTCTCGGGAGGAGGCCACTTCGAGGCAAGCGTCTTTTAGGTCTATTCCGATAAACTCAAGACGAAGGCCGAGTTTGTTGCCTAAACGATGCAATGCGAGCAAATTATCGCCACCACCGCAGCCAATTTCGAGAATGGTAAACTTTTTCTGCCCGGATAGTCTGGCTGATTTCGTTACCTCCAAGAATCCTCTACAAGTTATAGCATGTCCTCCCAGTAAGTTATTGATGGTATTCAGCTCCTGCATATTCAGGTGAAGATCTTGAGCGGGGATATCCTCGCGGTCGAGCAACTCAAGCTGGCTGGAACGGGGTGGTAAAGGCATCACTGCGATAGTTAACCGATGCTGAGGCAAAAGGTTGTATTGAGACGAAAATGCTCGCAAAGGCGTAAGGAAGCTACGTTAATCAAAACTCTTTTGAATCCTTCGACTACAGGAAACTTCGTAGTTAATTAGCAACTTCTAACAAAAAACATTCACTCACTAACCCCGGCCCAAAGGCAAGCCCGAAGAGGTAACCAGGTTCAGGATTTTGGCTGATCAGGTGTTGCAATACAAATAAGATGGTTGCGGACGACATGTTGCCGCATTCTCCCAGAATATGGCGGGAAGAAGCTAACGCATCCGGCCCAAGCAACAAGCCTTTTTCTACAACTTCCAGAATACGCTTGCCACCCGGGTGTACTGCCCAATGCCTGATTTGATTTGCCTCTAAGTTCCATTGGTTCAACGCACCGGAAAACAGCGTCTGCAAATCCTGAGCAAGGTAATCCGGAACTTGGCTGCTCAGGTGCATGCGGAAACCATGGTCACTGAGGTTCCACGACATTGCATGCGCAGTCTGAGGCGCAAGTCGTGAGTAAAAGTTGCGCAAACGAAAGCGAGGTAATGATTCAGGAGGATGTCCGCCAAGCAGCACAGCGGCGGCACCGTCGGCGAAAAGCAATCCGGCTGTGATGGCATCTTCGTTCCACTCCGGGCGGATATGAAGGCTGCATAATTCGACAGACACGATGAGCACCCTGCAATCCGGTTGGTTTCGGCAAAAGGCCTCTCCCATTCTGAGTGCATGAACTGCCGCATAACAGCCCATAAAGTTGACTGAGGTTCGGAAGGTGTCGGGATGTAGATTTAAGGCTTCTAACAACAGCAAGTCGAGGCCGGGAGTGGTCATGCCAGTACAACTCACGGTGATGAGGTGGGTAACGGGCAACTCACCCCCTAAGTGCCTCAAGCAATTCTGTGCAGCTTGTTCGGCTAAAGCCAATGCTTCTATGGAGTAAAGTGCTGTGCGGGCTTCCGTATCTGGCCATGGGGCTTCGCCGGGGTGTTGTGGGAGAAATGATTGATCTTCAGGCAATCCGCTGTAATCCGGAATGACCATGTGTCGCTGCCTAATGGCACTTTGCCGATAGAGAAAGCCCAGTTTTCGGGCATCAACCGGATTAAGCTGGTAAAACTTTACCATAAAAGCCTGAATCTGACTTTGGTCGAGACGGCGATTGGGCAGTGCGCTGCCAATTGCAATGATTTCAGCCATGGTGCCGGAAGTAAACGAGGGCCATCAATCCCAAGTTGCTTAAGGTGGACGCACGCCAGTTGATTGCCATAAGTGCGTGAAAGCTGGCATTAGCGGGATCAAGCCTTACTCGCTTCTGCCATTGAATCAGGTTGGGCAGAATAGGAAGACTGAAAAGCAAAAAGAAGATAAAATGTGCCGGCCTTCCGGCTTGGAAATAGAAAAAGCCCAAGCTTGCAAAGGCTAACAAGTTGATAATGGCGCAAAAGAGGAAGGTGCCATTCAGTCCGAGCTTCATAGACAAGGTGTTGACTCCGTCTGCCCGATCCTCTTCATGCTGATAAATCTGGGTGAGAGGGTAAAAACCACCGATTAAAAGTGAAGAAGTCAACATTCCGATAAGATCAGGAGTTTGTTGCCCTTTACTTCCAGCCCAACAAGTGATTGCATAAACAAGAGCACCCTGGTTGAGGATGACGGTGAGGTAGCCAATAATGGGATACTTCTTCAGCCTAATTTTCCTGTAGCTATATAGCCTCGAAAAAACGATATAAACGAAATAGCCCAGCCCGGCTTTCCAGTCTAGCAAGCTGGCGATAACCGTCCCGGAAACATCGAGAAGAATGCTGATATTAAACACCTCACGTCCAGCTAATGGAGGCTTCTCTAAACCACCTATGGGGCCGGTATCGCGGTCTTGGTGGCTGTTATATGCATTACTCGCTGGATATAGGAATAAATGAAGTGTAATACCAATGACTCCAACAGCAAACCAGTCGGGTGATTCAATCCGGTAAACCGAAAGCCAGTAAACTGGCATCAGCATCCAGGAAAAAGGAATGCGTAGCAATAAAAGGGTGTCGCGGTTAATCATGATGCCGATGATGGAATGGGGTAAAATAAAAAACCGCCCGAGGGCGGTTCTGTTTAGTTGAGTTCTACACTTTTGATGACTTCATAGCCGAGGTGGCGTTCCAGAATCTCTTTATAATTGATGTTAGCAGTGAAGCCAAAACCACCCTCGAAAAATTCTGCAAGAATAGGTTGCCAGTCGGAGGAGGAAGGTAGGATAAAGCCGAACTTCTCATTTTCACGGCTGGCTTTGCGGTGCATTTTAAGATTACCGCCATAGGTTTTGGTGTATAACCAGTAAGAAATAAGGTCGGAGTAGCCGAAGAACTTACGCGGGTCACGCGCTATTTGCTCGGTGATGTCTTCCGGTTTCTGAACGTACTTCACCATCATAGCAGGGAAATGGAATTTCTTGATTTCCATTAGCTCTTTCTCGGCAACTGATCCTTTGATTACACAGGCTGTCATCCCGTCAAGTTTGGAATGGATGTCAGAAAATCCAATCAAAGTGGGTACGTTAAGGCCGGAGATAAGCACACTCATATTTAGGAGGTAAGGAGGAGTAAATTTAACTTCCTTAGTACGGTCACGGGTTATGGTTACCGAGCCAGCTCCAACAAGCCCATTACCACCTGATTTGATGCTGTTGTAAAACTCGTTGAAGTCTTTATAGCCTTTGAACTCAAGTTTAAGGTCAATTTTCCGGGTTTCCTTCAACCACTTGGTAAAGGCCATGAGAATATCGAATTCGAGGCCGGTTTGCTGGCCGTCTTCTCCCTGAAACACAAAAGGACGATTTTCAAAGAAGTGTACCGTAATTGTTCCATTACCAGTAGTTGATACTTTCTGCCAGGTGTCTTGAGCTTTCAGGGTAGTAATGGCGAGAAAGGCAAGTAGGATGGTGAGTAAAAATTTCATGGGTGGAAGATTTAGAACTCTAAGAAAAAGAATGATGCGATAGTTAACAAGTAGAATTAAGGAAGGAAGTCTGAAAGCTGTATTTTCGTGCATGCTTGGATTGAAGTTAGCCACTGAGCCGGCTTGGGCTAATGTGGCTGAAAAGAGCCTACACGATATTCTAAACGACCATGCGTATTGCGAACAGAAAGCAGCCACTACTTGTATTTCATTAATAGTTCTATACGCCGACAAAGAAGAGTTGGTAGATCAACTAACGGCGGTGGTAGCGGAGGAATGGGGACATTTCCGCAAAGTGCTTAAAGAAATGAAGAAGCGTGGCATTAAGCTGGAACGGCAACGCAAAGACGAATACGTTAATCAACTGCTGGGCATTAAGCGAAAGGGCGGTTCTTATGAGGCTCAACTCACCGAGCGACTGCTTATCTGCGCTATGATTGAAGCTCGCTCTTGTGAGCGTTTCCGGGCTTTGTCATTATACTGTGCCGAAGCCGATTTGAGGGATTTTTACCATGAGTTTATGGTGAGTGAAGCCGGGCATTACCGCATGTTTATGGATCTGGCAGAACTTTATGCCCCTCGCGAAATTGTTCGTGTCCGTTGGCAACAATTGTTGGTAGAAGAAGCCGCCATTATCGAATTATTAGGCCTCCGTTCTAACCGCGTTCACTGATGGCAGAATCTCTAAGTTTTGCATTCAACGCTGGACGGGCAGAACGTTGCAAGGCATTAATTCCGCAGGTGCTGGCACTTACAGCAGGCGAACCTAACCTTACGGCTAACCAGGCGAATTTGGTGGCTGCTTTGCGGGAAGCTACCGGCTGGTTTTGGATTGGTTTTTATCTAATAGAAGGCGATGAACTGGTTTTAGGTCCCTTTCAAGGCCCAATAGCCTGCACCCGAATTAAAAAAGGAAAAGGTGTTTGCGGAAGCGCATGGAGGCAAGAAAAAGTACTTGTAGTACCCGATGTTGAACAGTTTCCAGGACATATTGCTTGCTCCAGTTTATCGAAGTCGGAGGTGGTGATACCTATGTACCGAAATGGCGTTATTGCAGGAGTATTGGATGTGGATAGCGAAGTAATCAACGATTTTAGTCAGGAAGAAGTAATAGCGTTGGAGGAATTGCTTAAATCCCTTGAAGGAAGAATATAGAATAAGTAGGCTACAGGAAGTCCGAGAATTAGCTTATTGAGGTGAGTTTTCGCGTTTTTGTGAATAATGTAAATGATATAATTTAATTGACATTTTTTTCGTAAGCGGTAAATAGTGCCAAATAAATTAGGTGGAAAGCTTCAACGAAGCCTTTAGAGAACCCTTCAACAGAAAAGCTGAATTATTATTAATTCAAATCAAGGTAAAAAACGAACGGTTGGAAAAATTATAAGCGTTCAAGCTGCTTCGGCTTATTTACTTAACTCCTTCTTTTATCCAGTTGATAATTTTCCTTGTTTGCACTTGCTGAGTGTAGGAGCTTTGAACTTTCATCCAACCATTCTCACCAAGTCTGCGAGAAAGTTCTGGGGAATTCCCGAGGGTAACAATGGCATCTGCAAACTCAGAAGCAGTGTTTGCAATAAGAAGTTGTTGGTTATGTTGAAGTTCGAGGCCCTCTGCACCGGTTGCAGTGCTTATAACTGCCTGTCCTTCGGCCAAAGCTTCCAGAATTTTTATGCGCACTCCACTTCCGGAGAGCAAGGGAACTAATAGTGGCCCATGATTTCGTAGAAAATCTTTTCCATCTTCTACTTCACCATAAATCTTTACACACTCAGACTGATATTGCCTGTAGCGTTTGGGCATGTTTCGACCTGCAACATGCAGTACAAAATCAGGCGCTTTTTGCAAAACCAACGGCCAAACTTCTACCAGTAACCAGTCCAAAGCTTCCGTATTAGGTAACCAATCTAATGAGCCTATAAAACTAAACTGGCCAGGTGCAGAATCTATAATTGGCATGTTAACGTTTCTAAGCAGCATACCCGCTGAACTTACCAACGCAGGAATAGTAATGCCCAGTTCTCGGAAGGTGGTTAAGTCTGTTTCAGATATAGGTAAAAAGCCATCAAGCTGGTTAAGGGTATTGACTTCGTATTGTTTGAGACGACGAGCCAGCAAGCGGAAATACCGCGCTTTAAGTTTAGAATGGACACTTTCTGCCATTCGTTCCCAAATCCTATGTTCTACATTATGCGCCCTCATAATACAACAAGCTTTAGGAACTGCCTCCCGAATAACGGGTAGATAAGGAAGCATGAAAGGGCCTTCGAATTGAACCATTTCGGGTTGAAGTTCAGTGGCTACTTCAGCAATCCGAAGGGCTACTTCTTTCGACCAAAACCTGCTGATGTTATAAGAGTCTGAACGGAAGAGATTGATTAATGCTGGAATAAGCCTAACCCGGTTGTCAATTGGCGCGTCAACCAAACGAAATTGTTTGTGGAACGGTGTTGGAAGGCTGCCAACATCGACTTGATGCTTGACAGTATTGAGGCAAAAAAGGGTAAGTTGATTCCCCTCTTCCGCATAACTGCATGCCATGTTATAGATAGCGATAGCGCCACCATCTTTTAAAGGCCAAGGAACACGATTGGCGAGCTGAAGAATTCTCATTTTTTTTCCGGAAGCAACTTTTTGAACAACTTGCCCCAAGAGCGGGAATCGAAGAGTTTAGAGTCGTCGTTCGCTTTAATCATAAGAAACACGCCCACTGGAAACAACACCAAGCTCGACATCCACATGCCCCAAGCCGGTTCGATTACCAGTTCCCTGGACATCTTCTCAAACACAACTGATAAAACGTGATAAATCAGGAAAAAAATGATGCAGAAGACCATGGGTAATCCCAATCCGCCACGTTTGATGATGGCTCCCAACGGAGCACCAATCAGGAAGAGCACAAAACAAGCAAAAGACAAAGTAAATTTGCGATGCCATTCGATGTTAAATCGAGAAATTTCCTTTTTCCGGGCTTCTACATCTCGCTCCAACATCTCGGAATAGCTTTTTACTGTGCTAATTTGGTTGAGCGCCTCATTTACAGCCTGTCGTTTTTGCTCTGGTTTTAACGATGCAAAAGTTCGGTAGAATGAAGTATCGATTACCGGCTTTCTAACTGCAGTATCCGTTGAAATACGATAATACTGACTGATAAATCCGTTTACTTCTTGATTACGTTTTTTAATTTCTCGTCCCAGAGAATCGATGCCCCTACCAAGCTGACGAATATTGAGCATGGAGTAATGGGTTTTGAATAACTCTTCATCGGTACGGTTGAGGCGGAAGGCACTTAGGTCGAAGTGTACGGTTTGCCGAGAAAAATGAGTAACGAGATGTGGAAGTTTGTTTTTTGGGCCACCGTATAGCTCTTCATAAGACTGGCCATCTTCAAGTATCAGGCTGAGGTAGCGGTCGTTGTTACTTAGAAACATTTTACCTCGCTTAGCTGAGATGACTTGCACGTTGCCTCGTCCTGCTGTATGATCATAGATGATAACATCCTGAATAAAGACGTTGTCCTTGCTTTTACTCCTTATTTTAATGCTATAACCGTCGATGCCGTTGTAGAAAACGCCCGGTTTAAGTTGGAGTGCGGGTTTTTTCTGGGTGATATCGTACAATAGTGAGCCGTATTTAAGGTTGGCGACCGGGAGTACGTAGTTGGAGAAAAAGAAAGCACCTACCATGAGGAACAGGATAAGTACCATGAGCGGACGCATGAATTTGATGATAGAAATGCCGCTTGACTTGACTGCTGTTAGTTCAGAAAACTCGCCAAGGCTTCCGAATGTCATGATAGAGGAAAGGAGTACAGCTAGCGGCAACGCTAAGGGTACTAAGCTGGCAGAGGCAAAGAAGATAAACTCCAGAATAATTTGCCATTCCAGTCCTTTACCAACCAAATCCTCTACATACTTCCAGAGGAATTGCATGATGAGCACAAACATGACAATGAAGAATGTGCCAGTAAATGGGCCCAGATAAGTTCTGAGCAATAATTTGTGTAAGACCTTCACGCGAAGGCGCAAATTTAAGCGCCTATGATATCTCTTAATCGCTGAATAGAGATATCCCAAAGCATTTCTGCTTCTTTTAGGTCTCCATCTTCACAAAAATCAGTGATTTTAAGAATGGTTTCACGGGTGAGGTCTTCTTCGAGAAGGCGAAACTCCAAGAATTCACCAGTTTGGTTTTCATCAACCCACGTAAAACGTACTACCTGATTAATACGTGATTCCGATAAAGTGGCTATGTGCTCTTCTTCATCCCAGACAAAGCGATACTGATTATTGCGGTATTGAACATCATCGGTGTACCACTCGGCTAAGCCACTGGGGTTGCTGATGTATTTGTATAGGAATGGTTTGGAGCAGCGGAAGCTATACTCAAGCTCCATTTTCTGCCTGTTCGACATGTTTTCCGATTAGTGTTCCTCAAAATAGGAAATAAGATTACTGTATCAAGCTTTTTCTTAGAATTAATTTTTTTCCTGTATTTGTTTAACAATTCCGCAAAGCTATATTTGCAGCCGCTTTGGCGGGGTAGCTCAGATGGTTAGAGCGTAGGATTCATAACCCTAAGGTCGGCAGTTCGATCCTGCTCCCCGCTACATAAAAAAGGCCCGAAAACCGGGCCTTTTTTATGTACTATATCGAATCATTCCCCTGTAATTCAGTTGATTGAAACAGCTTTGATTTGCCAAACCAACTGCCCAAGGTGATAATAGAGGTGGTCGAGTGTTCCAGAAACATTTTTTAGCACAGTGCCGTAACCAGAATTAGCAAAAGGCAAATAAAATGCTTCATCAGGCATGATTTCAAGCATATCTGAAACCTCTTTTGCTTCCTTTTCAATCAATATCAACCATTGAATCCAATCTTCTTCCGATTTAATTATGGGCCACTCGAGGCTATCAGCATCAGTTCCGCTGAGAGGCATTCCTTGAAATACTTCGTTCAACTTACGGGTGTAATAGGAAATATGCGCTGCAAGATGAATAGGTGGCTGCTCGAAGGATGAATGTTGCTCAAAGGCTTTATCGAAACTGAGTTTTCGCAACCACGGCATTAAGGCCGCACCAGCCCAGTTATCGCCGAAATACGCTTGCCTAAATTGTTGTGCGAAGTGAGTACCCAGCATGATAGAATAATAGATTTTTTTATGCAAGTTTCCACCCGTTGGGTGTCTGTTGTTCGGGTTGAATAAGGACAACGGTTTTTAACGATTCTTCCTGAAGACCCAGAACTAGACACTCGCTCATGAAATTGCCAATTTGCCTCGGAGTTATACTCAGCAGTGCTAAAACTTGCTTTCCTACTAAATCTTCCGGTGTATAACGTTCGGTTATTTGAGCTGAACTTTTCCGAACTCCCTGTGGACCAAAGTCAATCCAAAGCTTTATAGCAGGCTTGAGCGCTTCTGGGAATGGTTTGGCTTCAATCACAGTTCCTACCCGTATATCCAGTTGATGAAAGGCGGTTAGGAGGTCTTGATTCATGTTTTGAGATTAGTTCAAAGAGGTTGTCATTTCCTTAGCGAAGGATTACACTAGATAAAGCTAACCAAGCTAAATTTTAAACGCTCAGTGAATAAAAAAGCTGCCAGTTAGGCCACTTTTATTAGGCAAAAGTTGAGTACAACCGGCTATGCCAGCTTTTGGAAAAAGGAATTTCCCATTCAGTTTTAAGCTGACCAACGGTTTGAATCAGGTTGTTGAATACCAACGTTTCGGCATGTACAATCTCTTTACGAACAAGGAGTTCAAACTCTTCCTTGGAAGCAAGATGAAGCCCGTTTTCTTCGTCACGCCAAGCAACTCCATAACGATCGAATAAGCCAACTCCAAGCTCTACTTCAACTGCGTGGAGAAAGTTTACGGATTTATCTACAGAGCAGCCGGAAGCTTCTTGTTGCTGTTCATCAACCGCAAGGATAAACATGCACCGATGCAGCAGTTGTGCCGACGCACGTAAGGTTTTTTGATGAGCCGTCCAATTTTCGCAGAAAGCAACCAAACTATCGCTAAGTGCGCAGGCTTCTTGTTCTGTGAAAAAACGGTCGGCCTGGTATATCCAGATTCTGGATGTCCCAGGCATTTCGGATAATGGAACAAACATCAGGTGTTATGATTGAGATTAGACGCTACTATTTCAGAAACATCAAGTACTTGGATTTCGTTTTCCTTTTCGTAGTGTTTAACACCATCGCGAAGCATGGTCATACAGAACGGGCAGGCTACTGCAACAACATCGGGTTTTACTTCGAGCATATCTTCAGCGCGTTCAATATTGACTTCTTTTCGGCCATTTTCTGCTTCTTTAAACATTTGAGCACCACCAGCACCGCAGCATAGTCCGTTCTTTTTGGAGCGCTTCATTTCATGGAGGTCAGCGTCTAATTGCTGAAGAACTTCTCGTGGAGCTTCATAAATTCCATTGGCACGGCCTAAATAGCAGGAGTCGTGAAAGGTGATGCGCTTGCCTTTGAAGGTGCCTCCACCTTTAACCTTGATTCGCCCCTCATTTATAAGCTGCTGTAACAAAGTGGTATGGTGCACCACCTCATAGTTTCCGCCTAATTCAGGATACTCATTTTTAAGTGTGTTGAAACAATGAGGGCACGCTGTAACGATTTTCTTCACTTCATACCCATCCAGCACCTGAATGTTCATGAGTGCTTGCATCTGAAAAGTGAATTCATCACCAGCACGGCGTGCAGGGTCGCCGGTGCAGCTTTCTTCTGTACCCAACACGGCGTATTTCACACCAGCGGCATTGAGTATGTCTGCAAATGCGCGGGTTATACGCTGTGCTCTCTCATCAAACGAGCCGGCGCAACCGACCCAGAACAGAATGTCCGGTGATTCGCCTTTTGCGAGCAGATCGGCCATTAAAGGATATGACATGGGACGAATAGTGTTAAGATTTTTGCATCCAAGCGGCACGGTCAGCAGCCGGAAACTGCCAAGGTGCGCCATTATTTTGAACATTTCCGAACATTCCGGCCCACTCGGTAGGCACGTCTGATTCTTCCATCATCATATAGCGGCGTAGCTCTACAATAATGTTAACCGGATTGATTTGAACAGGACAAGCTTCAACACATGCGTTGCAGGTTGTGCATGCTCTAATCTCTTCCTTACTGATGTAATCGCCGAGCAACGCTTTATTGTCTGTAAACGTAATGCCATGCGAGTCAATGTTTCGGCCTACTTCCTCAAGTCGGTCACGAGTATCCATCATGATTTTCCGTGGAGAGAGCTTCTTGCCTGTTAAATTGGCTGGACAAACGGAAGTACAACGACCGCATTCTGTGCAGGTGTAAGCATCCATAAGACTCTTCCAGCTTAAGTCGGTGACATCTTTAGCACCAAAACGTTTAGGCACAGCCGCTTCACCTTCTGAAGATGCAGCGTACGGGTTAGCGTTCGGGTCCAACATAAGCTTCACTTCCGTAGTTACCTCAGGCATATTGTTGAGCTGACCTGCCGGGTTAAGGCTGGCGTACCAAGTGTTGGGAAACGCCATGATGATATGAAAATGCTTTGAAAAAGGCAGGTAGTTGAGAAAAGCAAGTATTCCTAACCAATGTAACCACCACAACACTCGTTCGGCTAAGTGCAACCCTTCGGGAGATGCTTCACCGTAAATTGGAGAGAGCAGGTTGCTGATGATCCATCCTGCCTGTTTCACTTCTCCCACCATCCCCATACCGGAAGCAATACTAATGTCGTATATCCTCGCTTCAGCAGCATTCATGAACAACAGTGCTGCCATTAACACAACCTCCACAACCAGGATAGTATTGGCATCTTTAACTGGAAATTCGGTCATTTCCAATCCACTGAAACGCCCTACTTTACTCACATTTCTTCTCCAGAGGAAGACTACACAGGCTAGCAGAACGCCAACAGCAAGAAGTTCAAAGAAGTTTATAGCAGCGTGATAGACAGGGCCGAGTACGCTTAGAATACGGTGCGAGCCTAAGAGTCCATCGAGGAAAATCTCCAGTACCTCAATGTTGATAAGGACGAATCCTACATAGATTAGAACATGAAAAAAAGCGGCAACCGGACGCGTGCCCATTTTAGATTGGCCAAGAGCTACCCGAGCCATGTTTCGCCAACGTGCGGGTGCGTTATCGGTGCGGTCTTCTTCTCTGCCTAACTGGATATTACGGCGTATTTTTCCTACACTTCTGGCAAATCCCCAAGCGCCTATGCCGGTTACCAGCACAAAGAGTAATTGTTCGATCATGCTATGGTTCTGATTTGGCTTCGAAGCTATTCACTAACTGTTTCTAGTGCAAGCTATTGGACAATTTCCCTTCATTATAAAGAGAAAAAAAGTGATTCAGATAGGGCCTATTTGAATATAAGCAGCCGTTTTCCTTGATGTTTGCCTTGGGTAACAACGTAAAGACCGGGTTGAAGGG
Source organism: Chitinophaga pinensis (assembly GCA_943373175.1). Classification (GTDB taxonomy): domain Bacteria; phylum Bacteroidota; class Bacteroidia; order UBA7662; family JAIXUI01; genus JAIXUI01. The sequence goes on along the minus strand of CALSBM010000014.1, from coordinate 39,656 downwards.
AAGTTAGTGAGAATAAATCTTCGCCATCAGCAGGAATAAAAAACTGGCGCCCGGTAACATCGATGAGAACAAGTTCACTTCCTTGGCCTTCTGCCCGAACAATTGACGTTGCCGGATTGGGCCAAAGCCCGAATGTGGAACGGTCAACAGGTTCGTGATTGCCAACCGTTGAACAAGTTCCCGGTAAATTCTGGTCTAACCAAGTCAAGCGGTTTTGAATCCATTGTTTCAGACGTTGTACTTCACCGGAATAATTAGTGGGAAAAGGTGCAACGTTAGGCCAAGTATAAACGCCCAGGATCTGCCATTGGGTAAAATTTCGTTGTTGAGATTCTTGAAGCAAGTTGGCCATACTATCGATACGAGCCATCATAGCAGTATTCGAGATCGGTCCTTGGCGGAGGGTATTCCAGCGGCAAAGTGCTTCATTGTTGAAGCCGGAATCTGAGATTAGCCTTTCCCACCAAAAAGGCACTTGATACCCATCAGAAGGACAAACCTGGTTGAACATCCAAGCCCAACCCGAAGTTTGTTCACCCATGCAATAGTTGGCGTTTCCGAAAGCAATATCGAAATCCCAAACCGGCCCCATTACAATGGGACTAAAGGCGCCATTGTCGCGGTTTTTGTGGAAGAAGGTTGAAATCCGATAGCCATCAACATTACGGGCAAGCTCGTTGAGCAAATAGAAATCGATGAAGCTGCCTCGGTCAATAAAACGCTGATAACCCCACTGAGGATTGAGCCAATTTGAGCCTCGAAGAGTAAATTCAAAACTGTCTATCACTGATTTGATGTAGGCTTTCTGAGCTGAGTTTATATCATCAAATGCGGGGTATTCGTACAAAAAACGAATCGATTGATTGGCATTGCCATGCCAAGGTGGGAACATGGAGTTAAAACCATCATTACCCCCAGTTCCAGTGGCTTTATCCACTTTCAGGATATATCCTCCTGTAAGTCTGTTACCAGAAGTATCGGTTACATTGAGGCGGGGCAGGTTAAGGCGATTGTTATCACGCTTCAATTTTTCGGTGAGCAGGTAAACTCCTGCATATTCGCCATTGATTAATACTTCCACCAACCTACTTCGCGCAGCATAACGCCCTGAAGCCCTCGTTGTTTGGTATAAAAGGGCATTCCGCATTAAAGATTTATCCGAATAATTAGCAATTAACGCCCAGTCATGTTCCGAAGGCATCCCTAAAAGGGGGAAGTCGAACTCTGCACCAGTAGAGTCCCATGTTTCAAATCCATACGGTTTCTTGGGAAACATTTGAGAACTAGAACCCCGAAATTCAATTCCAGCATAACCATTATAATGAAATTGAGTGCTATTCACCAGATTTCGCTGGCCAGGGCCGTTGTCCACAACCTTCAACTTAACCTTTATTTTAGGTTCGTCCACAATAGTTTGCCCTTGGGTGTCGAACAAGAATAACGGAAGATTACTTGATGTTATGCCCGAGAAAGTTGCAGGTTGAGTACCAAAAAGCATTGACCAACTTACCAGACTGCCGGTATCTGACGCATAAGTGTCTTGGACAAAAAGCTTCCAAGTTCCGGTACCAGTTTGGCCATTATTTACTCGGCCTAATTGCCCCATTGGCTTAAATACCCCAGTAAATGGAGCAGTTCCTGACACAATGGATGAAGCAGCGTTTTGTCGAAAGCACGTTCCGGTAAAATCATCCCCTCCTCCGCCTACCCCTTCGGCTAATAGAATCCGGGTTCCGTCAGGTGCTTCCAATGAAATACGCAAATCTGCTACATAAGTGTGTGTTATGGTTATACAAACCGACTCCAACCCAAATCCGGAAGTATCGATAGTATTTCCGTTCAGTTGATTGACGAAGATCGTAGCCAGAGCCGCAGGGCCATTATCAGGAATAGAGGTTCCGAGTCCTGTGAAACTTTGAGCCATAAGCAACGACTCACTCTGAAAAAGAAATACCCACAATAGCAGATTACAAAACTTCATTAAATGAAGGTATTGTATTCACTTCAATAAACCAGAAACACCTATCAGCCTAATAAGAGAATATACGGAAAGCTACAATTCATCAAATCCAAAAATTGCAGCTAATTGAATACGCATTAAAAGAAAAAGCCGACACCTCTTTCGAAGTGCCGGCTTTAAAGAGCGGAGATTTACTCCCGCTGAGAAGCGAGCTTATTTGCTTACTACTACGCGAAGCGTTTTAGCTTGCTGACCTTCAACAACCTGAATGAGGTAAAGGCCTCTGTTCAAGTCTTTAACGTCGATAGTTTCAGTAGCTAAACCATTAGAAGCATTAATAACACGTGAAGAAACTAAAGCACCTGTTACTGAGTAGATGTTAACTACAGCAGTGTTTTCGCCACTGAACTCGTAGTTAAGGTTAAGTACATCAACAGCAGGGTTAGGATATACGAAGAAACCTTTTTCACCAGCAACTTCAGTTGGTTCGTTAGAACCACCATCCAAACGAGCTGGAAGAGCAATGTTTCCAAATACTTCGCAAGTGTAAGAACTATTACGTCCTGTCATCACTGCGCGGATACGTGCGAACACCATACCTGCACCACCTGCCGTATAAATTGAATTTTGAGCCAAATTCAGAACAGTATCATTTGCAGTACCAGCACCAACATTTCTAGCACTGATTGTAACACCATCAGCACGTCTTCCGATGTATTGGTAGCGGAGTGCACCTGGAACACTTCTGAAAGTCACACGGCGTGAAAGGTTAGAACCAATAACAACAACATTCATAGGTACATCGATAGTGTCTGGCTGAGTAAGCGTTACTGATTTAGTAGTTGAACATCCAAAGTTGTCAGAAACAGTAAGGCTGTAAGTTCCAGCAATCAAAGTTGCAACTGTAGATCCAACACCAATCTGAACATTGTTAGCATTTTTCCATGAAACTGTGTAAGGTGAGCGGTAGTTTACATAGTTAGAAGTGATGCGTCCATCATTCCCACGAGCACAGAAGATGTTAGTTGGGAACAAGTTGATATCACGGTTACAAACAAGGCTAACAGAAGCAACACAACCCCAGTTGATAGAACCTGAACCAGAACGAACTCCTACACGGATTTCGTAATTACCAGCAGGAAGCGAAAGTTGACGATTAACGATGGTTGCACCAGAGGAAACCATAATTGAATTGTACATGCTTGAAGTAGTAAAAGCAGTAGCTGAAGCTAATTTGTATTGGATAAAGTAAGTAAGGTTAGTACCTGTACCAGCTTTGAATCCAACGTTAACAGTTGTACCAGTAGAGCCTACAGAAGTAGTTAAAGCAGAAGGGCGAAGGTTATGGAAAGTAGTGTTGTTCAAATCCCATTTAGCCCATCCCAAAGTCCAATCTTGAGTACCGAAAGCACCGCGGAAAGAAACTGAAGTAAAGAAAGAATTTTGTAAACGAGAGTTAGAGAAATCAGCACCTGATTGAAGAATTGAACCAGCAGTAGGAAGTAAAGTTGGTGTAGTTAAGTTATTGTAACCAGTTGCAAATCCTAATGAAGAAGTACTAGTAAAACGAGCGTTGATAGAATCGTAACGGGCAATTGCAGCAGCAGACATAGAAGCATCGAAATCTGCACCCATGTTAGCCATTACGTTGTTAGCAAGCTGAAGTAAACCACCAGTATAGTTATTGTTAGCAGCAGTTCCGTCAACGAACAATCCTGTTGGGTAACCTACGAATACAGAATTGTAAATTGAGTTACGAGTGTTACGACGTAAGTGCATAGCACGACGATAGAGTGAGTTAACAGTTCCTGTAAATTCACGTGGTCCAATGATGGTAACATTAGAGAAGTAAGGCTCAGAAACAGGAGTAGCAGATGTACCTGTACCATCGTTGTCAGCTTCAAATCCGTTAGATTGGCTTACGTCAGCGATAGCGATATCGCGGATGATGTAAACAAACTGAACTTTACCTACATAACCCCAATCAGTATCCATATCATCATCCCAAGTTCTGTAAGAAATCAAGTGAGAGCAGTTAACAGTTCCACCGAACCACTCAAAGCCATCATCACCACTGAAAGAAACTTGGATATGGTCGATTTGAGTACCACTTCCAACACCACCCATGGTAAGACCATTAGTTTCATTGTTGGATGTAAACGCGATACCTGGGTATTCAATACGAACATAACTGAAGATACCTGAGTTATCGGTTGCATTGTTTCCGCCAAAACGTCCGTCTTCACCAAAGTTACCACCTTCGATCAAGGCAGTACCTGGGTTTTGAGCTGCATTTGGGTTTTGGTTGATTGGAGCATCACCAAGAATAATCACACCGTACCAGTCACCGTAGCTACGCTGACCAACAGGCTGACTTGAAGTAAATACGATGGGCTCGCAGGCAGTTCCAGCAGCATTGATCATTCCATCGCGGGTAATCATAAGACCACCTTTAACAGTTTTGTCGCCACGGATTTCAGTACCAGCTTGAATAGTTAGGGTAGCACCGTTTTTAACAGTGATCATTCCTTTCAACAAGTAAATGTTGTTTTTAGTCCACGTAGTGTTGGTTGTGATCGCGGTTGTCACATCAATGATGCTCTGAGCCATAGCACCAATGCTTGCTACTGTTAAGGCAGCAACCAACGCAGTTTTGCGTAAAGTGTTTAACATGAAATTGGGTTTTGTTAATGCAAAGCTACACTAACTACCTCGCTCCATGATTTTTGAAATATTACTCTTTTATTACCTTATTGTTAACGCAACACTTGCTTTGCACAAAATGATGAATCGCTTTTTAAAATATACATTTACTTTTTGACATTAGTTAGCAATAAATAAGAATTGCTAAATTAAATGATTGCAAAACATCAATAATCGTTGACTTAGAATTTTATCTTTGACTTAAGTAATTTTTCCTGCAATTTACTATCTGAATTTAATTCTAAATCGATGGCTTCTAAAGGAATTTTTATAACAATTCCACTATTAGGTAATTTAATGAATGCATTTTCGGTTAAGTAATCGGAATTCCAAACATGAGGCTCTACTCCTGCCCAATTTAACTGATTGGTTTCCAAGAACATTCGCATAATATTCCTACCCAAACCTGAAGTGTATGAACTACTTAAAATTATCAACTTTCCAGGCCAGTTTGAAACAATTGGCACTATTTGTAATTTGCTTTCCTTTAGAGCAAACATGGCATCCTTGTCTTTAACTCTTGCTAATAAATTCCAACGTTTAATGGATTTTTGATTTACTATAAATGGCATTAAGTCATTCTCTATTTTTTGAATAGAGGCTACTTTCTTGTTATTCTTTATTTCTAAATTTTTAAATATAAAGTAGCGTATTAATTCATCTGCTTTTATGGTGTAATCAGAGGTAAGATTGGTTAAATCAAGTAAAATAGTATCTACTTTCACCGAAGATAATTTTTCAAGATTTTTTTGAATTTCTTTCAAAATAAAATCCGTATTCATTAAATCCGGCGAGTCATTAATCACAATCGTTAACCGGTTGTTTTTTAGCTCACTTTTAATTGTTTGAACTAATGGTTGGCGAATTGGCACTTCATCCAATACATATCTAAGAGTATCTGATTCCTGGTTAATAACTGATAGTGCAATTTGACCATCATTGTAGTTATTAATACCATTAAAATAATCTATGAAGCTGAGATCATGTTTCTGAGAAGTATCGAGTTCAATAGTGCTATTTAATGGTTTCGCTAAAGAGTCTAATGGAAAGGAAATATAGTTAAGGACATCAGTAGCTGATTTACCTTCTAGCATTGCCAATGGTAAATTTACTTTACTCCATTGATTATCTAAAAGAATCTCATCCACCCACAGGGCCTTTCTTTCAATTTTAAGGCGATAAGGCAGTGAGGCTTTTCTTGCTGTAAAAAGAGTGTTAACCGCTAAAGATTGATTATGTACACTCAATTTTAAGTTTAAGGATGGAGTAATTGAAAAAAGATGATAGAGTTTTTGGAAGAATTGGCGATGAGTAAATTCACCGTTAAGACTGGTATCAAGCCAGTTAGAAATCCATTTCGTTTCCGCACCAGTAATCGAAGGATGTAGTTTTTTTATTGCCTTTTCTAATAGTTCTTTATCTTCTTTGATTTGAATGTCAGATAAAAATGGTTCTTCATAAGGTTTCAATACTCTTGGTTCATTCCAGACGTCCTCCAGTGTAAAAGCTGTTGTGTCTTTAATCGTAAAAACTCTCCCTGTAAGGTTTTCTCGAATCATTTCATCTGTTTCCAATACATATTGATAGGCAATAAGGTGTTGGATGTCGGCAGAACTGATATCAATTCTTGCTAAGAAAATACTATCTCTATCAGTATCAGTTAATTCAGTTTTCGCTGACCATCCGCTTTTAGGTGCTTCCCCAATCACCCAACATTTCTTTATTTTCAATCCTGCTTTTAACGGCACTTTAAGATCTAACTTCAAAGTCAATTCTGTTGAGAACTGACCAAAAGTGATGCATGCTTTTAAAATGAAGAATAAAACAAAAGGTAAGGGGGATGCTTTCATGGAAATTCAAATTATTGAGTTAAGAATATGCACTATCGTAAAAACTATTCAATGGCAACGTTCCGAGCTTTTTTACATGGCACTTTTTCCGCTGATTTGCGCTAATCTGCGATTGAAACTACCCCAACAGCTATCTTGAAATTTGCGTAAATCTGCGGGAAACTTGTGAATCTAAAGGGCTTTTACGACTGTGGGATTGTGGTTATTCATTTTTAAAAAGTCAACCCGCATTAACTGAATTAAAACGTTAACGCTATTCAATTAATGCGGATTACAAAAAAAAGTGAGTCTCTTCAGGAGAGTTAAAACATCCAACTAAAATTCAGGCTAATTTGCCTTCCTGGTTGATTTCGAATGAAGTAGATATCTTGGTCGGCCCTTACGCTAGTTTCAGTTTTTTTAGTCAGGTTGTTTTGAAATTGCTTGTCGTTATTATAATCCTGATAGAAGTAAATCGACTGATTAATCAAGTCTTGAATATTCAACGTGATTACTGCTTTTTTAAACAACCTCTGGCTAATTTGAAGATCTAACAATGGGCGTGGGTTTTCATAAAGTTCAGGAAAATAGAAATCAGGAATACCAACAAAGGCAATACGACGACCAACTTGGTTAAACAGCAGAGAGAATCCGGTTTCTGTCTTTGGGTGTTGGTATTGAAGAATCAGATTGATAATGTAAGGTGATTGGCCTTGCATCGGACGAGTATAGGTACCTCTGGATGTTAAAATGTCAATTTCAGAAATAATGTAAGATAGATTCGCTGAGAAAATCAATGTTTCAAGTTTCTTATTCAGAAATCCGAAGTTTTGACGAAGTACGAATTCAGCACCATAGTTTACTGCTCTTGGCGAATTCAACCAAGAAATAAGCCTTGCGGTACCAATACCAGCATCTGTTTTAAAGTATTGTTCAATAGGATCTTCAAACTCCTTGTAAAAAGCTCCTAACGAAATCATTTGACCGGATTTACGGAACCATTCATAGCGAACATCGTAATTAAAAATACTGGTTCTTCTTAAACTAGTTTCACCCTGTACGGTAGCAAAATAATTGAAATCATAGAATGGGAAAGGAGCGATTTCGCGAAACTCAGGTCGTGAAACGGTTTTTGAAGCTGCTAAGCGTAGATTGCTGCTTTCTGTAACCGAGTAAATCAGGTTAACAGATGGAAGGATGTCATTGAATTTATTTCTAACAGTTATCGGAGCATTGTTTTGTAACCTAGAATCCAAATTTTGCTCGAAATTTTCTAATCGCACTCCCCAAACTGCACGCAATCTGCTGGAGATACGGTTACTAAGCATAGCATATCCCGCAGTTAAGGTGCTATTGGCTGTGTAGCGCTCAGTTGGGTTTGTTACTTCACTGATAACAAATCCTTCGTCTCCGATATTTTTATCAGAGAAAATACTGTCGGGACTTGAGCTTAATATATCGAAATTGAAGGAAGGAAAAATGCTTACTTGATACCCTAAAATCCTAGCTTCAAACGTTCTGTCCTTGGTTTGAACATAAACTCCGGTTTTAAATTCTTGCTTTTGTTTTCCAATTTTAAATGGAATTAGAATGTTAAGGAAACCACTGTTAATTCCTTCTTCTAATTCACTATAAAAACGACCTGCTGTGTTTAAGTCGGCTTGTGAGGTGATAGCGATTCTGTAAAGACTGTCAACATCGGGAATGTTGTAATAGCGCAACCTTCTCAAATCAGGGGTATTTCTTCTTGCTGATGACAAAGAGCCTCCCCATTCTACCCTTAAAGCACCTTTAAAGAGACTATGCTCACCGGCTAATTGCTGGGTTAACAAGCGATTGCTAATGAATTCGTACTGATACGACCGAATGTTGTCAAAGTTTCCGTTACCCGGGCGAAATCCTTGACGGGTAGTCAGAGTATTGTCGGAAGTAAGATTTAGGGAGTTTTTAAAACTGATTTTGTTGTTCGCCCCAATTCTCAATGACATATTCAATAAAGTACCCCAATTCACTTCATTTTGAAAGGTAGTATCGTTATAAGATTGGAATTGCTCAATACGAGCAGATGTATCTGCCGGATTCCTATCGGGTGCGTTGAATTCACGTACTTCCCAATGATTAACTTTTTGATTTCGGCTGTAAGTAACGGCACCTATTAAACCAAAGTCAGATTTTCCTAAATTTTTTCTCCAACCGCCAGTTAACTGAAGCCCGTAAAATGGCATACCAGAACCAGTTGAAATGGCATAATTGTCTGCAAAATCTTTACTTATCTTATATCGTTCTGCATCTGAGAGTCCAATAAAATCGGCTCTTGAAGGCATGGATGAAGGAATCGTACGGAAGCTATTATCATAACCCAACCAATCTGTTCCGGAACCTTGGTAGGTTTTAAAGTCTTGGAAGGTCGCCAAGCTATGATGTGTGCTGTTAATGCTTACTTGAAGGAAGCTAGAATCCGGAATGTCTTTCGTATTGAGTTGAATTAACCCTCCAGCAAATTCTCCTGGCAAGTCTGGTTGTGCAGTTTTGGTAATGACCAAGTTGTCCAAAATGGCTGCGGGAAATAAATCGAAAGAGAATACTTTTCTATCTGGTTCTGTGCCCGGTAAAACTGCTCCGTTTACCATAGCTAAGTTATAACGGTCAGCTAAACCGCGTACAATGGCAAATCGCCCATCTTGTATGGTAGTTCCACTCGATCGTCTCAATACTTCAGCAGTATTTCTGTCTGGTGAGCGCTTAATTTGATCCGCAGAGGTGCCGTCCATCAAAGAAGCACTATTCTTTTGCATTAACTGAATAGCTGAAACACTTGTCTTGATGACCTCTGCTGAAACAGTAACTTCTGTAATTGCTTTTGATGAGGTTGTAAGATAAATTGCTTGACTTGTGGTTTTCCCAGCCTTTACTTCAACTCCTGTAACAGTTTGCTCTGCATATCCCACATATTTGACTAATAAGTCGTATATGCCGGGTTGGATTTTTGTAATGATAAACTGCCCATTTAAGTCAGTAGATGCTCCTTTTCCTGGAACTCCTTTTATGATAACTAAGGCGCCAATCAGGCTTTCGTTGGTTTTCTTGTCTTTTATCACACCTACCAACGTTCCGGACTGACCAAAAACCTGAAGGGTAATAAATGCAAGAATCAATGTCAATGTAATTCTCATTGTTTTAGGAAAGCCCAAAACAAGGTTATTATTATGACCCTAAAATGAAGCAAATGTAACGGAAACATTAACTGCGCATCTTACTATTAAACCGTCATCTATTAAAACTATTTCTAATTTGTATAAAAGCATCAATTATTCGATTAAGATTCTTAATAAACGTCAGTTTTCCTTATTTTCTGTAACTAACCCCTAAGTTTCAATAAATGTTTCTATATAAACTGTTTTCTTCCTCACTCCTCTTTCAGCAGCACAAACTCCTTTGTTATCGGATTAAGTTGCCCAGTGATGTTATGAATGAGCTCCGGCCCCCAATGAACGAGGGCAGTTAGTAGGCTCTCTTCCCGCTCTTGAAGCATGTCTTTAGGAAACAGTTTATCATAAAGCGTTCTGAGTTGCCTGAGCTGTACTTCCTGCTTCTGCTTGTGTGCCTTTCTTAATTTCGATTTTAACCCTTCCAGTCCGTTCACGGCTTTCTGTCGTTCAGCATCGGCGGCACCGGCAAGGCTGATATCCACCTCCTTGGCCACATCAGTGATTTGCTGATAAGCTGCCAGCATCCGTTGTTCTGACTCTTCGATGCGTGCAAGTTGTGCTTCTAAGCCAGAAGCTTTCAAGACAACTTCTTCCCAGAATGAAAACTTGTTCGCAAGCCACGCTGGTTCGAACCCAGCTTTAACGGCTTTCTTCCACACACTTCCTTCAATCCATCCTAACGACGATCTTAACACCAACACCGGTTGAGATAATCCGGCTTCTTCAAAAGTTTCCTGCAATTGCGTCCAGTACGCTATTTCGGCACCTCCACCCACGAAAGCAATTTCAGGCAGAATGATATCCTGAAAAAGCGGACGCAATACTGCGTTGGGACTCCACTCTACAGGGTTTTGAGAAACCAGCGAAGCGCCTTCTACTCTGTTTAAAGTTAGGCTTCCGGATTTGGTCTGCCAACGACCATCCGGGAGCGGCTCAAGGCGATCGCGTCGGTTGTTGGTGAGGTGAAACAAATTGATTTCCCGGCCTTGTAAGGGAGGCTCCAAACCTGCCTGAACGAAACGTTCAGCACCTTTATTTAATGCTGGTAATGAAAAAGATTCTTTGAACTCACGCTGCATAATAGGAACGAAACGACGTTTCAGTTCCGCATCATCGCCATCCAGAATCAGTAAGCCTTGATCTTGAAAAAAACCATTAAGCCAGATTCGCATGGCCTGAGCAAGGGTATTCGCTGGTTGGAAAGCCTGTTTCAACGTGTCTAACACCCAAGTACCATGAGGTTTGTGGGCGAATAACTCTTCCAACCTGTTCCATATATCCGACAAATCCCCTATGGTCATCCTTCCAACCGAACCACCGGAGGTAGTTTCCCATTGGAATGTCTGACTCATAAAATGTGCTTTTCCTAATTCTTCAAAATCATGATCCTCAGACCCTAACCAGTGTATTGGTACAAAATGATGCTCTGGAAACCATTGCTTGAGCTGTGCACACAAGGCGATAGCAGAGGCAATTTTCACCGGAATATAGGCGGGACCTCCCAAGAAGGTGGGTTGATGTGCCGTGCTAACAACGAAGGTTCCTGGCTCAACAAGGCGGTGAAGGTTGGTTTTTTGAGTTGTATTCCAACCCAAATCGGGCTGCTGTGCAACAAGGCGTTCTACAAGCAGAGTACGTTGCAAGGTATCGTGTTGCGTTTGAAGGTGACGAATCCTTGCTTCGAAAGCAGTTTTAGATGGTGGTGAATATCCTAATTCGGCTAAGGAACCGGGATTTTCGCTTAAACGGCGGACAAAGGTGCTATATCGACCCAGTTCATGGAAACGAAATTCAACCGCTTGCATCAAGCTTGGTTTACCGGAATTCCATATAAATCAAACTCAGCAGCGGAAGTTATTTTAATATCGGCGAAATCACCGAGGCGCACATAATGTTTGGTTTCTACCAGCACTTCGTTATCTACTTCTGGCGAATCAAATTCGGTTCTACCAACGAAGTATCCACCTTCTTTACGATCGAACAGTACTTTGAGCGTCTGCCCTACACGAGTTTCATTGATTTCAGCAGAGATGTCTTGCTGTAAGGCCATGATTTCTGCCACTCTCTCCTCCTTAACCTCGGGCGATACATCGTCTTCTAGGTTGTAAGCGGCAGTATTTTCTTCGTGAGAATAGGTGAAAACACCAAGTCGTTCAAAACGATTGAGTTCAACAAAGTCGAGTAAATCCTGGTGATCCTGCTCAGTTTCACCGGGGAAACCACTGATTAAGGTTGTTCGCATGGCAATACCGGGCACTTCCTTGCGGATAGTATCCAGTAGCTCTTGGGTGCGCCGGGCAGTAATTCCTCTTCTCATGGCTTTGAGCATATTATCGGAAGCATGCTGCAAAGGCATATCGAGGTAACGGCAGATTTTGGGTTGATCGCGCATTACCGAAAGAACATCTATTGGAAACTGGGATGGATAAGCATACTGCAAACGAATCCAATCAATGCCTTCCACTCCGCATAAATCTTCAAGTAATTTAGCCAAAACTCGGTCTTCGTATAGGTCTAGGCCGTAGTAAGTGAGGTCTTGAGCAATAAGTACCAGTTCTTTCACGCCTTTTGCAGCTAGGTTTCGAGCTTCCTGCACCACTTGCTCCCGCGGCTTGGAAACATGTTTTCCACGCATCAGCGGAATAGCGCAAAACGCACAGGGACGGTTGCAGCCCTCTGAAATTTTCATGAAGGCCGTATGGTTGGCCGTTGTTAGAAGGCGCTCACCCAACAATTCGTGTTTGTAGTCGGCTTTGAGGGTTTTAAGCAAACGAGGAAGCTCCATCGTACCGAAGAAAGCATCAACTTCAGGCATTTCTTGCTCCAGTTCATCCTTATAACGATGAGAAAGGCAACCGGTTACATAGAGTTTTTCGATTAATCCTTGCTCTTTAGCTTCTGCAAATCGAAGGATGGTGTTGATGGATTCCTCCTTGGCATTGTCAATAAACCCGCAGGTATTAATAATGATGATGGCGGCATCGTCATCGCTGGACTCATGAACCACATCGTAGGCATTAGCCTTCAACTGTGCCATCATAACCTCTGAGTCCACGGTATTTTTAGAGCAACCGAGGGTTACTACATTAACCTTATTCTTTCGAAGAGTTTTGGTTTTCAAAATCGGCGATTATTTACCAAAAAGGGAAGAAACGAATTCATTGCGGTCGAAAAGCTGGAGGTCTTCCATCTTCTCACCTACTCCGATGTACTTCACCGGAATGTTGAACTGATCAGAAATGCCAATAACAACACCCCCTTTGGCAGTTCCATCAAGCTTGGTTAGCGCGAGGGCGTTCACCTCTGTTGCCTTAGTAAAATGTTTCGCTTGCTCAATAGCATTCTGACCGGTAGAGGCATCGAGGACAAGCAAAACCTCATGAGGAGCATCAGGAATTACCTTCTGCATCACATTACGAATTTTACTAAGTTCGTTCATTAGGCCAATTTTGGTATGCAGACGACCGGCAGTGTCGATAATAACGACATCGCTACCCTGTGCAACTGCAGACTTTAACGTATCAAAAGCGACGGAAGCCGGATCAGCGTTCATGCCCTGAGATACTAGGGGAACCCCAACACGCTGAGACCAGATGGTAAGTTGGTCAACAGCGGCAGCTCTGAACGTGTCGGCAGCACCAAGAAGGACACTTTTGCCGCTCTGTTTAAATTGCCAGGCGAGCTTACCGATGGTGGTGGTTTTGCCCACGCCATTAACCCCTACAACCATGATAACATACGGCTTGGGAAGGTTATCTAATTGGAAATTCCGGTGCTGTTTTTCTCCTGTTTCGGCAAGGAGAGCCGTTATTTCTTCCTGAAGTACTCGATTGAGCTGATCGGTACCGACGTATTTATCGCGGGCAATACGCTCTTCGATGCGGTTGATGATGCGAACCGTAGTTTCTACGCCGACGTCGGCTTGGATAAGAATTTCCTCGAGGTTATCGAGCACTTCTTCATCAACAGTGCTTTTGCCGAGAATTGCCTTGGCAAGGCGGGAGAAGAACCCTTCGCGGGTTTTTTCGACCCCTTTATCGAGGCTTTCCTTCTTCCCTCTAAAAAAATCAAACAGTCCCATTGTAATAAACACAAAAAGCTCCCCTGATATCGGGAAGCTTTATCTGTAAATCTTAGATGTGTGAATTATTTGCTGAAGTAATCCTTAACGCGGTCTGCGGTGATAAACTCCTCTTTAAAGGTGTAAGCACCAGTCTTTTCAGACCTCTTAGAACGGATGACCTTGACAATTTTCTCGGCTTCTGTAGCCTCTTTTTTTAGGGTTGCAACTACCTTCTTTGCCATAATTACTTAATTTCTTTGTGAAGAGTTACACGCTTCAAGGTGGGGTTATATTTCTTTAACTCCAGACGAGCAGTCGTGTTTTTCTTATTTTTTGTGGTGATGTAGCGAGAAGTTCCGGCGATGCCTGATTGCTTATGCTCAGTACATTCGAGAATCACTTGGATGCGGTTACCTTTCTTAGCCATGGCAATTAGATTTTACCTTTTTTAAACAGTTTGTTTAAAGTTCCAGTGATGCCGTGCTTATCGATGGTGCGCAGGGCTGAAGTCGAAACTTTAAGACGAATCCACTCACCCGTCTCGGGGATGTAGAAGCTTTTCAATTGCAAGTTCGGATAAAAACGACGCTTGCTTTTCCGGTTGGAGTGCGATACGTTGTTACCCGTAATAGCACGTTTTCCGGTCAAATCACACACTCTTGACATTATATTGGTAATTTTGCAGACATCAGGCGAAACATATCTGTCCCGCATGACGGAGCGCAAAGATAAAGGCCTGTTTTCAAAAATCAATCAGTACCTCAAAAATTTATGTCAACTTCTTCAATTACCCAGACACAAGCGTTAATAGATCTGGAAGATCGTTACGGCGCACACAATTACCATCCGCTTCCAGTAGTACTCAATCGCGGCTCAGGCGTACATGTCTGGGATGTGGAAGGAAAACGATACTTAGACTTTCTCTCAGCTTATTCCGCTGTCAATCAGGGCCACTGTCACCCACGTTTGGTGAAAGCCATGGGAGAGCAGGCTTCTACCTTAACCCTTACCTCACGGGCATTTCACAACAACCTCCTGGGTAAGTTCTGCGAGTATATCACAGAGTACTTTGGCTTCGACCGGGTGCTTCCTATGAATACAGGAGTAGAAGCAGGAGAAACGGCTGTTAAACTGGCTCGACGCTGGGCTTATGATAAAAAAGGCGTTGCCGACAACCAAGCACGGATTGTATTTGCCTCAGGCAATTTCTGGGGACGAACACTTGGAGCGATATCCTCTTCTACTGACGATAGCAGTAGAAAAGGGTTCGGCCCATTCATGCCGGGTTATTCGATAGTTGCGTATAATGATTTGGCTGCCTTAGAGGCTGAAATCAGCCATCCGGATACTGCAGCGTTCATGGTTGAACCTATTCAGGGAGAAGCAGGAGTAGTTGTACCAGCTAAAGGCTATCTCAAAGGTGTTCGCGAGTTGTGCACGAAATACAACGTGCTTTTTATTGCAGACGAAATTCAAACCGGCCTCTCCAGAACAGGAAAGCTGCTTGCCTGTCATCATGAAGGCATTATGCCCGATATTCTCTTGCTTGGCAAAGCACTGAGTGGTGGAATGATGCCAGTTTCAGCCGTTCTAACCAGCGATGAGGTTATGTTAAACATTCGTCCCGGAGAACATGGCTCTACTTATGGTGGAAATCCGCTTGCTTGCCGCCTGGCGATGGAAGCATTGGATATTTTGAGGGACGAAAAGTTAAGTGAGAATGCTGATCGAATGGGGCAACGCTTGAGGGACGGACTGGAAAAAATCAAGGAATCAACTCCTCTTATTACCCTTGTACGTGGCAAAGGCTTGCTAAATGCAATCGTTATTAACGACGAACCGGATAGCGAAACTGCTTGGAACCTTTGCGTCAGCCTAATGGAAGTTGGATTACTTTGCAAACCAACCCACGGCAACATTATTCGGCTTGCTCCACCTTTGGTGATAAATTCGGCTCAGATTGACGAATCACTCGACCTTATCAAAAATGTTTTTCATTCCTTTCAAGGCTAAAGCTTTTTATACCCCCTTTTTTGGCATTCTCGCTTTTACATTATTACTGTCAGGGTGTACCAGTAGTTTGATTTACAGTCCAACTGCTGGTATTCCTGATCGTCCCTTAGGGAACGGAGAGGTTTTCGTATCAGGCGGTGCAGAATTGCTTCCTGAAACACGGCCTTATACGTTTAACAGAACTGGAGATTACACGGCAATAGGCGCCACGATACAGGTTGGATACGGGTTCAGTTCTCGTTTTAGCCTTATCGCCCGTGGAAGTGGGGATGTAGAAGGGAAGTTATCCTCGTACAGAAGCAGCTTTTCTCTTACCGGATTGTACCATTGGTCCAGAGGCGTCCGCAGTCGCTGGTATTGGCTTAACCGGGTGGGAACGAGTTTGAGCAATCAAACACTTGAGGGTTCTGGAGTTCAGACGATGGCACTGTGGCAATACGATTATTCGAAACGCCTCTCGTTTACTGCCGGGCCTAGTCTGATTTGGGGATTTCGGTCATTTGCAAAAGAACCCAATAGCCGTGGAGAAAATTTGTTTCCCATGGGTTGGGGTATTGGACTTCATAGTGCCGCAGCTTATCGGTTAAGCGACCAACTGACTTTTCAGGTAGAAGTTGCTCCTATTGGCCAGTTCGACCGTTTCGACAATCGAAATTACTGGTTGTTTGCGCCTATGGCGAGCTTAAGCTATCGCTTCAATTCTTCGAAAAAAAAGTAGTGGTAAGAGATTAAACCAGCTCTACCGATTCGCCTTCCATTGGAATCTCTACTTGGTACCCTTTTTCCGAAAGCAAACCGGCAAGCACTTTCTGCGATTCGTATTCTCCATGCACCAACCAAATTTTCTTAAGCGTTTGAGGCGATTGCCCTTCCACAAACTCCAATAGTCCTTGCTGGTCGGCATGGCCGGAAAGTGAATCGAGTTTATCTATTTTCGCCAATACCGCATACTGCTTGCCATTGAACTCTAAGGAACGCGGCTGCTGAAGGAGGGTATGTCCCAACGTTCCTTCGGCACAAAATCCGACCATCAGAATGGTAGCAAATGCATTAGAGAGATTAGCCCTAACGTGTTCCTGAATCCTTCCGCCATCGAGCATCCCGGAGGCAGAAATGATGATGCACGGCTGATGGTAATGGGCAATGGCCTTGCTCTGCCCAGCACGTTCAACTAGAACCAAGTTTTCGTTATCGAACAATCGTCCATGGCGATGCTGATGTTCACTGGCTTCCTCGCTTAAGTATTCTGCAAATCGCTCATAAGCCCTGATGCTATCAATAGCCATTGGACTATCTACAAACACTTTTATCCGTGGAAGGCGTCCTTCGAGGAAAAGTTTGTCGAGAATGAAAAGCATTGCTTGGGTTCTGCCTACTGAAAATGCCGGTATGATTAATCTTCCTGAAAGAGATATGCAGGTTTCCCTGATAACTTCCTCCAGCCTATCAGCAGATTCTTCGATTGGCGTGTGTAATCTGTTTCCATAAGTACTTTCGCAAATCAGGTAATCCACTTGAGGAATCGGCTCAGGATCAGGTAGTAGAGGATAACCCTTCCTTCCGATATCGCCAGAGAAAGCGACTTTTTGTATGCCTTTCTCAGTTTCTATTTCCAGGATTGCATTGGCCGCACCGGGTAAGTGCCCAGTAGGATTGAAGGTTAGCCAAATTCCCGGCGCAAGTTTGCGACGATCCCGAAGAGGGAGAACTTTCATCTGGCCAAGAGTTTCATCCACTTCCTTTTCAAACGCGCCGGAAAGATCCGGTTGTTTACGGCCTCTGCGTTGCTTTTTCTGCCCACTTAATCGTTTGCTTTGGAGCATTGCGCTATCGTGGAGTAGCAAGCGAGACAGAATCATTGTGGGCAAGGTGCAGTAAATTGGCCCCTCATAGCCCAAGCGAATGAGAGCGGGCAGGTTGCCGGAATGGTCTATGTGGGCGTGTGTGAGCACAACTGCAGTAATGCTTCTGGGGTTGAAGTCGAAGGCTTCGTCCGTGTAGTTACGGCTACGATCGTCCATATCGAAACCGCAGTCAATAAGAATACGAGTATCCGGGAAAGGTTCAAAAAGGAACATGGAACCGGTTACCTTGCGGGCCGCCCCCAAAAATTTTAATTTCATCAAGAAAATGCAGGCTTTTAACAGCTTTTCGGTGCAAAGGTAAAACCTGCAACCTCCTCTTTTTGTTCTTTTGTTGATTACAATGAGCAAGCTCGAGCAAAACGAACTGATTCGTACGGAATTATTCCGGAATTGTACCCCATTAAGGTATAAGACCTTAGTGCGTTCTGATAGTTTCGTTAAAGCGTTTAGTAGTTGGAAGTCAAGCAATCAGCCTAAAAAAAGATTAACTCAATTGCGTCAGTTGTTCGAAGCCACTTTCTTCAATGACTTGCCGCAGGTTTGCGAAGTTGTACTAAGACCGGAGGTGCAAAAAGTCTGCTTTTTTAATCCTACCGAGCACCAAATCGCTGAATTGCAGTACCTCACCGAATACGTAGTGGAGCAACTGGCTCCAACAGGTTTTGTACGCTATGAGGCCGAAGAGTGGGGTCTAATGGTGGTGGAAGAAGGAATTCAGACCAGTCAACGCTATTTCCTGATGTTGAGGCAACCCCGATGGAAACGGCTCTTGCCCAGTAGGTTCTTTAAATGCGACCGGCTTATCATTGAGTGTAGTACCCTTGAGGGAAGGCAAAATACCCTCACCATACGTTTCTTTCCGGGACCAGGAAAAACAGGTTATCATTTGAATAACTTGTTAGCCATTCTTTTCCGTGAGCAGGAAACCTACTGAACGGATTTCTTCTATAAATTCTATCCTTCATTTCTTAGTAAGAGTATTTTAATCTTACCTAAGACGTCGGAAATGCAGTAACTAAAACTGTAAAACGCTCTCAGAGATTTACTTCCGTAAAAAATAGCGTACTAAATGCTGTTTGAAAACTACCCTTCCCGATTAGTAGAGATGGGCAGTTGAAACTCCTTACCAATATACCGTTGACCGGAATGGATGCTGGGTTAAATGATGTTCAGTTTAATCCGTTTGTGGATATCCTCTACTTCCGCCTTAATTTTCTTGTCAATACCGATGAAGTCTTCAATTTTCTCGCAAGAATGAATAACTGTGGTATGATCTCTACCTCCAAAGTGCTCTCCAATTGCCTTAAGGCTTAGCTTAGTGAACTTCTTGGTGAAATAGATGGCAATCTGCCGAGCCTGGACTACTTCTCTTTTCCTTGATTTTGACTGAATCGCCTCAATGCTGAGGTTATAGTAACTGCAGACATGCTGAACAATCTTATCGATGTTGATGTCGGTATTGATTTCCCTTACCAAGTTTTTCATCACCGATTTGGCAAGATCGAGGTCGATGGTTTTCCGATTTAGGGAAGCATTGGCCAAGATTGAGGTGAGTGCACCCTCTAATTCCCTAACATTACTTTTAATGTTGTGGGCTACAAATTCGACCACATCCTGAGGGAAAGAAACACCGTCTTTGTACATTTTCAATGTTAGGATTGCCAGCCTGGTTTCGAAATCCGGTACTGAAAGATCCGCAGTTAGTCCCCATTTAAAACGGGAAACCAGCCGGTCGTTAAAGCCTAGCATATCCTTGGGCGAGCGGTCGCTCGACATGATAATCTGCTTTCCGGACTGATGCAAGGAGTTGAAAATATTGAAGAAGATGTCTTGAGTTCTTTCCTTGCCATTCAAATCTTGAACATCATCTACAATGAGCACATCCACCATCAGGTAAAAATTGACGAGGTCCTGAATGGTTTGCTTTGCTATGGACTGTACAATCTGATTGGTAAAATTGACCGACGTTACATAAAAGACAATCTTACCGGGAAAATCTTCTTTGATTTTGTTACCAATCGCATGCAGCAAGTGGGTCTTTCCAAGGCCTACCCCGCCATATACGAGTAATGGATTGAAGGAAGTTCCACCAGGCTTAGCAGCTATGGCCAGCCCTGCGGAACGAGCAAGCCTATTGCATTCACCTTCTACATAGATATCGAAAGTGTATTGAGGATTAAGCTGAGAATCAATTTGTACTTTCTTCAAGCCAGGAATCACGAAAGGATTCATACTAGCACCTGCCTGCAAGCTACCAGGAAGGTTAACATCCGGATTAGGGCTTTTCCCCTTGTTTCCTGGCAGGTTCATAGTTAAGGGGCCATTGGCAGTGGCAGAGGGGTTAGCCATAACGATGGCATACTCAAGTCTGGAGTCCGATCCAAGAACCCTTTTTATCGTCTTATGCAAAAGGGTCACATAGTGCTCTTCGAGCCATTCATAGAAGAACTGAGAAGGCACCTGGATGGTGAGAATTTTATCTTCCAGCTTTACTGGTTTTATGGGTTTGAACCAAGTCGTGAACGACTGATCAAGGACGTTATCCCGGATAATTTCGAGACATTCGACCCATACGCGTTCCAATTGGTTAGCAGTCATTGTTTTGAGTAATGGAGTGTTTTCTTTGAAGGGGGATTCAAAGATGAAGCAGTAAAACGAGGAAAAAAAACTTGTTTAGCCCTTGACTTTCTACTGATTTTGACTTCATCCTTAAAAGGGCGTTTTCAAGAAGAAATTTATTCGAAAAATAGTTTTCCACATTTTCTATTTATAATTAGGAAGTTATAATGACAACTTAACTATTTGATTTTAAGTAATTTACAATTATAACATATTTTATAAGGGTTTGTACTTTTTAATCTTTTCCACTAAAGGTTAACCGTTTCGACCAACTAAGTGCCTTTCTAAATGGTATTAGAATTTGGAATCAAAAGCCGCTTTTCTTCCGATAACCCCCAGTGGCAAGACTAAGCCTGATTCAGCCTTGAGATAAAGCTCACCATGTTGGGTTTGCTCCCCGGGTAGAAGGGTACGCAGGAAGTTATCTACTATTAGGGAAGAAAAACCCAAAGAGTATGTGTTAAGTACGAGGAAGCTTTGCTTCGGTTCTAAAAGTTGCACCAACCCTTTCACCAAATCATTGAAATGGTCTTCCAATTTCCAGCGTTCCCCTGAAGGACCCAGCCCATAAGCCGGAGGATCGGCCATGATTCCGTGATAGATTTTTCCTCTACGAAGTTCTCGATCAACAAATTTTCGAGCGTCTTCAACCAGCCACCGGATATCTTTTTGGCCAGACAACTCCATGTTGCCTTTCGCCCAACTGACTACTTGCCTAACAGAATCGAGGTGAATAACATCTGCACCTGCGGCCTTAGCAGCAAGGGAAGCTCCTCCTGTGTAGGCAAATAAGTTGAGAACCCGAGGCGCTTCTCTTAATTGATTGGTTAAATGGCTCACTTGCTGGTAGATAAACTCCCAATTATCGGCTTGTTCAGGAAACAACCCGACATGCTTAAAGGAAGTTAGCGCAAGTTTGAATCGGAGCTTCATGCTCTGACTTTGATAATTAATGATCCAATCGTCGGGCATTGGCTTTATTTTCTGCCAGTTACCAGAGGAACTGTTGAAAGGGACAAAACGGGCATGAGCTAAGGAATCCCACTTTGAAT
This sequence comes from Chitinophaga pinensis, assembly GCA_943373175.1. GTDB lineage: Bacteria > Bacteroidota > Bacteroidia > UBA7662 > JAIXUI01 > JAIXUI01. The sequence goes on along the minus strand of CALSBM010000014.1, from coordinate 18,343 downwards.
CCGGCCAAACTTTATCCCAAACTGCTTGTGGTTCAGGGCGAATGAGCACATACTGACCGAAGCGCTCTAATTTTTCAAATCGACCGCAATCAAGCAGGGCATACTCTTTCCAGAGGGTAGGCGAAAAGCTCTTTATCATTCAGGTGGCAAATGTACCTGCCTTATACTATATTCGAACGCTATGAAAAAACTGTTTACCCTTATGCTGGTGGTAGCCACTGGCTTGATGCGCGCAGGTGCTCAGGCTCCTGTTATGCCTGACATGAAAGAAGTAACGTCGTGGAAGGACCGAAGCCTCTTTGTATTGACGACTGAAGAAGACCAGAAAATGGTCAAGAAAATGGCTAAAAAGAACTCGGAATGGGTAGATAACCATAAGGCCGCGGTTACCGCTTTCAATGAAAATGTTCAGAAAATTTTCGGTGATAACTGGAAATTTAACGAAGACAAATCATTTGAAACCGCGAAGCAAGCCAAGGATAAAATCAAGAAAAGAGGTAAGTCAATACTCGTAGCATGGCTTTATTTCACAACTCCGGCGGAAATGAAAGATAAAAACCCTTACATGATGCCAGTTTTAGCTCTTTCAAGAGGTGAGAACTTTGACGAAGAAAAGCCTGAGCTCACCTTTAACCTTCCTTATGTTAAATCAGGCGAGTATGCAACCTTAAGCTTATTGAACAATTACACTGAATTACATATTCGCACGTTGTGCCATATTGCTCAGTTCCAGCTTAATCTGATGGCCAACAATAAAAAGAAGTTGCCTATGAACAATATGATGAAGTCGGAAGCTACAAAAGGATGCGCTGAACTGAAGAATGTGATTCTCCTGATTGACAATGAATATATTGACAGCGAAAAGATTAATGATAAAGTTTTGGCTGAAACCATGGGTAATATGAAGTACAAGATGGCTGAAACTACCGAAATTGCTACTGCATCAGAACAAAGCTCCGACAGCTATGCTTACCTGATGTGCTTTCCAGTAGATATTAAATCTAGTGTAAAGGGAGAAACTACTGAGTATTCGTTGCAGGTTGCTAAAATGGTACTTGATTGCAAGTCAGCGAAAATCATGTACATGGGGCTTTCGCAACCTGGCGGAAAGAATGCTGCTCCTGAATTCAACATCAACGACTTTAGAGCCATTGCAGCTTGTGTTCCGAAAATGTAACCTTGCCTGAGCCCATAAAAAAAGCCTTCGGAATATCCGAAGGCTTTTTTTATGGGTTTACGAAAGTAGATGAATTATTTGCTTTCGATTTCAGCATCAACCAAGATACGTCCGCAATGCTCGCAAGGAATAACTTTTTTACGAGTTCGGATATCCATCTGCTTCTGTGGAGGAATGGCATTGAAGCAACCTCCGCAGGAGCCTCTTTCTACAGACACTACCGCGAGGCCGTTGCGGGCGTTTTTACGAATTCGGCGGTAAGCGGCGAGGTAGAAGTTGTCGATTTTTTCGCTCGCTTTGTTGCTGTGTAGCAGCAATTCGTTTTCCTCCTTTTCAGTTTCGGCAACGATGCTATCGAGTTCAGCCTTTTTTGCTACCAAATCACGCTGACGACCATCAAGCTCAGCTTGAATATCGCCAACACTGTTCTGGCGTTCTTCCTGTTGAAAAGTATAGTCCTTGATTTTCTTTTCAGCAAGCTGAATATCGAGTCCTGAAATTTCAATTTCTTTAGAGAGAGCATCATACTCACGGCTGTTTTTAACCGTCATGAGTTGAGTCTCGTATTTTGCTTTGGCAGCGTTCGCCTCCTTGATGAAGGTTTTGCGCTCCTGAATACTATGTTTCAGGCTGAGCAATTCTTCTGCAAATTTGGAGAGGCGGGTCTGAAGGCCTTCAATTTCATCTTCCAAATCTTTGACCTCCATGGGTAGCTCTCCACGCATTGTGCGGATGCTATCTATCTTGGAATCAATTTTCTGAAGTTCGTAAAGGGCCTTAAGCTTTTGCTCTACCGTGGTTTCCATTAAAAGTAAACAATTGGATTGGTGGTGGTTTCCGTAATAGGAAGCGCGAAAATAGGGAAATTATCTTTCAGTTTATCCCTGAATATCTGCATACTAAACTGTTCGGACTCATAATGGCCAATATCTGCAAGAATAAAGTACTTGTTTGCCTCGAAAAACTGATGGTATTTAAGATCGGCAGTGAGAAAAAGCTGTGCTCCCAATGCCCGTGCTTCATTAATCAGAAAACTGCCACTGCCTCCGCACAACGCTACTTTTTGAACAGGCGCGGACGGCAAGGCAGTGTGCCTCACTATTCCGCCAAACACCGATTTTATCCTACCTAATAATTCTACTGGAAGTAATGGGGTCTCCAGCTCTCCAATACACCCATAACCGTGATCTTGATCCACGTTCATTAATGGAACGACGTCATAAGCTACTTCCTCGTACGAATGCACAGCCTTAACTGCTGCCAATACCGCCTCTAATTGCCACTTTCTTATCAAGACTTCCGTTCTTACTTCAGCCGTTTGTTGGCGTTTTCCTATTGCACCTAAAGCCGGATTGGCTCCATCGAGAGGGCGAAAAGTTCCAACACCACCGGCATTGAAACTAGCTTCATCATAAAATCCGATTTTTCCTGCGCCGGCAGAAAACAATGCTTTCTGGACTTTTAGCACATCCTGACCGGGGCTAAAAATCACCAATTTCAGCAAAAGACCTTCAGCGGGGCTCAACACTTTAATGTTTTTCAACCCTAACATTTCGGCCATTTTTCTACTCACGCCCTGGTAGTGCCGGTCTATGTTGGTATGCAGGCTATACAGCACCAACCCATGGCGAATGGCACTAATTACAACACGTTCAGCCTCCGTTTTTCCAGTGACAGAATGTAATGGTTTAAAAATAAGAGGATGATGGGAAATGATGAGGTTACAGCCTTTGGCAAGGGCTTCCTGAATGACAGATTCCGTTATGTCTAAGCATAGTAAGACTTCGTTAACGGGAGTATCGGGATCTCCGGCCTGAAAGCCTGAATTGTCCCAATTTTCTTGCAAAAATGGTGGAAAAGCGGCTTCCAACCGGTTAACTATTTCGCGAGCACTGACAGGTTGCATATTTCGGCCTAAAATAGTTTAATTTGTATTCTGCATCACATGCGTGTACTGATCAAGGTTCTTCTTTATCCACTGATGTGGCTTTTTGCCGCCCTTGTCAGTCTTAGAAACTTCCTCTATAACATTGGAGTTTTTAAATCAACTTCTTTCACTTTTCCTGTAATCGTAATTGGCAATTTGAGTGTTGGAGGTACCGGCAAAACTCCTCATGCAGAATGGCTTGCAGGTTGGCTGAAGGAGCAGTTCGGAAAAGTAGTCTTCCTTAGCCGGGGTTATAAAAGAAAGACCAGCGGTTTTATTCTTGCCGGTCCCGAGTCTGATGCAAAACAAATTGGCGATGAGCCGTATCAGATTTACCGGAAATTTCCAGATTTACTTGTTGCGGTGTGTGAAAGCCGGGTAGAAGGAATTCAGAAAATCAGAGAAAAACACCCTAATTATAACTTGTTTGTGTTGGATGATGCTTACCAGCATCGTGCACTTAAGGCCGGGTTTTACATTTTACTTATTGACTACAACAGGCCGATTTTTAAAGACAAGCTATTGCCACTTGGCAGGTTAAGAGAAGGAAGAGAAGGCCTTCAACGTGCTGATGTTATCGTGTTTTCCCGTTGTCCGGATAAGCTTACGGTTTATGACCGAAGGGCGGTAGAAGCCGAACTCAAATTAGCAGCGCATCAATTAGTGGTTTTTTCCAGAGTAGATTACTTAGATCCCCTTTGGCTTACCGATTTATTGCCCCAGCCTACACTGAAAAAGGGAAGTAATGTGCTCCTTGTAACCGGAATCGCGAATCCGGAAGCCCTGCGCCAGAAGGCAGTAGCCTCAGAATGGCAACTCACCCACATGCCGTTCGATGACCATCACAACTTTACTCAAAAGGATGTTCAACGCGTTGTTGAAGCTGGAAAAGGAAAAGATTTAGTACTAACTACAGAGAAAGACTTTGTCAGGTTTCTTCCATTTCGAAGCAAATTCGAAGAAGCTCAAATTAACTTGGCTTATTTGCCTATTCGAATTTCCTTTAACCCGGCTGATGAAGCTGCGCTTAAGGATAAACTGAAACAATATGTTCTCGAACACTCAAGAAACAACTGAGTATTTACTCAAGAAAACGGGCACGCAAGCTCGTATTGGCATTATCCTGGGCACCGGTCTCGGGCAATTAGCCAAAGAAATCGACGATACGCACATTATCCCCTATTCCAATATTCCTCATTTCCCAGTTTCAACAGTTCAGAGCCATGCAGGCAGGTTGATTTTTGGAAAACTCAATGGAGTGGAGGTAATTGCCATGCAAGGGCGCTTCCATTATTACGAAGGGTACAGCATGGAGCAAATTACTTTTCCTGTGGTGGTAATGAAGCAACTCGGAGTCACTCATCTGATAGTTTCCAACGCATCCGGCGGCCTTAATCCTGCTTACAGAATCAGCGAGTTAATGGTGCTTAATGACCACATTAACTTTCTTCCTGACCATCCCTTACGAGGGAAATACCGTCCGATTTTAGGCCCAAGATTCCCTGAAATGTTGGAAGCTTACGATCGTACGCTCATAGAAAAAGCGATGGAAATTGCCAGAAAAGAAGGCATCATCCTTCACCAAGGTGTTTATGCGGCTGTTATGGGGCCATCATTAGAAACTCCAGCAGAATACCGCTTCCTGAGAACTATTGGGGCCGATGCCGTGGGGATGTCAACTGTTCCAGAAGTAATTGTTGCAAGAAGTATGGGGTTGAAGGTTTTCGCCATTAGTGCCATCACCGATGAAGCATTCCCGGAAGTTCCAGTATCCGTAACGTTAGAAAGTGTAGTGGCGGCAGCCAATGCGGCTGAACCTAAGATGACTTTCCTAATCAAGCAGTTGATTGAAGGTATTGCTTAATCGTCTCTTCCTTTTCCTCAGCTTTTACCTGTTAGTCTGGACCTTTGCAACAGCTCAGGACAGCACCATGTTGGCCACCCGCAAGGTTAAGCTGGCCGCAGCGCGTATGGAGGACTGGGATTTTGACACGGTTTACACACGCTCTTTAGACACCGGGCAAACGGGCGTACAGCGTTTTAATCCGTTGCAAAAAAACGGCATAGACCACCTAACCTTAGGGGTGGCTGGCGCACCCGCAAGAACTTTTTCGCCCGTAGGCGAGCGTTTCGAGGTTTTACCTATCGGTTGGAAGCAACAATGGTCCTATTCAACCCGTCCTGAGCATCAACTTTTCTATCAAACCAATACACCGTACACCAGAATCCATTTTTTAACCGGCGGGATGGTAGAGCAGAATTTCGAGGTTGTCCATACTCAGAACCTTGGAAGCCGATTCAACCTTGCAGCCCGATACCACCAAATTGGTTCAGACGGCATTTATTCCCGTCAAGAAGGATACAGCAGACACCTCGATGTAAGTCTTCAATTGCAGGCATTCCGAATGCGGTATAAATTAATGGCCGGTTTTATAACGAACACTCAGCGTATGATGGATAATGGAGGAGTTACAAACCCCGCCTTGTTTGATCGTGCGAGTAGTACTCCCCGTTTGGTCGAAGGTATCCGCTTGCGGAATACGGATTCTCGTTACCGAGAAGCAATCATTCATTGGAATCAACAGTATCGCCTTGGAGGCGATAGTCTTTCCGGAGGATTAATTTTAGGGCACGAAGGCCGTTACGGCCAGTTTTATAGAATCTTTAATGACAACTTCCTTCCTGCCGCAGGATTTTACCAAGGACTGTACTTAGACTCTAACCAAACAAAAGATTCTCTTGCAGTAACCGAATTCCGTAATCATTTCAGCATCCGTAATTCTCGGTTGAATAAGCTACACTGGAAGGCAGGCCTTGTCAGTCAGTATTTTACGCTGCTTTTTCCACTTTGGGAGCAAAACCTACATAAAACCAGCCTGCAAGGCGAGGTTTCGGTGCGTTTCTCCTCAAAGTTGTCGTTGGATGGTAAAGCAATTGCAGTTATTCAAGACCCAACAAGTGCCGGAAATTACCAGGTAGCAGGAGCTTTGCTTTGGAACAGCAAATTTCCCCTGTCAACAGGTCTTCAATTGCGAAATCAAAGTTTAGATGTGTTGTTGCAGCGTTTCTCCGGGAATTATTACCAATGGGGCGATGGCTCACTTGGAAGGAGTTTCCACGAAACCAAACTATTTGTAAAAGCAGGAAATCAAACCATCAGTGCCGGTGCTGAGTGGCAATTACTCCATGGCTGGGGTTATGCAAGCGCAATTGATAGCACCCCTAGGATTGCAGGAATCAATGACGGAGGGAGCTCTGACATTTCCATTTTAAGCGCGTGGATTCAATATAATTTCCGTTGGAAATGGATTCATTGGCTTGGCAAGATTCAATTCTTACACTCCGGGGATGTTCGCATGCAGCTTCCAACCCTGAACACCAACCAATCGCTTTTTCTGGAGTTTGGTTTCAGAAAGACCGATTTGCGGTTGCAATTTGGTGCCGACTTTTTCTTCCAGACACGCTGGCAGGGCGACTCTTGGATGCCCTCAACTGGCTTATGGTTGAATCAACAGCGCTACGATACCGGTGGTTATCCGCGCTTTGACCCGTTCGCCACCATGAAATTGAAGCGTACCCGGTTATTTGTAAAATTCGAGAACGCATTTCAGGGTTTCCCATCCGATGGCTATTTCACTGTACCGCTCTACCCGATGATGGATAGGGTGTGGAGATTAGGATTTAGCTGGGATTTCTACGATTAAGGCAGGCGATATCGCAGTTAAGCTACCGCAGTAAACGACATGAATGCCCGTAATTCTTCGTTTAAAGCACCTGACAATGTTCCTGAAATCTCACCCCAAGGTGTTCCAACTTCTCTAAAATTGGAAGATAAACCGCCGGATTCAGTGGAATACACACTCCCCTATCCTGCATTTTACCATTCATATACATTTCTACCGCCATAGCCAGCGGCCAGCCAACCGTTTTAGCCATAGCAGTGTGAATAGGATCGTCGCCGGTAAGGTCTAAGAGGGAATTGTAAACTCTATACTCTTCCTTAAAGCGTGCTTCGAGGTGATGAAACATAATTACACGGTCTGTATCGTGTTCTTCCAACTTCCACCTTGGTTCTAACAATGCCTGAAGATGCGATGCAGGTGATTGCAACAATTCAGGCAATGGTACTTCATTCAAAATGCCGGTCCAGGCCAATAGCTCCATCGCCTTTTTGGCCTCGTGGCTGCTATAACCACCGCGACTCATCAGAAACTGCTTAACAGCCATTTGAAGACTTAAATTCTGAAACTCCTGCGGAAGAAATGCTCGCAGTAAATCGGCATACGTATGGTTAATTCCGGGAAACTTTTGAGAATCATCTGTAAGACCTAAAAGCACAAAAGCTTGCCAACCAAGGCAGAAGTCGGGATATCGAAATGTTCCCCGAATTACCGTGTGTGCCTGGTGAAGCTGATAGAGCTTACGATAAGGCACAGAATCGCGATTAGCATAAGCTTCTAATCGAAGGTTTCCGGGCAATTCAAACAACTCGGTTTCACGGAACAAACGCAAGTACGGCGTAAAAGCCAATCGGCCATCCTGTAAATACCTGGCAGGAGCGCCTGCACCGGCGAGAATAACATTGCGCGGATTCCACGAGAATTTATACCCCCATGGGTTATTGTTCGATTTTTCCGCAACCAAACCACCCGTATAACTGCAAAAAACTTCCACTTGCCCACCTTCTGCTTCAATCTGTGCTTTTAGCTTCATAGCCGACATGTGGTCGATGCCGGGGTCACAACCCAGCTCATTCATAAACACCAAATCTTTTTTTCGAACAACTTCATCCAGCGCTTTCATTTCTTCACTGAGATAAGAAGCTGTAAACAGACTTCTACCCACCTCCGCACAAAGACGGGCGATAGGAATATGAAGAAAAGCAGGCGCCAATGAAACAACAGCAGTAGCTTGTTCAATGTGTGGTTGAAGTGCCGCGTGGTCAGTAAGGTCCAGGCCGATGGCTTCCATAAACGGCCTCCCTCCTACTTTAGCTATTGCAAGTGCAGGATCGATATCGGCAACCAGAAGATGAACACTTTCGCTTGCAAGGTGTTCAAATAAGTAATCAATGAGACAGGTGGCCGAGCGTCCGGCTCCAATAATTAGGACCGTTTTTGGATTCATCAGTCGCAAAAGTACTATCTGAGCTTTGATTCCCTATTTTAGAAGTCCTTTCAAAATGAAAACCCTCGAATTTCAATTAAAAATAGAAGAATATCAGCAGCAGGAACTTCCGAAAGAAGACCAGCAGTTGTTAGAAAACGCACTGGAAGCTGCAAAAATGGCGTATGCACCTTATTCTGAATTCGGGGTAGGCGCTGCAATAATTCTGGAAGATGGAACCGTGATTACCGGAAATAACCAGGAGAATGCGGCTTATCCAAGCGGGCTTTGCGCAGAACGGGTAGCATTCTTTCACGCAGGTGCTGTGCATCCAGGAAAACGCATCGTTGCCATTGCAGTGCGAGCGAGTTCGTTGAAATACAAAACCGATCAACCCATTGCTCCTTGTGGCGGCTGCCTCCAAGTTATGTTAGAAAGTGAAAAACGGCAGGGTTCGCCTATTCGTTTGCTAACAGCCGGAAGCTCAGGCTCAGTTTATACCGTTAGTAGTGTTGGCCACTTGCTACCGTTCCAGTTCGACTTGCTGAAACTCAAACCTTAAGGAATTTCCTTCATCAGCTCCTGAAATACCCCTTTTAACCTGATTCCATTGCTATCAGGTTGCCACAAATTGACAGCCTCTTGCAATTGCCGGTATGCGGTTGAATCCAACTGCTTCTTACTACGAAGACTCAGTAACTCGATAAATTCCTGCTGAAGTTTTGCTACAGGCTCCCGATTTAGCTGTAATCCGAATCGTTTAACTCTCAAAGAGGTTCTGCCGGGTTGCTCTATGAGCAGCTTACTGTATGCCTCCATCGCCAAAAGGCTGTCACCGCTTGCCAACAATTTATCTGCAAGACGCTCCTGAAGCTGCAATTGCAGCGTGTCAACAGCTTTCGCGGGGATGGCCTTTTCTACTATAGCCACCACTTCTACCGTAAGCTGAAGGCTTTCGAAAGCATTAGGATTGCGTAATCCGAGGTAAAAACTCCCTTTCTTCCATCGCTGGTCTTGAACAACGCCTCCTTTGAATCCTATTCGAGAGGTTAGCGTATCGTAGCTAAACTGCTTACGCTTAAACAAGCCCTGATCTGCTTTTTCTTCAAAGTACTTTTTGCTTTGAGCCGAAGTGATGACATAAACATCGCACGATTGCTGACCCTGGGGCGTATTCAACGCATTTAAAGCAACAGAAGTAATACCGGTTGGGTCCACGATTCGGCTAAGCTGAGAAGCTAGGCCAATCAAATTCATTGAAGAAGTAGGCTTAGCCTGAGTAGTAACCGCATAATACCAACTTACCGTTCCGGGCGGAAGAGTTACTTTAAGCAACTGACGAGAACGACCGGTTAAGGTAGCCGAAGCACCACCCTCAAGCTGAAACGTTTGCTCCCGATGAATAGACACAACCTCGCGCTGAATCGTCTGAGCTACCGTTGGCACAAAAAAAACCGGCAGTAGAAATACTGCCGGCAGGAACATCAATTTAAAGAGACTCCTCATTTTATAAGTCCAATACGACGCAAAATTTCCTTTGGAATTGCATCGCGATGCACCAAAATATTGGTGGTTTTGTATTTGATGTACGCTTCGGAAGCGAAAAAGTATCCTTTCAAATCATTCACTTCTCCCCAGGAGTTCTTCACTTTATAGAAACGCTTACCGGTTTGGTCTTTTCCAATTCCAACGAGGTGCATACCATGGTCGTCGGTCGTTTCATAATTATCGAAAGCCTGTTGACGAACTTCCTGAGTAATATTTTTCTCTTCACAAGGGGCTTCAAAAGGAGAACCTGTTTTCTGTGCACCGGCATTGTTGAACTGGCGGTTGTCTTCTCCTTTTTTGCTAATTGCAGCGTCGTCCTTAGGCACAATCGCTAATCCCTCCCGGAAGTTGAATCCTTTTTCTGAAACATCTGCCGCCCAAGAAACGGTATGGCCATTATTCAAAGCATTTTCAATGATTTGCATCATCACGTCTAAAGGCACGTTGTAGCAACTTTCGAATTGCCAGTTGTCTGGAACTTCCAAAACAAACTTTTCATAGTAAGGATGGTGGGAAAAGGAACTAAGAGAAACGTATTCATCTATGTTCAGCCCAAGACTCGCTGAAAAGGAAAGCGGGGTATAGGATTTACCTTGGTAAGTAAACTCTTTTGGAGTTTCACCTAACCAAGCATCTAATGCGCCAGTGAACGCTTTTTCCCAGACCGGATTCACGGTTTTAGTTTCTTCGCTGGCTACCGACTTCATCAAACCCATTAGCATTTTATCCATTTGACCATGATCGTGCTTCTCAACGCCATAGTTCAAACCCCGATAAGCAGATTCAGGCACAATACCATAGCGTTTCAAAATAAAGGGGATATCGTGAAACGCTCCACCCGGTCCGAAATTCATCAACCCGTGCATGCGTACATAGTTTCGTGCTTTCTCTACATAAGCATTGCGTACTACAAACATTTCACTCAAGTTATGACGGCCTTTCCCTTTACGGATAAGTTCGGATTCAAAAAACGACAAGGCTGAGAAACTCCAGCATGTTCCTGTTCTACACTGATCCTGAACATCAACTGTCTCCATGGTTTTGCTCATGGTTAAAAGGTATCCGCCATTTTTCTTATTGCGGAGGGTGTCCTGTGCGTTGGTGGTGGTTCCGAAGAAGAAACCTGCCATTACCACCGCTACGATTAGCTTTTTGATCATGCCGTTAGTTAAAAAGGTTGGTGAATATAAGAAGTTGCCGGAGGAATGATGCGAACTTCGGGTGAATCAACTTGAGCTTAAGTTCATCGAATGACGAAAAATTACATTAACAGGAGTTCTGCCTGAGAAGTGTTTCAATAAAGCCGCTATTTACTTCTTTCGAATGCTGGTTCAGGCTATCAGCAGATGTTTTTTTACTCAGCTTGCATCATGGAAGCAGGGCTACCTTTCCGATTTCGTTATCATGCTCACCCGTTATTGCGGGCATTGGCGGGATTAATCCTTGGTTATTGGATTGCGAATGCCGTTCTGAGTTCTTACCACACTTGGGGCTGGATATTCATCCTTTTGTCTCCTGCACTTGCAATATTACCATGGAGGAAGCCTTCCTCTCGGTTTCCAGTTTTAATGCTTTCCTGGTTCCTTCTTGGATTTGGTCACCAAGCGTTGCGTTTTCCAGCAATACCCCGTTATGAACATGGTTATCAAACGGGCATCATTCGATTAGAGTCCACCGTAAAAGCAAGTACCAAAGGCTGGAAAATGAGGGTTCAATATCGAAACAGACTTTGGTTGGTTTATGGAAAAGGCAAGCTTCCGGAGGAAGCAAAACCTGGACAAGCATGGGTTGCCCTTGTTCGAATGATGCCTGTACCTCAGCAAGCGTTACCGGGTTGTTTCGATTTCAAAAAGTGGCTGCAACGGCAAGGAATTTCGGGAAGCTTACAACTTGTGAAATTCAAAAGGTTGCCCGAGTCTGCGAATCGTTTTCATTGGAAGTCTTTTTGGGGACAATTGCGGGATAAATTCAGGTCTTTCTTATTCGAAAATTTATCCATTCGCGACACCGCTTTTTGGGTAGAAGCGCTGCTTCTGGGCCAGGACGATGGGCTATCGGAATCGGTGCAACTCAGTTTTCGGAATACCGGCACTTTGCACGTTCTGGCAATTTCCGGCCTTCATATAGGCTTGCTGTACTTAGTAATGGACAGGCTATTAAGCTGGTTAAGGCTGAAAGAGGGCCTAAAACGACCTATTCTATTACTCTTCTTATGGAGTTTCTCGTTGTTAGCAGAGTTGCCTGAGTCTATTTGCCGGGCGAGCTTAATGTATAGCCTTACCATGTTAGCAAGAGGTAAAGGCAGGAAAATGGAAGGAACTCATAGTTTATGCGGGTCAGCCTTATTGATTCTATGGTGGAAACCTGCTTCACTTTGGTCTCCAGGATTTCTGTTATCTCATGCGGCAGTAGCAGGATTGCTGCTCATTTACCCCTTGTTTGAACAATGGATTGAAGCCAGACCGCGATGGGCTCGCTGGTTGGCCGAAGGTTTCCTACTGAGCATAGCCGCCCAACTGGCTACCCTCCCCTTCTGCTTTAACATGTTCGGGCAATTTCCGACCTGGTTCTGGATTGCCAATCTTTGGGCGGTTCCAATGTCCACTGTTTGTTTGGCCGCGAGCATAATTTGGATACCACTTCAGGCATTTCCACTGACAGAATCTCTCGCAGATATAGGATTATCGTGGCTGATCCAACTGCTGTGTTACCCCATCACTTTTATTTCGAAATGGCCTGTAGCAGTAGTTCAACTTCCTCCTATACCATTGCTTTCGTTACTTGGTGCAATAGGGGGAGCTTTGTTAATCGTATTCAAACTGAAAGGCTATCGGCCACATTTCAACGCCTTCATAATCGCTTTAACCCTGATTCTGTTTGGATTCATTCATCACCATTGGCTCACCAGAAACTTACAAACAACACATTTATCTTCAACCTATAAGCCACGGTGGGTTCTACTAAGAGAAGGAAAGACCTCAGTATTACTATACAAAGAAAAGCCAACCGCTAAAGACAGTGCACTACTACAAGAGCATTTCAAGTGGCACCCAAATTCCGAATTACAAACCATCAAGATTTTGGATAAGTCAGCCCCTGGAAGATAAGCCCACTGAAATAGGATAATTCTTAATTTTGAGGGTATGACGGAACGTCTGGTAATTCGCAAACAGGATCAGAACCTGCTCTTTCTCAGCCTCAATCGCCCAGAAAAAAGGAATGCTCTAAGCTTTGATCTCATTGCTGCCATAAAAGACGAACTCCGAATTGCTTTTCAAGACCATTCCGTAAAAGTTATTGTGTTGTGCAGCAAAGGAGAAGCTTTCAGTGCCGGTGCTGATTTGGCTTCTTTAGAGAAACTTCAGACTAATACTTTGGAAGAAAACATCGCTGACAGCAAACACCTTATGGAGTTGTTTCTGATGATTTATGAATCGCCTAAAGTCATCATTGCTCAGGTAGAAGGCCATGCTCTTGCCGGCGGCTGTGGGTTAGCCAGCTTGTGCGATTTTGTATTCGCTGTCCCCGAAGCGCTTTTTGGATATACTGAAGTTAAAATCGGATTTATTCCAGCTATGGTATTAGTATTTCTAGTACGAAAACTGGGCGAAGGCAAAGCCCGTGAACTGTTGTTGACTGGTGACCTCATTTCAGCAGAAAGAGCGAAGGAAATAGGGCTTATTAATCATGTGATTGATAAAGACAATATCGCAGAACGGGTGATTGGATTTGCCCGTCAATTGGCGAAATCAGCATCAGGAAACAGTTTACGGTTAACGCGCCAACTCATCGCGCAAACGCAGGATCTTCCTTATCATGAAGCTCTTGAACTTGCCGCCGTTGCAAATGCAGAAGCACGCGCCTCAACTGATTGCCAAGCTGGCATCAAAGCATTCCTCAACAAAGAAAAAATTCAATGGTCATGAACATACGCATCTTAATACTTTCAACAGCCAGCCTTTTTTTTCTGGCGCTAAGTGGTTGCAAGGAAGATAACCCTTCCCCTACTCCAACGCCAATTCCAGAGCCAACCTTTCCATCAGGCAAAGTGAGCCTGTTATGGGAGCACAACTGGGGAGCAGGTACTTTTAGTTTGGAAGACAACCGCGTTACCTCAAGCAATGATACGCTTTACTTTGAGCGTGGTAAGTATTACATCACCAACATTCGGTTTGTTAAAACGAACGACTCGGTGTATAGTGAACCAGAAAGCTATCGGTTGATAAATCTTGCAGACGATAATAGTCAGATTTTCAGCCTGAATAAAGTGCCAATCGGTACTTACAAAACAATTCGCTTTATGGTGGGAGTTGATTCTGCCCGAAATATGTCAGGAGCACAAACAGGTGCACTCGACCCATCAAACGGCATGTTCTGGAGCTGGAATACCGGATACATTCACTTCAAGTTGGAAGGCAAGTTTGGCCTATCAAAGCAACCGTTTGCCTACCACATCGGAGGTTTTCGAAGAGGGCAAGCTAGTATGCGTGAAGTATCCATCGATGCCAACTTTACCGTTCAATTAGACAGCACCCGAAGCATGTTTATCAGAACGGATTTAAAGAAGGTTTTTGATGGCCCTAATCCGCTAATCGTACGTCAAGAACCCGAAGTCACTCAACCGGGAGCTGTAACTTTAGGAATAGCAGATAATATTCAACAAATATTCAGTTTCGGTGGACAACGATGAACCGTTTAGTTCTTGGAACACTAACTTTCATTGTCGGCGTATGGTGGTTGATCTCTTGTAAAAACGATCCTCCAACGCGGCCTATAGAGCAGTTGCTTTTCCGACAACCTGCCTCATTTAGCCAACCGCTTTACAACTTTAGCCAAAATCCTGTAACTAAGGAGGGGTTTGAATTAGGAAGAAAGCTCTTCTACGACCCCATCCTTTCCGTTGATTCAAGCTTATCCTGTGGAGATTGTCACAAACAATTCTCCGGCTTTTCCGACTTTGATCACCGCGTGAGTCACGGAGTTTTTGATCGCTTTGGCACCAGAAACACCCCATCGTTAGCAAACCTAGCATGGATGAGCGAGTTTGCCTGGGACGGAGGCGTCAACCACCTGGAGAGCTTCCCAATTCTACCCATCACCAAGGATTTTGAGATGGGTAACACCTTACCCAACTTGATCAACTCCATCAAACAACATCAAGAGTATCCGCAATTATTCAAAGCCGCATTCGGGACAGACACCATCACTACCCAACGCATCTTTCGTGTTTTAGCACAATTCTTAACCTGTTTGGTCAGCGATAATAGCAAGTACGACCAGTTTACAAGAGGAAAAGCCAGTTTTAGTACTATTGAGTTGGAAGGATTGCAATTATTCAGAAACAAGTGTGGCAATTGCCATCCAGAGCCGCTGTTTACCGACTTGAGCTACCGCAATAAAGGCATTGAAGCAGTCGCTACTGATTCAGGCCGAGCATTGTTAACCGGAGAAACCGCCGATATCGGCAAGTTTAAAGTGCCCGGACTTCGCAATGTTGCGATATCCCAGCCATACATGCACGACGGAAAAATTGAAACCCTAAGACAAGTACTGGATTTCATGTCCTCGGGGATGCACGCCACTCCACAGCTTGACCCTAGCTTAATTCAAAATGGGAGAGCAGGAATACCACTAACCGAAGCTGAAAAAGATCGGATTGAAGCATTCCTAAAAACGCTCACCGACAACGAATACATAAACGACCCTAAGTTTAAAAATCCGTTCTGAATTCTAAAGGTTTCATAATACAAAACGCACAACCATTATTGGTTTGAGTAAGACTGCTTGCTTGGCAACAGTTCTGTACTTTCAATATCCCAGTTTCCCACGGATTTACGGGGATTGATACACAAATTCTCTCCGATTAGAGTGTTCAACATTCACAACATCATTCGCGAAAATCAATCGTCGTCCCTTCGGCTGATGTCGCGCTCCTTGATAGTCTCTCGCTTATCGTAGAGCTTTTTCCCCTTGGCAAGAGCGATTTCGAGCTTAGCAAAACCGCGGTCGTTGATAAACAGCCTGACTGGAATTACCGTTAGCCCCTTATCCTTCAGTTTTCCTTCCAGCTTCTTCAATTCCGACTTTTTGAGCAGTAGCAGACGCTCTCGCAGTGGATCATGATCATTGTGAGTAGCGAACTTGTAGCCAGATATATGGAGATTCTTCACTAATAGCCGTGTTCCAACAAATTGGCAATAAGCATCCGTTAAGTTAACCTTGCTGGCACGTATAGACTTAATTTCGCTCCCCGTAAGAACCATTCCGGCTTCAAAGTTTTGAAGGAAGCTGTATTCGAAACGTGCCTTCTTATTTGGAATATCTATTTTGGTAGGACTCTTACTCATCGGAGGGCGGCAAATAACGCATTGATTTTGGTACGAAGTAAAATTTTTTGTCCGGTTCTTCCCTCAGCTACAATACGTTCCCCAACCGTAACCACGAAACTGCATATAACCGCATTGCCCTTGACTTCTTCGAGCGTGGCAGTAAACAAAACCTCTTGGCCTTCCAGTGCCGGACTTTGGTGCCTAACTTCCACGAATGTCCCAATCCCTTCTTCCCCTTCTTCCTTCATTTCCAAAACAAAAAGCCTACAAGCCCATTCGGCATCACGAGTGAGAGAGAAAGTGGAATAAACCGGATGAACCTGACCAGAAGGAAAACGAGCAAAATCGTCCTCAGTAACTAAGTGGCGATACTCGAGGCAGTCGCGAATACTAAAGGGATTTTTCACAGTAACACGGTTTTACCCATAAATGGTGAGATAATTTTTCAGAAACACTGAGGGATGTTTGATCCATCTGTAACATTCTAGTTTGATCAAATGGCATGATTGCAGTTAACCGCAAGTGACTATCTAAAGAGAGTCCCATAGCAGATAACTGCTGCAACAAAGCCGGGTCTTGATCGGTTACCGCCGCCAAGTGAACCGTTTCGCCGGGAAGCATATCTAACAAAGGCCGAAATTCGATGCCCCGAAAGGCGCCCTCCGGACCGGGAATAGGATCTCCATGCGGATCATGAGAAGGAAAATTTAGAAACGCATCCAACCGGTCAATCAACACAGTGCTTTGGATATGCTCCAATTGTTCCGCTATATCATGAATTTCGTCCCACCCAAAACCCAGCTTATCAACCAAAAACACTTCCCAAAGGCGGTGCTTGCGAATCACATTCAAAGCAATTAATCGACCTTCCTCGGTTAGGCAAACACCCTGATAAGGCGTATGAGAAACCCAATTCTTATGACTCAGCCGCTTAATCATATCAGTAACTGAAGCAGCACGCGTGTTTAAAAGCCCCGACAACGCATTAGTAGTAGTCGGCAGCTTTACCGGCTCGCTCAGTTTATAAATCGCCTTGAGATAATTCTCCTCCGTTAACGTAGCCTGCATAGTCCAGAACTGCGAAGATACACAGGTACGCGCACGGGTTACACAAAGGACATAAACGAATTAAAACGCACCGAATCGTTTAACGAACCTTCCACCATTAAAACAAAAGGAATAAAATACCTCACACCAGTTGTGACACCCAGAAAACACCCTTAAACAAAACATCGCTTACCCTTAAACACCACCAACAATAACAAAAATAATAGAATCCTATGTGAAACCCCTTAGAGCCCTTTGTGAAACCCCATTGTGTTCCTTGTGAAAATCAGTAGAAACCCACAAAAAAAGACCTGTTCACCCATAAATATCACCAACACCCGAAGAATTAAACCTCAATGTCCAATAATGAAGACAAGCACCGCAAGAATTAAACCCGACACCCGAAGAATTAAACCAACCATCGGAAGAATTAAACCTCAATGTCCAATAATGAGGACAAGCATCGCAAGAATTAAAACCAACCAGTAAAGATTCCAACGAAAAAGACCAAAAAAAAACCACAATGCCGCAGATTCTAACCAAGAACACCGCAACGAATAGCAAAAATTGCCTACCCTCCCCATCGAACACACCAACAAACCTTATAGACTCCCCAACAACGATTACAAACACCACCCAAAACAAAAATTCAAGAAAGTTCCCTTCAGCAATCCGAAATCAACAAATCAACACCCACTGCACACAATTAGAACAATTTGGGCGTGCCCCCCGCGCCTTACACTCCAGAACATTCACCAGCCTACCACCCACAACCCGTGGCATCATTCGGTCGGCGCGGCGGTCGTGCCCTTACGGGGTGACCGTACGTCCGGGGCGGAGCCACCAGCGAGCCAACATCCTACTACCCTTTACCATCACAACAACCGCCGCCCCGTCCGCACCCGGCTTCGCCGGCCCTCCAGGCCACTCACGCGAAGAACACCCCAAGACCCATCACAGTAGCCCTGAAAGAGTCGAACCACCTTCGTTTTACCCTTTTCTATAAACCTGAAATCCCTTCGGGATTAATGGGAACAAAACCGACCCTGAAAGGGTCAAAGGTTTATAGAACAGAAGCGTTGGCCACGATTTCTGCGACCCTGAAAGGGTCGAACAAAATATTTTCCCACATTTTCTATAAACCTTCAATCCCTTCGGGATTAATGGGAACAAAACCGACCCTGAAAGGGTCAAAGGTTTATAGAATGG
>CALSBM010000013.1:0-52636 GCA_943373175.1 Chitinophaga pinensis | reverse complement strand
GTTGGGATTTTTCTCCTTCAAGTAACGACCTGTGCCACAAATAGTACCTCCTGTTCCTACCCCAACAACAAGGTGAGTGATTTTTCCTTCCGTTTGTTCCCATATTTCAGGCCCTGTAGTTTCGTAATGTGCCTGAGCATTTGAAGGATTATCGTACTGGTTAGGCTTCCAAGCGTTAGGTGTTTCTCTTTCTAAACGGGAAGAAACGGAATAATAAGAGCGAGGGTCTTCTGGGTCAACGTTGGTAGGGCAAACGATTACTTCAGCGCCAAATGCGCGTAAAGCATCCACTTTTTCTTTGGATTGCTTATCGGTAGTGGTGAAAATGCATTTATACCCTTTGATTACGGCAGCAATTGCAAGCCCCATTCCGGTATTGCCAGATGTTCCTTCGATAATCGTTCCTCCTGGCTTTAGCTTTCCGGATCTTTCAGCATCTTCAATCATCTTTATAGCCATCCGGTCTTTAATGGAGTTGCCTGGATTGAATGTCTCTATTTTTGCTAAAACCGTTGCCGGGACATCTTTAACAATCTGATTGAGCTTTACTAAGGGAGTGTTCCCAATGGTGGCGAGAATGTTCTCAAAATACATGGTGCAAAGTTACCATCTTCCTTTGTTAACACTCTTGATTAAATGAATTCTTTACCTTAGCATCATGCGTTTTACCCTTTTAATGGTGCTTCTACTATGGTTTGGTTGCCAGGCATTTGGTCAAGATTCTGAGCATTGTGGGCAGTTTGAGCTTGAAAAACAATGGATAAACCGACAAGGAAAAGGGGATGTTTCTAGTTGGAGGCAACAATTGGCTGCCATTAAAATGGCGGCACGAACCACTACCGACACTGATACTATTTTCATCCCTGTTGTTGTGCATGTTATGCATGTTCCAGGTCATGCCGTAAATCAACAAAGCAATATTTCACTTGAACAGATCAGGAGTCAGATTGAAGTGCTTAATGAAGACTTTAATAAGATTTTAGGAACCCGAGGTGATAACAGTAATCCAGTTGGAGGTACTGGAAAGATAGTTTTCTTCCTTGCTAGATTGGATCCGCAGGGTAATCCAACTAATGGTGTAAACCGAATGGCTTACGCATCGAGTAACTTCTTCAATTTTCTATCTCAAGATACCGAGCTAAAAAGCCTCTCTATGTGGCCTCCAACCCGCTACTTGAATATCTGGATTGTTAATTCTATGTCGGGAGATGTAATTGGATATGCTTACCTACCTGAAACACTGGCATCAGATCCGGTTTTCAGAGAACAGGCCGATGGAGTAGTGGTAGTGGCGAAGTGCTTCGGGTCAATCGAAAAACAAAGGGTTTTCGACCCGCCATTCAATATTCATCCAACACTTAAATACGGTAGAACCGCCACGCATGAAGTTGGGCATTATTTAAACCTTTACCACACTTGGGGAGATGTATCAGACTGTTCAGGAACTGATTATGTTGAAGATACTGCCCCATGTTCCGGCCCTCTCTTTGGTTGCCCTTCTATTCCAGTAATTCAATGCAATAATGAAACCCGTATGATAGAGAATTATTTAGATTATACTGATGACGGATGTATGAACGTGTTTACAGTTAAACAGATTCAAAGAATGCGTTCTGCTATCAGAAATTATACTTTTCGGTCGAATATGGTGAGTATTCAAAACTTAACGAGTACTGGCTTTTTCATTAACAATCAGGTGCCCAAGGATATGATGTTGGCAGCATCTGATTCTCAGAGTGTTAACTTGGGAATGAAGGCAGATTCGCTCATTGTAAGAGTAAGAAACAACCAACTGGAAGGCATCGTTAACTGGCCTGTCCGATTTCAACTTACAAGTAAACCGCCTTTTTCTAAAACGAGCGTAGATACAGTACTTCTTACACAATCAGGTGGAATTGGGCGCTTTAACGGATTTAAACCTGATGTCCCGGGTGATTACACGTTTAGTATAAGTTCTCAGGTTCCGGAAGGCAGTCCTCGTTCAGTCTTTCTTCAAGTTCGTGGAAATTCGAAGGTTTTTCCAAATCCTTACTCCGATCGTATTTACATTCAGCTTGAGAAAAATGTAGTTCTCGCTCAAATCAGATTACTCGACATGAGTGGAAGAGAATTGGATAGGCAAACTTCCTCTACAAGTGGTGATTTTACCTTTTATACAAGCAGTAGATTGTCTTCCGGAATCTATTTATTAGAGGTTTCCACAAACAAGGGGATAGAACTTCATCGAGTTATGAAGCAGTAAAAGAGCATGAAAATATTGCTAATTAGCGATACACACGGCTGGTTGGACGATGCTATTCGAAAAGAAATTTTAACTGCTGACGAAGTTTGGCATGCAGGCGACTTAGGAACAGGTGTTTTAGAAGAGTTAGAAAAGCACAAAAAGTTCAGGGCAGTTTTTGGAAACATTGACGGAGGAGTAGTACGACAATCGCTTCCTGAAAATCTCTTTTTTGAAACAGCAGGGCTACGAGTTCTAATGAGGCATATTACAGGAACTCCTGGTAGTTACAACACGGAAACAAAAAAGCTCATTCAGATGCATCGGCCTGCTTTATTGGTGTCTGGTCATTCTCATATTTTACACGTTCGTTATTATCCCAATCTCGGGCATTTACATATCAATCCAGGAGCAAGCGGACATCATGGATTTCATACTATTAGAACGGCAATTCGTTTCAAGATAGAAGAAGGAAAACCTGTTAGTGCTGAAGTCCTTGAATGGGGGAAAAGAGGGAGAAGCTAAGGCAGATTTATAGAAGTAACTCGATAATAACCCTGACAATCTAAGCGGGAGTTATATTTTTGCGCAAACTTTCAGCTTTGACACTCATAAAATCTATCTCCGGCTTCAGAGGCACCATTGGTGGTAAGCCGGGTGACAACTTAACACCGGTTGACGCAGTTCAATTTGCTGCTGCTTTTGGTACCTGGATACAACAAAAAGGACTTCCATCCCGAATTGTAATGGGACGAGACGCCCGTTTATCTGGAACTATGATCAACCATTTGGTTGGCCAAACCCTCGTAGGACTAGGTTTTGAAGTGGTGGATTTAGGGTTATCTACTACTCCAACCGTAGAGCTTGCCGTAGTCAATGAGAATGCCTCCGGTGGAATAATTCTTACCGCTTCGCACAACCCGGGTGAGTGGAACGCTCTTAAGCTCCTTAATGACAAAGGGGAGTTTATCAGTGGAGATGATGGTAAAGAGGTGCTGGAGCTTGTTGAAAAAGGCGATTTTACTTTCGCATTCATTGATGATATCGGATCTGTGGTTGAGGCTCACGATTACATTAGTTGGCATATTAAGCAAATTCTGAAACTTCCATTGGTTGATGTAGAAGCAATTCGAGCTGCCAATCTATCTATTGCGGTTGATGCGGTTAACTCCTCGGGAGGAATAGCTGTACCGGCATTGCTAAAAGAACTTGGAGTGAAAGAAATCCATGAATTATTCTGTACACCTGATGGAAGATTCCCCCATAACCCTGAACCGCTTGCCGAACATCTAACCGAGATTGCCTCTCTTGTTGTTTCAAAGAAGGCACATCTGGGTATAGTAGTCGATCCTGATGTTGACCGGCTTGCCCTGATTAATGAAGACGGTTCTATGTTCGGGGAAGAATATACCTTGGTAGCTGTTGCAGATTACGTTCTGTCCAGAACACCCGGAAACACGGTTTCTAACTTATCTTCTACACGAGCGTTGAGGGATGTTACACGTGAGCACGGGCAAACTTATACTGCTTCTGCAGTAGGAGAGGTCAATGTTGTAGTGGCTATGAAAGAAACAGGTGCTGTAATTGGAGGTGAAGGTAATGGAGGAATCATTTATCCTGAGTCTCACTATGGCAGAGATGCATTAGTGGGAATTGCATTATTCTTATCCCACTTCGCCCGTAAACAAACTACTATGACTCAGCTAAAAGCGAGTTATCCCGCCTATGCAATGAGTAAAAACAAGATTACCTTAAGTGCAGGAATGGATGTTGATAGTTTGTTGAATAAAATTGCAAAAGAGTTTGAGCAAGAGGAAGTTAACAGAGTTGATGGAGTGAAAATTGATTTTCCCCAGGGTTGGGTTCATTTGCGCAAATCGAATACTGAACCTATCATACGTATCTATTCTGAAGCTGCTGATGCGGAATTAGCCAATGCGTTGGCGCAGAAGGTCATAGACAAAATTCATAGCTTCGTAGCATGACGCGAATTTACTTCGACAACGCTGCCACAACTCCCCTTGATAATGAAGTGTTGGAGGCCATGATTCCCATGATGAAGGAGCATTTCGGCAATCCTTCATCCATTCATGCCCATGGTAGAAAAGTTAGAACGGAAATAGAAAAAGCTCGAAAAACTATTGCTCAACTTTTAGGTGCTTCACCATCAGAAATATTCTTTACTTCTGGTGGAACAGAAGCTGATAATATGGCGATTCGTTGCACGATACACGACCATAAGCTAACCCGTGCGATCTCATCGCCACTTGAACATCATGCTGTTTTGCATCCATTGGAAGAGCTGGCCAAAGAAGGGGTAATAAAATTAGATTTAGTTCGTGTTTTACCCAACGGGCGGTTGGATATAGAGCATCTTAAATTGCTTTTAGAGCAGAATGAACGTGCGTTAGTAACACTCATGCACGGAAATAACGAAATCGGGAATATGATTGATTTGAAAGAAGTGGGGGCTTTATGTGCTGAACACAACGCAATCTTTCATTCCGATACCGTGCAAACAATGGGGCATTTTAGGTTTAATTTGAATGAAACTCCTGTTCACTTTATTAATGGAGCCGGTCATAAATTCAATGGTCCTAAAGGCGTTGGTTTTATTTATATTTCCTCTGATTTAGCCATCACTCCTCTGATTCATGGGGGTGCTCAAGAACGAAATATGAGAGGTGGTACTGAAAACGTTTATGGCATAGTGGGTTTAGCTAAAGCACTTGAAATTGCTTATCGCGATTTAGATGCTAAGCAAGCAAAGATTCAGGATGTTAAAACGTATATGATGGAGTTGCTAAAAGCTAACTTCCCGGGAATAAAATTTAACGGAGATCCGGAAGGCCCGAGTTTATATACAGTACTGAACGTTTCATTTCCACCCACAGAAAAGGGGGAGATGTTGTTATTCAATCTTGATATTAGCGGAATTAGTGCATCAGGCGGAAGTGCCTGTACTTCAGGGTCAGATATTGGAAGCCACGTTTTACGCGGAATACAAGCCGAATCAAACCGGCCAAGTGTGCGCTTTTCTTTTGGAAAACAGAATAACAGAGAGGAAGTGGATTATGTGATTGAAAAACTGAAGGAAATTTTAGCGTAATCAATCTTTTGTTCAAATAAAAAAGCCTCTTCCTTTTCAGAAGAGGCTTTTTTAGTGATTACGATGCCTTCAAATCAGGATTGTTTTCAGAACTTCTTTACGAAGCGGTTTTGAAAGGAAGCCTTTTACCAAATCCATGGACTTCGACTTCTGCTGATCACTTGGATCTATTGAAGAAGTGAGCATTTGAACTTCAACCTTAATTCCATGGCTTTTCATTCTTTCTAAAAACTCCCATCCATTCAAAACCGGCATATTAATATCGAGAAGGAGTAAGTCTGGTTTAATTTTACCATTGACCAAATCTTGAAGCGCAATTTCAGGTTCAACATACTCTATGATTTGAATCGTAGAATCGATATCTCGAATGATTCGCTTATTGATTAAATGTTGGATATGATCGTCATCGATTAGACAAATATTCTTGATTTTAACTTTTTCCAGCTCATCACCACCAAGTTCCTCAAAATCAGCATTTTTTACTAACTCATTCAGCTCTCTAACTACAGTGTCCAATCTTTCAGAGGCAAGAACAAGGTTTTCGAGTAAGTCGTGATTGAATGCTGAAGGTTCAACTTTGAGTAGGTTTACTATCGACTGAATGTTGGTGAGAGGCGAACGTAAATCGTGTGAGTTGATAAAGGCATACCGGCGAAGCTGGTTATACTGCCTTAGTAACACATCGTTGAGTCGTCCTATTTCCTTATCAGCTTCAACCCTATCGCTAATATCAATCGCCATACACGACAAGCCAACAATTTCGCCGTTTATATTCCGAAGTGGCGTTTTGGAAGATAGAAAATGTTTGAGTTTTCCTTTAATTAGTGCAGCCTCTTCAAACACCTTTGGATGACCCGAACTAAGAACTTCCAAGTCGTTTTCGCGTATTTGTACCGTATAGCTATCTGGTTCTAAAAGTTCGTATTCAACCTTATTAATAGCGTTTCCACCTAAGAGTTGATCCATAACAGTATTTACCAACTGCAATCGGCCATCAAGGTCTTTGCAAAAAATATAAGCGTTTTCATGATTGATGATTTCTTCTAACAATAGCTTTCTTTCAGCGAGTTCGTGCTCAGACTGTTTCAGCTTGGATACATCAGTAAGAGTTCCTGAAAACCCAACTAACAATTCGTTGTCATCAATAACTTTAATGCTTTGTTCAAAAACGTAAATAATGTTACCGTTCGAATGTTGGAAACGGTATTCAGAAGTAAACTCACGTGATTCTGATTCAAGGAAAAGTAATCGTTCTTGATTAACTCTTAACGAATCATCCGGATGGAGGTTA
This sequence comes from Chitinophaga pinensis, assembly GCA_943373175.1. Lineage (GTDB taxonomy): Bacteria > Bacteroidota > Bacteroidia > UBA7662 > JAIXUI01 > JAIXUI01. Next base: position 46,015 of record CALSBM010000013.1, on the reverse strand, counting down.
GTTTTCCAGCCAAAAGCTTTGCATTCATCGACGGTGAGGCCACAAATTCTAGCAAGTTCTTCATTCGCATACCTTCTGAAACCATAAGCATCGTCGGTATAAATTCCTGAAGTAGCCGTATTGATGAGTGCTTCATGCTGCAAATTGGACAACCTGAGTGCTTGGCTTAAATCTTTAGTATGAGTTACATCAAGATGCAAGCCTACCAATCTGCCCATTAACCTTGGATCTGTTTTTCGGAACAACCGGATAAAAGATCTCAACCAATGCATCTCGCCATTTTCTTTAATAAAGCGAAACTCTGAGGTGATCATTTTATCAGGAAAGCTGTTGAAGAAATCGAAAGGAGATTCTTTAATAAGTTTCCATTCTTCGGTTAGTTTTGAAGCGTCATCAGGGTGGATGCGTTTCAAAAAAAGCTCTTTACTGCTTTCAATGTTGGCACTTCCATCACCTTCAAAAAGCTCCTTCATTTCATCAGACCACCAAAGGGAGTTATTATCGAGGTCATATACCCAGAATGCAGAACTTGATGCGTTCAATGACATTTTCAGAATCTCATTGTGTTGCACCAATCGTTCTTCAAGTTCAACTTGCTCATCAACTGGGCGGGTAATCAAAAGAAGTTGAGCAACCTTACCATCTTCATCCTTTAAAGGCGATCCTACCGTTTCAAACCAGCGATATTTTCCATTCGAAGTTCTGAATCGATATCGGGAAAACCGGGCTTCCTTTTCACCATTTAACAAGGCTCTATGTAACGGACGAAGTACTCTATCTGCGTCTTCAGGATGAATATGTTCGTAAAAATCAGTTCCGGTAAGTTCTTCGGCCTTATAGCCGGTGATTTTGAAAATCGTTTGTGAAATACGCAGATACCGACCGTCAATATCATGCAAGCTTAGCAATTCAGGAGAATGGCGAATGACATTAAGAAAGTCATTTTCCTTCATCACACCTTTATTGTCATAAGGCCAACGCGACAACAGAATATCAAGCCCCATGAGCAACTGCTGGTCAATTACAGGTGGCCAGGCATCAGCAAGACCTGTCTTAAAGAGATTGGCAATTCTTCTTACTGGGGAAGAACTTTCAAGCAATACTACGGGAACATGCCTTAGTGCATCTTGCGCATAGCCCAGAATTTTTTCTGCTGAAAGAAAAGGGTGATCTAATCCGGTGATAATTAACAATAAGTCAGGCGAACGTAATTCATTGATAAACTCATCTTCGTCTTTTACTGGCACCAGGGTGCAAGCAGATAAACTACTTCCTATAAAAGCAGTGGTGAAAAGGTGCAGCCCTAAATCTAGACTGGGGGCAATAAGGATGCTTCCTTTCCATAGATTGTTTTCCATGGTTATTCCTGACGTTTTAAGTATGTAAGACGATTTCTTGTTCCAAGAACTGGATTCTGAATCGTGTAAGTGAGCGCAAGGGTGTAATTCTGGTTGGAAGCAAATAAATCACCGTTTGAATATTGAAGCGTATCGCCAGATGAGTTAAGCATCAACAAACGATCAGTAGTAGAGGGGTAAATGTTATAAAAAGGGGTCATCTGACCATAACCTAACTTCGTTACTTGAAAACCGTTATAACGAATGGTTACACTGTCCTGATCCACCCAGGTATGGAGAAACCGAATGTTGGTTGAAAAGTCAGTTGGTTTATCGGATCGTACCGGGACTAACATCATTTTGGGAGCTCCTGAACCAAAAGAAGCAGGATTTCCAAAGCACCATAACGTGTATTTTCCTGTTTTAAAGGTTGGCGTCAATCCAACAGTATCTATCCTAAGATTATCCTGGTCATACAAAGCAAAAACTCTGAAAATTGTATCGGGTTCCTTAATGTTAAGAAACAAATTTGGGCCATCTCCATTACGAAAAGCGAGGTTGCTCAACCACCTACGCCCATCAATGTTTACATTGATGTTGAAAGTTTTATTGGGATTAACGCACAAATTCAAGGCTTTAAATTCCTGAGCAACTAAAGTATCGGGTCCGTCATCGTTAGGCGTTTCCTTAGTGCAACCGGAAAGCAAAATGGTAGATATCGAAAGAGCGGTGAACAATCTCTTCATAATAGCCGAAGATAAAAAAAGACCTGCTTACAGGCAGGTCTTTTTCAAATCTGTTATTAAGTTTTACTTCCGAGCGTTGATTTCTTTGATGAGTGAAGCTTCATCAATTAACCCAATATGCCTCAATAGCAGTTTACCATCTTTGTAAAGCAACAAAGTTGGAAGTTCGTCCACATGAAGTTGTTTAACCATTAGGGTGTTTTCGTCTGCGTTTAAAGGAGCTACTTTTAAAGTGCCGCCCATTTTAGATTCAAGCTGATCCATAAATGGCTTCATTTTTCTACAAGGAGGGCACCAAGGAGCACTGAAATCTATTAATACTAACCCTTTTGAAATCAGTGCATTATAGTCATTTTCTGAAATACCTTCCTTGTTCAGGGTATTCCCGGGGTTCTCAATTGGCAATCCTTCTTCTGTCCACTTTTTATAACCTCCCTGCATATCTACAACCTGAGTAAATCCTTTCTGATAGAGCAGTTTTGCAGCCTGTCCGGATCTTCCCCCTACAAAGCAGTACACAAAAACCGGCTTACTCTTGCTCAGTGTAGCGAGCGAAGCTTCAAAACCTTCACTGTTGTAATCTAGATTTTTAGAACCTTTTAAATGTCCTTCGGAGAATTCTTCCGGGGTTCTAACATCTATTAATTGAGCATCCTGCGAAGCTTTGAGTTTAAGTTGAAATGTATTGGGGATTACCTTTTCAATCCCAGCTTCCGGTTTTTGAGCGCAGGAATTGAGTATAACGAGTGATGAAAAGAGCGCGAGAAGGAGTTTTTTCATTTTTTTCTGCTTTTATTTCTTAAAGTCATGAACCACTGATAGAGTTCCTTATTTGCGTAAGTTTCTGTCCAGGAATCGTGCTCCGCATCTGGGTAAATGGTAAGCTTAGCTTTGCCTCCACAACGTAAAAGGGTATTGACCATTTTTCTGCTAGTATCTACCGGAACAACAGGGTCTTTTTCTCCATGGAATGCCCAGACCTCAACGGATTTCATCTTACACACTCTGTCAACATAGCCACCTCCACAAACTGGAGCAATTGCCTTAATCAATTCCGGATATTGAATAGCCAGATCCCAAGTAGCGAATGCTCCCATGCTTAATCCTGTGACAAAGATTTGGTTTGGATTAAGCTTATGCCTTTTCACCACTTCTTCAAGAAACTGGTGTAATCGTCCTGTTGACCACCATTCTCCCCTTGGACAAAGAGGCGAAATCAGCACCATATCGGTTTGTTGCATCAATTCAGGATGCCTGGCAGGGCCATGAATAGTTATGGGTAATAAATCGTTTCCTCGCTCACCTGAACCGTGAAGGAAAAGCAAAAGCGGTCTTCCATTAGTAGGCCGGCCATAATTCATCAATAAATAATCGTAATAAGGCGTTTGAAGGGAATCCATTGCTTGTTGAGCCATAGCTTGAGTGCAAAGGAAAGTAAACAAGAGAACTTGAAATAATCGTTTTAACATGAATGCAAGATAAGTTTATGGGAGGTAGCTGCGCTTATCTTTGCTTAATGTTATCCCCACGTGCAGCTCAGTATTTTGAGCGCGCTTTAGAATTTCTGCAAAGCCGTACACCCGGCAAGCCCATTCCAGCTTCTTTGAAAGCCTTTTTTAAACGCTACCCAAATATGGGTTCAGGGGATAGAAAAACAGTATCCGATGTTCTTTATGCCTGGATCCGCTGTCAACCTATTTGGACTTCCTCCGAACTTTCAACCGAACAATTGCACAAAAGCTGGCTTATTGTATATGGAACCGAGCGAATGGGCCAACACATTGTCAATCAGTTTATTCCAGAAGGGGACGATTTAGCAACAAGCCCAGCAGAAAGAGTACTTCAGCTTACAGCTAAGCCTATACCGGAAGACTTCTTCCCCAATCCAGAGTGGATTTCTTCTGAAATTTCCAAGAATCAACTCTCAGAGGCATTTCTCATGCCTGCCAGAGTTTTTATCAGGGTTAAATCTGGCATGGAGCAGCCACTTTATCGTTACACTCAGGATCTTGGAATGGAGGTTCGAAGAGATGGTGTAAAAACTTGGTCATTCCCTATTCAAACCTCACTTCTGGGATTGCAGGAAAAAGCAGAGGGGTATTTTGAGATTCAGGATTGGGCTTCCCAAGATACCTTGCAGTTGATGGAGCCTAAAGGAGGAGAACGTTGGTGGGATTGCTGTGCTGCCTCTGGAGGTAAAAGCCTGATGTTGTTTGATGCTGAACCTCAGGTTAAGTTGTATGTATCGGACAAAAGAGAAAGTATCCTGAATAATTTGAGTCAACGTTTCCAGAAAGCCGGATTAAGGCAGTATAGCCGGCTTTGTGTGGATTTAGATTTTCCACTTCCACTTGTGGATGCAGGCTCTTTTCCATCACAATTCGATGCAGTTTTGGTTGATGCGCCTTGCAGCGGTTCCGGTACTTGGAGGCGCACACCTGAAATTGTCGGTCAGTGGCCGGAAGGTGGTCCAGAAGAGTTAACAGCTCGCCAATCAAGAATTTTAGACCATGTCTGGCCTTATGTTAAATCTGGTGGAAAACTGATTTACCTCACTTGCTCGGTTTACAACATTGAAAATGAACAGCAAGTAGGTGCTTTTGAAGAACGCTCTGGTGCACGTTTAATAACTCAGCGCTACTTCAACCGCCTTTCTGATGGGGGAGATGTACTTTTTGGAGCTGTTTTGGAAAAAGTTTAACTCGCTTTTCAGTTGGGAGTTTATCAAATAAACGGTAGTTCCATTTCTGGATGTCTTCTGATATTGGTTTTTCGTAAGCTTGGAATACCTGCCAGATTACATGCGGGTGCTCTTCGTATAAACCCTACTGTTTGCTTTTTAACACCCAATGCGGTGAAAGTCCTGAATTGGTTAGAATTTGACGCTGATTTATTGAAACAAGCTTTTAGATTAGACCGTCACGACATTACCCTTCCAGATGGAAATCCCATTCGTGTTATGGGACCCGGTTTTTTCTCTGATCCTTCCGGGTTCTCTACTTGGGTTATTGAAGGAAAATCACTTATTCGTTTTTTAGAAACTGCATCGAATGAAAGAAACCTATTCAACAGAATTGTTGCGAAATCAGAAGATGAACCATTCATCATAGAAACCTCTCCCGATTACTCAACTCAGCATGGTTATTCCCGCATCAGGAGAACAGGAAATTACGTGTTGGAAGGAATTATTACCTATCAACTGCCATTACCGATGGCCACCAGCATTACAGAAACCTGGTCGCCCGAAGGAAGATTTAGGGTTTGTCCCTTAGTTGACGGGAAGATTTTCTGGCAGGTTAAAATTCCGAGGCAGGGGGGCTTAGCACCGCCAACTTCTTTGATTGATTGGTTAAAAACATGCTTTGTTAGACTAACAGGGCCTTTCAAAGCAGTATTAGATCATATCCAACAAGTTGATCATCACTATGATGAGTTGATGATTTTTCCTCATTCATTTTCAGAAAATCCCTTACTTGCTGGGGAGGCCCGTTTCAAGCTTACAGGAGATTCATTACAAGAACATGCCCTTTATTGGGAAGAAGCTTATCTATTCGCACATTTTCTTGCAAAATCTTCTGACGTTCGGAAGGCCGCTTGGGAATTTGAACAGCATTTTCAAAGTAAGCTTGACACGCTACTAAAAGAAGACTGGCAAAGTAGTCAACTTCATAGAAGCCCCTATGGGCAAAAAATTCTGAAACTGCTATTGAAGGTACTTCCTGAAAAAGCTTTAAAAAAGCAGCTTAATGCTTTGTATAAACTTAATTAAATAGCTGATTATTAATCAATTAGTTAATTTATCTTTTTGAATAAATACTATGGCTTTGGTAGCGAAGAAATCTTCTTCAAAAAACTGATTGATCCAGCGAACTTCAGGGAGTATTCCTGTTTCAGCTAATTCTTCCATCAAATCTCCGCCTTTCAAGTAATACAATCCCTCTGAAGGAGACTTTGTTGGGGTCTGCTCCCACAGATGTTGGGTGAATTCAAGAAAGGGCAGCAAACGAGTAACTGCTCTGCTTACTATAAAAGATGATTTAATCTTGACATCCTCCGCTCTGCTGTGAATAGTTGAAACATTTTTCAATCCTAAGGATTCAGCAATCGCTTTTACCACCTTTATTTTTTTGCCAATACTGTCGATAAGAACAAACTCGGTGTCAGGATAAAGAATTGCGAGTGGAATTCCCGGAAAGCCGCCACCAGTTCCGATATCTAAGACTCTTTTGGCCTGTTCTAAGTTGCCGGAATACGCAATAGATAGCGAATGCAGTACGTGATGAAGGTAAAATTGATCCATGTCTTTCCTTGAAATCACATTGATTTGTGTATTCCAAAAGCTATACAGTTCCTGGAGTGCTTCCAATGAAGCACGTTGATTTTCCTTTAAACCGGGGAAGTAATGAAAAAGCCGATCTGCTTGCATTAACGTTGACGAAATGGATATGGTCTTAAACTCCAACTGATTCGCAAAAGCGGATATAGAATTTCGAAAAAAGGAAGGAAAAAGATTAATCGTCCCATTTTGAATTTTAACGCTGCTTTGCCTTGTAGGTACCAGCGAAGGAGCAACATGCTGGAAAAAGTAGAAATAATCCACTGCAATGCTTCCATGTTCTGGTTATGAACATAAACGCTTAATGCAAATCCAACCACCATACCCCAGAAACTGAGTCCACTCCAGGCTAGCCAAAACAAATCAGTCCAATGGTAATAACGGCCTGAAATCAGATGCCTTTGCTTTTGCTTAAACCAGTCGCTCCATTTTCTTTCCGGATTAGAATAAGTGAATGAATCCGGTTCTAAAGCCCAGTTCACATTTTTTGAGTTTGCTGCCATGTTTACAAACAGATCATCATCGCCACAAGTGCGATGTATGAATTTGGCGAAGCCTTTATGCTCGAAGAATAGCGTTTTCAGGTACGATAAATTTCTTCCTACTCCCATGTAGGCTTGACCTGCCATAGCAAAGGAAAAACAGTTAAGGCCGGTTAGCAAAGTGTCGTATTGGATGAACAAGTTCAACAGGCTATTACGTTGATGATAAGCGCCGAATCCAAGTACAATAGAAGTTTGATTCATGTACCGCCGGCTCATAAATCTTATCCATTGATTAGAAGCAGGACGACAATCGGCATCGCTGAAAACTAAGATGTTGTACTTAGCCGCTTTTATTCCGATAGTCAGAGCAAACTTCTTGTCTTTGGGATATTTATCCTGTCTTCTGGCATCAGTAACTCTCAGAATATGTGGATATCGAGCCATGAATTCATCCAGAACATCCTTAGTGCCATCACCCTCTAAATTATCATTATTTGCAGGATCTATGTAGCTATCATTCACTACAATAACTTCAAACTTAGGATAATCCTGAGTAAGAAAATACTCAAGATTATTTCGAAGATTTTCTGCTTCAAACCTCGCTGGAATAACCACCGATACCGGCTCAGCACGTGCAGCAAGATTTCTTTCGGAAGGTTTGAAAACGGCTAACCGAACCCAATAACGAAAAAGAAAGATAAGTTGAGCCAGAACGAAAACAGCGAAGACTAATGTCAACCAGAAAGCTTCCTGAGTCCAGGTATTGAGAAACATGTCTTTTTTTGGAATAGTTTTGCGGCCCCTGTAGGCCAGAAAAGGCAGGGTCAAAAATAGCCATTTCAATATGCAATTCTCACTCACTGCTACCGATTCCCAATCAAAAGCCAGAGCCGGCGAGTTTAAAACAGATCATGGCACTATTCTAACTCCGATTTTTATGCCTGTTGGCACTGCGGGTACTGTAAAAGCAGTCAATCAGCAACAACTTAAAGAAAGTATAAAAGCCCAAATTATTTTGGGAAACACGTATCACTTGTATTTACGTCCGGGACTTGAAATTCTTCAACAAGCTGGTGGGTTGCATAAATTCAACGGCTGGGACCGCCCAATTTTAACTGACAGTGGAGGATACCAAGTATTTTCTTTAGCGGATAGAAGGAAAATAACCGAAGAGGGTGCTACCTTCTCTTCCCATATAGACGGGTCGCGCCACTTGTTTTCTCCTGAACGAGTGATGGATATTGAAAGGCAAATAGGAGCAGACATCATGATGGCCTTTGATGAATGCACGCCATATCCTTGTGATAAATCTTACGCCATGCAATCCATGGCTTTAACGCACCGATGGTTAGACCGTTGTGTTCAGCGATTTAACGAAACTGAGCCGATGTACGGTTATAATCAATTCCTGTTTCCAATTGTTCAAGGCTCTGTTTATCCTGATTTACGCAGGCAGTCAGCAGAATACATTGCATCTAAGGAGTGCATGGGAAACGCAATTGGGGGACTTTCTGTTGGAGAGCCCGCAGAAATGATGTATGAAATGTCTGAATTGGTTTGTGATATTCTTCCGAAAGACAAACCACGTTATCTAATGGGAGTAGGCACTCCAGTGAATATTTTAGAAAACATTGCTTTAGGGGTTGATATGTTCGATTGCGTGATGCCGACACGGAACGCTCGAAATGGTATGCTGTTCACTTCAGAAGGAATCATCAACTTGCGAAATGAGAAGTGGAGAAAAGATTTTAGTGCCGTTGATGCTCACTCAGACCTTTTCGAAGACCAGTTTTATTCTAAGGCTTACCTAAGTCATTTATTCCGTGCAGGAGAGATGCTAGGCCCCATTTTAGCCAGTTTACACAATCTCAGGTTCTATTTATGGTTAGTGGAAGAAGCTAGAAAGCACATTATTGCAGGTGATTTTTTAAGCTGGAAGCAGAAGATGGTTCCCAGACTTGGTGCGCGATTATAATTGGATTTTCCAACAGAAGAAACGGATGTTAACTTCGCGGTATGAAGCTGGTTTCTTTCTGGGCAGATGAAATGCCCCGCCTTGGCTTATGGCTGAATGGCAAAATCTACGACCTCAATCAACTTAATCCTGAGATTCCGGATAACATGGCTGAGTTCCTGTTTGAAGGTGATGCAGCCATGGACTTAGCGAAATCTGTCGAAGCTAATCTGATTAGCGGACAGTTGAGAGCCGAGCCTCTAGCCAATGGAACTACAGAACTAGCGGCGCCTGTTCCTAATCCTACTTCTTGCCGCGACGGATATGCGTTCCGTCAGCATGTTGAAGCAGCTCGACGCAATCGTGGTGTTCCCATGATTCCGGAATTCGATCAATACCCGATTTTCTATTTCACCAATCATAATGCTATTCAAGGTCCTGGAGCAATAAGTTGTATGCCGGATCACTTTGAAAAACTTGATTTTGAATTGGAAGTGGCCGTTGTTGTTGGAAAACATGGACGAAATGTCCGTGCTGTTGAAGCTGATGATTACATCGCAGGTTTCATGATTATGAACGACATGAGTGCCAGAACCCTGCAAATGGAGGAAATGCTCCTTAACCTCGGCCCTGCAAAAGGGAAAGATTTCTCTACTGTGATTGGGCCTTGGTTAGTAACTCCTGACGAACTCGAACAATTTTTAGTGCCAGCTAAAGAAGGGCATACCGGGAAAAACTATAATCTCGATATGGTTTGTAAAGTCAATGGAAACGTTGTTTCCGCTGGCAATATGGCCGATATGGATTGGACGTTCGCTGAAATCATCGAGCGTTGTGCTTATGGAGTTGATATCTTCCCCGGTGATGTTATCGGGAGCGGAACGGTAGGAACAGGTTGTTTTCTTGAACTAAATGGCACCGGAATGCGCCTTGATCCAGACAACTTTAAACCTCAATGGTTGCAGCCCGGAGATGTAGTCGAAATGTCGATTACTGGTCTTGGAAATCTGGTCAATACCATTGAAAAAGAGGACGATGAATTCTCTTTGTTAAAGATTAAGAAGAAGTAATTTAACGCCCGTATTCTAACAATGGCTCACGTAAGTGGGCCATTATTGTTTTATCCATTGGATACAAGTATCTCTTAATCCGGCACTAAACTTCAAAATCCAAGCTCCAGAAGCAAGTGCTTCTAAATTCCAATTTCGGTTATATGTCGGTTGAAATGATTGAACCACTCTTCCGGTTAAATCTAAAACAGTCAACTTAACTAATGCATCGTCAGGTGCACCACTTACTTCAACCCGATTGATTCCTGGGTTCGGAAAAACAGCCCATTTATTAAAATACCTTTCCTGGGTTCTAGAAACAAAGCGAGAACTCAACCAATATGCCCCACTGTCGCATAAAATTGCCACTTTTTTATCTGGCATAAGATGCAATTGGTGACTCCGGAAATTGCTCGAAAAAGTGCTATCGGTGGTAAAGGAAATTCCCTGGTCAGTGCTAATCGAAAGTTGATCAGGCCCATATAAACTTAAAGCAAGTATGGTGGTATCGTTAACCCAAATGGCATCCTCAACAGGAAAACTTAATCGACTGACTCCCATAGTCCAGTTGTTTCCTCTATCTGTTGTTCTGAAATAAATGCCGCTTTTGAAAAATAGTAAACCAATGGAATCAGTGATAAATCTGATAGCCGCAGCTTCCTGAATCATTCCGGTTGCGAGCATATTCACCATTTGCCAAGTTACCCCCTGATTGGTTGTTTTAAACAATGCGCCGTCGTGATCGGCAAGAAATCCGGTTAGAGAGTCTAAGAAACAAGTTCTTCGCATCGGCCCTTGCCAATTGGGAACACCTAAGGACTGAAAAGTTTGTCCTCCATCCCTGCTAATGGCCAGGCTGTTGTTTCCTGTTGCAGAAGATCCACAAACAAATCGATAGGGCGTTCCTAACAGAGTCGAAAAATCCTGAATACCGTTTGAAACGGGTCCGGAAGCTGAACTAAGCCAAGAACGACCACTATCAACGCTTTTATACCAATTAGGAGAGGAAGCTGAAGTTCCTGCCCAAATAGTTGCACCTAAACCTTGTAACAATACCGAAGGCCTGATAGGTTGGGATTGAATGAATGACTGAAAAACTAATCCGGTTCCGGAGCTTACCCAGGTTTGATTGGTATCGGTCATGATTAAGGTGGACGAACCTGTATTGAGTGCTCTTGTTAATGTTGCAGTAGTCCCAAGCTGATGTAGAGTCCACTGACCAAATGCTGGCATTGTAAACAGCCCAAGTGCCAATAAAAGTCGAAATGTCAAGTGCATGAAGCAATGTACAGCACGACTTAAACTTAAAATCCATTAACAAAGGTTTTAACATTAACTATTGCCTCATCTCCAGCCACCGCCTAAAGCTCGATACAGGTTTACCCGGTTTTGCATGAGCAAATTGTGAAGATAAACCCACTGCAATTCTGCTTCTAATACACTTTTCTGAGCTGTAATGATTTCCAAATAATTGGCATAGCCAACCATGTATAACTCTTTACTGGTACTTACTGCTTTAACAAGTTCGTCGGTTTCTTGAAGTTTAAGCTGTCTAGCTTCTCTCAGGTTTTGTTCGTTAAGAAGACCAGCATTAACTTCTCCAACCGCTATATAGAGTGATTGCTGATAGTCGAGTAAGCTTTCCTGCGCCCTCGCAAGCATGATTCGCTTTTGCGCTTTTAGCCGTCCTTGCTGGAAAACAGGCATCATCAATCCACTCAGAGCACCCGCAGCAAGAGATGCCGGGTTAAACATCAATTCTGGCCTGAATGCATTAAAGGCTACGTTGCCAACTATATTGAGCGATGGGTAAAAGAAGCGCCGCGCTGCATCTACATCAGCTTTTGCTGCCTGTAACTGGGCTTCAGCTTGACGCACATCCGGCCTCCTGCTTAGCAATTGCACTGGCACACCGATACGAAAATCCAAAGGTGAAACCTCCAACGGCTTTTGAGTTGGAATTACTAGCTCTCCAGGGTACTGACCTGAAACGAGGTAAAACTGGCGTTCGGCCTCGGCAATCTCGGTTTTCACCCGAAAGTACAATGAACGGGTATTAAGTAATTGAGCTTTAAACTGTTGAACTGCCAGTTCTGTAGCTTTTCCTGACAGTTTCATCGACTCTACAACCTCAAGTTCTTTCTCCTGTAGCACTTTGTTGTTATTGACAACTTCCAACTCGTAGTACAGTGCCTGAAGCCCGTAAAATCGCTGGGCAACATCGGCTATTAACCTGGTCTTTAACGCTTTAAGCCCTTCTTCTGACGCTAATAAACGCGCTTGAGAAGCTCTTTTCAATCGCTTAAACTTGCCCCAAATATCTGCCTCCCATTGGGTTCTAAATCCAACCCACCACTCGGTATAAGGGTCTGGAATTCGCTGATTTGGCGATAAATCAGGAGATAAATTAGTGTCAAAATTACCGACTCCGTTCATTGTATAGCGCCCGAATCGGTCAATGCTGCCGGACACATACCCTTGCAAAGCCGGCATTTGTGCCCCTTTAGCAAGCAATAGTTCAGCCTGAGCAAGGAGGATACGCTGGTTAGCTTTCTTAAACTCTATGTTCCGGATTAATGCTGAATCAATGAGAGAGATTAAAACAGAGTCCTTAAAAAATGCTTTCCATGTTAAATCTCCCATCAGTTGTGTAGTGTCCGATAAAGGAGAAGCGTGATACGTGGAAGGCAATGCCGCGACGGTTTTATCACTTTTGTTTTGAATTGTTTTGCAGGAAGTCAGAAGCGAAAATCCCAAAAGCAGCAGCACGGGTAAACTTTTAGAAATCCGTGAAGAGGTGGAAGCTTTTTTTCGTTTACCGAGACCGGAAAAAATCACGTATAAACCTGGGACTAACAATAGCCCAATAACAGTTCCCATGAGCATTCCTCCTGCGGCGGCTGTACCAATGGAACGATTTCCCATTGCGCCTGCGCCATCAGCTATCACCAAAGGAATAAGTCCGGCAATGAATGCAAAAGAAGTCATAAGTATGGGCCGCAATCGGCTCGTAGCACCTTCTTTTGCTGCTTCCAACGCGCTAAGTCCGTCTTTCTCACGCTGAATAGCAAATTCTACAATCAGGATGGCATTCTTAGCCAAAAGCCCGATTAACATTACAAAGGATACTTGAACGAAAATGTTATTATCCAAACCAGTCACTTTCAAAAGAAAGAATGCACCAAAAAGGCCAGCCGGCATCGATAGTAACACCGGAAATGGCAAAAGAAAACTTTCATATTGAGCGGATAAAAGCAGATAAACAAACAACAAACACAATAAAAAAATGCCTATTGCTTGGTTTCCATTCAAGACTTGTTCTCGAGTCATTCCACTCCATTCATAGTCGAAGCCTTTGCCTAGCTCTTTCCCTGCCACTTCTTTAATAGCGTCCAATGCTTGTCCACTGCTGTAACCAGGACTTACGTCACCAGTAACAAAGGCTGAAGTGTACATGTTATAACGAGTCAATTGTTCAGGTCCATAAACTCTTTCAAGTCGTAAAAAAGTGGAGAAAGGAACCATCTCACCATCCTTGTTCCGAACGTAAAGGGATAAGATATCTTCAGGTTTTGTTCGGTATTGAGGAGAAGCCTGTACCATTACTTTATACATCTGCCCAAAGCGAATAAAGTTGGTCGCATAGTAACTTCCCAAAAGGGTTTGAAGCGTTTCCATAGCTTTTTCAACAGTTACCCCTTTTTTCATGGCCATATCCTGATCTACATGCAAAAGGTACTGAGGGAAGGTAGGGTCGAAGCTGGTAAAGGCTTCTCTGATCTCGGGTCTTTCCTTAAGCTTCGTGAGAAAATTCTGCGTAGTAGTTGCCATTTGATCAAGTTGGCCATTTCTGTTTTTGTCGAGAAGTCTAAGCTCAAAACCCGAGGCATTACCGAAGCCCGGGACAGTAGGAGGTGGGAAGTACTCTATGTCAGCGTCTTGAATTACCTCACTAAGACTATCAAGCTGAAGGATAATCGCCTGAACATTATGTTCTCGTTCTTCCCATCGCTTTAAATTAATCATTCCCATTCCGTAGGAAGCTCCTGCTACTTCATTCACTAAGCTATATCCAGCGAGAGAAGTGTAATTATCAGCCTCTGGAATTTTATTGACAACATTACCAATAGCCTCCATTACCTGTTGTGTTCGTTCAACGGTGGCACCGGGTGGCGTGGTAACGTTAACATAAATCATACTTTGATCTTCCGTTGGAATAAATCCAGCAGGAAGCCACGCGCCCATTAAACCTGCTGCTGCAGAGAAAACAGCCAACAAAGTCAAAATTAGCACCCTTCTTCCGGCAGTTTTGGCTACTAAACGCCCATAACTACGCTCTGTTCGATCGTAACGGCGATTAAACGCCCCGAAAAAACGATTCAAAAGGTTTTTTGAGGGTTTTGCCGAAGGATGGTGTGCTTTCATAATTAAAGCACATAATGCCGGGGTAAGTGTAAGAGCATTTATTCCGGAAATTCCAATTGAAACGGCAAGGGTTAGAGAAAACTGACGATAGAAAACACCAACCGGACCATCAAGAAAGGCAACCGGAATGAATACCGCAGACATCACCAACGTAATGGCTACAATGGCTGAGGCAATTTCCTTCATGGCTGATACCGTTGCTTCTAAGGGTGCTTTATGTTGTTCCGTCATTTTAACGTGAACTGCCTCAACCACTACAATAGCATCGTCCACTACAATCCCGATGGCAAGTACTAAGGCAAACAATGTCAAAAGGTTAATAGAGAAACCCATCACCATCATAAAGGCTAACGTTCCAATTAATGCTACCGGAACGGCTAAAGCCGGAATTAAAGTTGAGCGCCAGTCTTGTAAGAATAAAAAGATGACGATGAAAACCAGAATAAAGGCTTCCAGAAGGGTAACCAAAACTTTTTTAATGGATGCATCAAGGAAACGACTAACATCATAGGCATAGTTAAACGTCATACCTGGAGGGAATTGCTCTTTTTTAAGCTCCTCCATTTTGGCCTTAATATTCTTAATAACGTCTCTGGCATTCGAACCAGGACGTTGTTTAATCATGATAGAAGCGGAAGGCCGACCATCTGTCTGAGATACCATTCCGTAGCTCATTGTGCCAAATTCTATATCTGCAACATCTTTCAGTTTTAGCAGTGATCCATCCGGTTGAGCCCGCAACACTACCTCTTGGTATTGACTAGGCTGGTTCATTTTTCCGGTGTATCGCAATATATACTGCAAATCCTGAGTCAATCGACCACTACTTTCCCCCGTTTTTCCAGGTGCTGCCTCAACGTTCTGTTTACGAAGAGCTTCAATTACTTCTTCTGTACCGATTTTGTAAGCAAGCAAACGATCAGGCTTTAGCCAAACGCGCATGCTGTATTCACGTTGACCCATGATTTCGGCAAATCCTACTCCTTCAATTCGCTTTAATTCCTGTAAAATATTGATATCAGCAAAGTTGTAAATGAACTCTTCATCTGCTTTCTGGTCTTCACTGAATAAATTAAGAAAGAGCAACATGCTGTTTACCTCTTTTTCCGTGGTAACACCCGCTTTGATAACCTCTTGGGGGAGTTCGTCAATTACGGTCATTACCCGGTTCTGAACATTTACTGCAGCGATATCAGGATCTGTCCCGACCTTAAAATACACCTGAATGAGGGTAATTCCATTGTTAGAAGAAACGCTGCTCATTGAAGTCATTCCAGGCACTCCATTGATAGCACGCTCCAGTGGGGTCGCTACTGCTTTAGTACATACTTCTGCGTTGGCGCCATTGTACTTAGCGGTAACAACTACAGAGGGAGGGACAATATCTGGAAACTGTGTAATAGGTAACTGAAACAGTGCAAGGACACCTAATAACAGAATAATGAGGGAAATGACCAGTGAAAGAACAGGCCTTCGTACGAAAATCTCCATAAGTTACTTCTTGGAGGCTATAGTTAATAAATCGGAGCGTCCTTTAAATACAGGGGAGATATGTTGTTCTACTTTAAGATTTTGCACTCCTTCAATAACAATCACCTCATTGGGCTTGAGACCACTCTCTACTACATACAACCCTCCCAAACGCATCAAAGGAACAATAGCTCGCTGTTCCAGGGTGCTGTCCGGCTTCATAACAAACACATAGTTCTTATCCTGAATCTCAAAAACCGCTTTCTGTGGAATCATGATGGCGTGTTTAAGCGTTCGGCTTAGCCTTACTTTTCCACTGCTACCATGTTTAAGTAATTGTTCCGGATTTTTGAACCGTGCCCGAAAGGCAATTGAACCAGTGTTTCGGTCTATTTCTCCTTCCATGGTTTCAATCCTTCCTTCATAAGGATATGCATGACCGTCTGCAGTAGTGAGTTTAACATGGCTCTTACTTTCAGCAGGGTCGCCACTATCCTTCCGTCCCCAAGCAAGGTATTCATTCTCAGAAACAGGAAAATAGGCGAACACTTCTTCCACATCCGAAAGCGAAGTAAGCAGTGTTCCTGCTTCAACCAAGCTGCCTAGGCGTAAAGGCAAACGATCAATGGTGCCGGAGAATGGTGAAGTGATTTTGCAAAACTTCAGCATCAACCTTGATTCATCCAAGGCAGCTCTCGCTTCCATGGCCCTCGCTTGTTGAACCTGAACTTTGGCTTCAGCCAGTTGAACTTCAGTTGGACTAACAATATTCTTGGAAGCCAGGATTTTAAGGCGATCAACTTCTACTTGTGCTACTTTAACTTCGGCCAAAGAAGATCCATAAGAAGCCTCCGCTTTTTCTACCGCCAAGCGGAATGGTGCTTCATTAAGCTGAAAAAGCACTTGCCCCTCTCGAACCGATTGGCCTTCGTCCACGAGGACTCGATCTAAGTAACCGGATACCTTAGATCGGATTTCAACGTTTCGGCGAGCTTCGATATGGGTGACAAAGGCGCTTTCAACAGTAGTATCAGCAGTAAGAAGGCGAAAGACGGGGTATTGATCAGGCTGTTCGCCTGTCTCGGTATCCTTAGGTTGACAGGATAATAAAAAAAGAAAGGGCAGGGCAATTGCCCCTAAAGAAAAAAGTTTGGAAAACATGGGATTTTTTGGAAGGTGGAACTTAACTCAGAATCAGAAAAATAGCTGATGCCGGGGCGGTGGTGCTTCTGTTCCACTAAAGCCAAAATTCCAAAAATCAGTGTCGAAAAGATTGCCGTTTATCTTTTCCTCCCTAAAACCAAAACCACTATCAAGTATAGAAAGAAAGGCAATCTCAAGTTGAACATCTTCTTCTTCCAGACTATCATTGCTTTCCTTTTGCTCCTCTGATAAATCAATGGATTCCATCACCAATCGCCTATCGTTGCTTTTGGTCATTACCTCCAAAGCAACAATACCGATTAGCGTCAACAACCAAATTATAACCATTGGTTTTGCGAAGCCACGAAAACAACTTAGTACTGAGCAAAATCTTAACACCGACCTAGTAACAGCGAAACCGGTTAAGAGTTCTATGATCAAGCATAAAAATTAATCTTTTTCTAATTTATAGTTTCCATGAGTTGCCATTTGCCTATAACATCAAAACTCATGTTTAACGAAACAGCCTAAATTTGTCTTATGCAAAACTTCACCGCCTATAACCCGGTTAAATTACACTTCGGAAAAGGATGTTTAAGAAATATGCCCGAAGAAGCCCACAATTGGATGACCAAGGCATTAATTATTATCGGACAAGGAAGTGTAAGAAGAAATGGGATTTTGGAGAAAGTCACTGAAAAACTGGACGTAAGCGGAATAAGCTACACGATATTCGAAGGGGTCAAGTCGAACCCTGAGTACCAGTTAGCCGATGAAGCCGTTAAACACGGAAAAGCTTTTGGAGCGGATGGAATAATTGCCGTAGGTGGTGGGTCTGTAATCGACACAGCAAAAGCAGTTGCTCTTGGATTGTATCACGACGGTAGTGTTTGGGACTTTTACGGACCAACGAAACGATTTCCGGTTCAGGCGGCGCCTTTGTTCACAGTACTCACTTTGGCCGCAACCGGTACAGAGATGAACAGCTTTTCTGTTTTACAAGATACTACCTCCGGTCAGAAATTTGGCACCGGACATCCTCTGATGTATCCCAAAGCATCATTTTTAGACCCATCGTTTACGCTAAGCGTAGATGCCCGATACACAGCAGCTGGTATTGCAGATTTAATTGCCCATACCCTCGAGCAATACTTCGATCCATCTTTCGCGCCCTTTACTGATGCTATTGCTGCAGAGTTAATAAAACAGGCTTTTCATTGGGGGTTAATTCTCATGAAAGACCTTCAAAACCTTGAAGCACGTACTCAAATCATGTGGTTGGCAACTATGGCCTTGAATGGAAGTTTAGTAGCTGGAAAAAGGGGAGGAGACTGGGGCGTTCATGCTGTTGAACATGTACTCAGTGTTCGATATGATGTTCCGCATGGAGATGGATTATCGGTAGTTTACCCTGCTTGGATGAGATTGAAGTCTGCGCAAATTCAGGAAAAACTTCAGCTTCTCGCTAATCATTGTACGCATCCCGAACTAACTGCTCCAGACTTCATCGGAAGATTAGAGGAATTCTTTCGACACATCGGTAGCCCCATTCGATTGAAAGACCTCGGCATTGATCGAGAAGAAGATACTCGTATTGTGGAACTGTGTCAGGCCAATCATGCCAAAGGAGTATTTTTTGATCTTACAGAGGCAGATCATTACCAACTACTAGAATTGGCTCGTTCCTGAGTGTTAAAGGCAGATATATATTAAGATTCTGTTTAATAATTGATTAAACAGACTTTCTTCGATAAAAAATATAATCAGAAGTTGGTGGAACAATGCCTACTTCCCGCATTCGGGCAGCAATTTGAGCCCTATGGTGGGTGCTGTGATTATTGATGTGGAAAAGAATATCCCGAACAGTGTTTGCGAACGATTCGCCACGGGTATTTTGGTAGCCGATAGTCAAATCTAGAGGAATGTTATCCAGAATCCGCAGAGTATTGAGGTGATGCGCTTCGTTATGATGATAGTAAAGCTCAGGTGAAAACAACGCATGCACTTCTCCGGGAATTTCGCCCATAATTCGTGCATTCCATATCTGCTGTGCATTAAGTAGATGACAAAACAGCTTCTGGCAATCCTGAGGCAGCACATCCGAATGACGGATAAGTGGCTCAATGAAGGAGTTATTAGCCTGATGGTGGTAGTGAAAAATTTCTTTGAAGTAGGTAGTCATAAGTGCTGGCTCGATAAAAATAGCAACTTGAACCTACCTTCTGGCAGTAAGAAGATTAAGATTACATGAGAATCGGACAGAAGGACGAAAAACTCATGAATTCAGGCCTGAGCACTCAGTACAAGCTTGAAAACCCATATTTCCAGAATCTCGCTTACAGGTAATTCATAAGGACTGAATTCTGGGTTCTGGGAGACCATAAGTAAGCTGTTTGGGTCTTGTGAACGGCGATAGACCAACTTAAAAACAATGCCTTCCGATTTGGTCAGAATCACACAACGGGTACCGTCCTTCAGGCGGTTCCAATCGTCGAGGTACTCAGAGATAACCCAAGCTCCCGAGGGGATCGGCAGCATAGAGTCGCCACTAAGCTGGAAGCTCCGGTATTTGCGCTGCCGGCTTAAAAACGGAAGGTGAAAGCGTGGCAACTCGCCAATAAACTCCGGATCCGAATAACCACTTGCATAACCTGCCCTCGCTTTTTCACTCACCACTTCTATATACTCTCGCTCGTCAGAGTCGATGGTAGTAGCCAACACCCGCAGGTTGCTGCCGCTCATGTGGCGAGCCGGATCAAATGTTAGCTCCTGTAGCTTCTTCTCCGACAAACCCTGTAGCGCGGTGCGCAGCAGGTGGTCTGCACTGATAGCGAAAAAATCAGACAGCCGTATCAAGGCTTCCAAAGTAGGCTTGATGGTACTCTCGTAACCTGCCAGTTGCGAACGGCTGAACCCCATTCCTGCCGCTGCTTCTGCCTGCGTTAGCTTGAGCCTCTGACGCAGAAAACGAATGTTGCCGTTGATAATACTACTCATCACAATCTGTTTATTATGTAAACAAATATAAGACAATTAAGTTAACTTATGCGGTTAATATTCTTTTTTATGAACATATAATGTGGATAAAAAACTAAAATCAAAAAACCGAATTAACCTATATTGTTGTTTCAAAAATGTCAATATTACAGACATGAGCACGGAGGGATTATGCAGACAAGTGGTACACATGGACCTCGACAGCTTTTTTGTGTCGGTAGAGCGGCTGAAAGACAGCAGGCTGGAGGGGAGGCCGCTGCTGATAGGGGGCACAGGCGATCGGGCAGTGGTAGCGGCATGCAGCTACGAGACACGGGCATGCGGGGTCCACTCGGCTATGCCCATGAAACTGGCCCGGCGCCTTTGCCCGGAGGCCATTGTCATGAACGGAGACCACGAGCTGTACAGCCGCTACTCCCGCGAGGTCAGCGGCCTGATACGCGAGGCCGTGCCGGTATTTGAACAGGCCTCCATCGATGAGTTCTACCTCGACATGACTGGCATGGAGCGCTTCTTCGGCACTTACACCCTAGCGTCAGAACTGCGGCAGCGCGTAGTCCGTGAAATTGGCCTCCCGCTCTCGTTCGGTTTGTCAACCAGTAAAACGGTCTCGAAGGTAGCAACCGGCGAGGCTAAGCCTAATGGCCGCCTCCGCGTAGCCGCCGGCACCGAGAAACCGTTCCTCGCGCCACTGCCGGTAGGGCGCCTGCCTATGGTAGGCGAAAAAACCGCTACCATGCTCCAAGGAATGGGGGTCAGCCGGATACAAACCCTCCAACAGATGCCCGTACGCCTCATCGAACGAGCCCTCGGCCAGAATGGCCGAAGCATCTGGGAACGCGCCAATGGCATCGACCTCACCCCCGTAGAGCCCTACTCCGAACAAAAGTCCCTCTCTACCGAAGAAACCTTTACCCACGATACCGCCGATGTAGCCTTCCTCCGTGCCCGACTCATCGCTATGACCGAGGCCCTCAGCCAGCAACTCCGACGTATGCCCAAGCTCACCGGATGCGTCACCATCAAAATCCGCTATGCCGACTTCGACACCCGCACCCGGCAGAAAACCGTCGCATACACCGCCTCCGACCAACGCCTCCTGCCTGTTGTACATCACCTCTTTGACCGTCTCTTCGAACGACGGCTCATGATTCGCCTCATTGGCCTTCGCTTTAGCCACCTCGTCGGAGGAACAGAGCCCCTCGACCTCTTTCAAGACCGCCAGGAAGCAATACGCCTCGCCCAAGCTATCGACCACCTCAACACCCGCTTCGGAGACCGAACCGTTCGCCGTGCCGCCGGACAGTCCTCTACAAGAGGGCGTTAGTGCCCGAACAAATTGCTAATCATCCTATATTTTTAATAATTTATCCGATTTTGTAATATTTTTGCGCAAAATAAAGACAATGAAGAAGATAGGCATTCTGCATGGACAGGAGAATACCTTTCCAAACGCTTTCGTTGAACGCGTAAACAGTAAGAATATTCCCGGTATCGTAGCCGAGGCAGTCAGCATCGACAAAGTTATGCAAGCTGTTCCCTCTGACTATACCGTCATCATCGACCGAATCTCTCAGGACGTTCCCTTTTACCGCGCTTTCCTGAAAAACGCCGCAATCGGTGGAACAGCGGTCATCAACAACCCATTCTGGTGGAGTGCTGATGAGAAATTCTTCAACAACGCCCTCGCTGAACACATCGGCGTGCCAGTACCTAAAACGGTACTCCTGCCTTCGCGAGATGTACCAAACGATACCAACGATAACTCCTTCCGCAACCTTAAGTATCCCCTCGACTGGGAAAACATCTTCAACTATACCGGCTTCCCAGCTTACATGAAACCGTTCGACGGCGGGGGCTGGAAACATGTTTATAAACTAGAATCTTCAGACGACTTCTTCAATAAGTTTCAGGAAACCGGCCAAGTGGTGATGATGCTTCAGGAAGAAATTGTTTTCGATGCTTACTTCCGTTGCTACTGCCTCGGTGGCAAGTATGTTCTGGTAATGCCTTACGAGCCACGCAACCCGCATAACCTCCGTTATGTAGTGGAAGGTTATCAGCCTAATCCTGAGCTTCTCAAAAAAGTAGAAGACTACTGCCTGCGCCTCAACCGCGCCCTCGGCTACGACTTTAACACCGTAGAATTCGCCATCCGCGACGGTGTGCCCTACGCCATCGACTTCTGCAACCCAGCTCCCGATGCCGACGTGCACTCGGTAGGCGAAGAAAACTTTGAATGGGTGGTAGAACACGCTGCTCTCCTCGCTATCGAGCGCGCTCAAGCCGCTAAGCCCGGCCAAATGAACCTTACTTGGGGTACTTTCGTTCGCCATGCTGTTGATGGCCTTCCCGCTAACGGCGAAGTGAAGAAAGCTCCTGCTAAGAAACCAGCCGCTGCCCCAAAGGCTGATTCTGCCGCTGCTGAAACCGCTGCTCCAGAAGCGGCCTCAGTTGTAGTTGAGCCCGCTCCGGCTAAAGCAACCAAAGCAACTGCTTCTAAATCCAAAAAGGCGTAACCCGCCTCAATTTTACTCCTTCAAAAAGGCTGTTTCCCTGGTGGTGCAGCCTTTTTTTTTGGGCGTGCCCCACTGCCCGATGGAAGTTTGCGGTTTTTGAACGGTTCGCCGCGGGCAGTGGGTCGGGCCATTTCCGGGGTTCCGTACAGCCGGGAGATAAAGCCTCGCCACTCCGATTTACACACCGCTCCCGGCTGTACCTCGCTTCGCTCGCCCTCCATGTCCCTCACGCGAGCTAAATCGCCATATGCACTATGGTGAAAAATTAGCAGGAGAGATTCGATACAAAAAGGTCTTTCAATTTTAAAGGTCTAAGCTCTTTCCTCTAAGATTTAAACCAAATGGAGGGTATATTGATCCCGAAGGGATCATAGGTTTATAGAAAATATTACAGCATAAATAGTTCGACCCCCTTCGGGGTCGCAGGTGTGGATGTGTTTCTGGTCTATAAACCTTTGACCCGTTCCGGGTCAGGCTTTTGTGGCCGATGGAAATGCTACCAACCTGTTTTGTGTTTCGGCAATTGCGTTCAATTACTGAATTGAAGGCAAGATTGAAGGTTTATCAATCCCGAAGGGATTACAGGTTTATAGAAAATATTACAGCATAAATAGTTCGACCCTCGTTGGGGTCGTAGGTGTGGGTGTTAATTCTTGTCTATAAACCTTTGACCCGTTCCGGGTCAAGCATTTGCGTCAGATTGTTATGTTGGAAACCTAGGCAATGTTTCGATTTATATCTCTTTCGAACAAGTTCAGCAAAATTTACCGCACGGGTTATTAACCGAAGTGCTAAATACATGGAATGTCCCTTCATTGATTTAAAATCGAAGATATTACCCAGTATTGTCACCTTCTGACAATTCATTTATAGTTCCGTTTATTGACTTCTTCTCAAACTATTGTAGGTATAAATCAGGATTGCGTTTACACAAAAAAGCCCCCGAAACTACTGCTTCGGAGGCTTTTTTTGTTTTTCGCGGGTGACGCTTAATATAGGTTGTTGTTGTTGCGGTAGCCCGGCTTGTCCATGTACCAGTCGGTAAAACTTCCGCCGTTGCTGGTTGCCCAGTTTGCAAATTGAAGATGTGCCTTCAGAATATCGGCATACTCTACAGGATAACGGAAGGTTGTAGGCAAATCAATGGCCCAAGGAAGGTTGTTGGCAGTGCGGTAGTAAACGCCAGAGGCAGGTACCGAACGATCTAAATTTGTTCCGAAATAGTTGTTGGTAGCCAGTTCAGTAGGTGCATTGTTCACTAAGTGGATTTCTTTGCCGCGCTCTTTGTTTACTATCAGGAATGGATCAAACGGTGCAGTTCCAATGCTTGATTGTGGAGTGCTTAAAGTCATCAAGACGGTTATAGTATCTGTGTTCAGGTTTGTACGTCCGGGAACTGTGTTTTTCATTGAACCACCGTAGAAGGTATTGGCTGCATCCAACACTACAATCACTGTACGGTTGGTATGTCCATTTTCAAAACCCTTAGCGTTATCATTGATGAAACTCTCAGCACGCTTAGTTCCGGTAATTTGGTTTACAGTAGATGAGCTGAAGGGGAAGGAAACTGCAAAACCGTTGTTGAGTTGTGCACCAAAAGCGCGCACTTTGTAGCGGGCTTCTACTTCAACAAATCGGTTAGCTGCGTTGCGTACCATTTTGTAGTTGTAGCCAATGACCATGTCGTTGAAGTCGTAATCGGCTTGGGCTGGCCAGGTGTCTTCGAAAGCATGAGTTCCGAAGGTGTTCTGAGAAGGGTAGTAGCTGTTGAAGGCTTTGCTTGGATCGTTAGGGTACTCGTCTATGCTGTTGGGTGCGCCGTCACCGTCGGTATCTACTACCGGAGGAACTCCATCTCCAGGGTTGCAAGAGGTTGCTGGAATATAAGCACTGCAATTTGTAGTTACTGAATTAGGAAGGGTAATGTTTAGATTTTCAATTCCGTTAGCATCGCAGATGTCAATATTTCCTGTAACTGCAGCACCACCATTAATGCGGGTAACACCAGAAGCTTTCAACTTGGCATAACTACCACTCTGACCAGTTAATGTCCCGTTGATTTGCGCATCACGTGTTACCCATAGTGAGCCCGAACCATAAGTAGTTACGCTTGATCCGTTGTGGTCTGTTGATGCTGATACTGCTACATATCCAAAGTTGCTGAAGATGTTGTTCTGTGAAAAGTTTCTTACAACGGTCATGCGGCAATTGTTGGTAAAATCAGCGGATCCGTTGTTTATAAAGGATCGTCTTATCGCTATTCTTCCGTCGTTGATTACTTTTTGATTGTTGTTTAAGTCTGAGGTTATATTCAAAATTGCTCCACTATAGTTATGCAAATAAGAGTTGCTGTTGTTATTGAATGTAACCCCAACGTTCATAGTTCCGTAGTTTCCAACGAAGCCTTGCCCATTAAAATTTCCGGTTACTGAAAAGTTGCTTCCAAAGTTGATGATGGTATCTCCCGGTGTATTCATATTCACATTAAGTGTGCTGAAACGACCAGTACTGGTGATAACAATGTGCATGCGCGCACCACCATTCAGGTTAATGTTTTGGAGATTTAGCGTTCCGCAAACACGAACTCTTGAACCTGAATTTAACGTTATCGTTCCTCCAAGTGTGATTCCTTCCGGAATACATAAGGTTGTATTGCTCGGAACGTCGTACCCATTATTAGTGCTTGCATTTAGGGTAAGTCCACAACCAGAAGTACAGTCAGGAGAAGTGGTGCTGGCTATTCTACCTTCAATCGGGTTTCCTACTGCTCCCTGTGTAAAGGTTATGGTGTTCGCACTTCCGTTTAGACTTACGGTTTGTGCTTCTGCTCTTCCCATGCTTGAACGTAAGGTTACATACACTGATTCTAGCGCCGTTGGCATTTTACGATCTAAGACGTAACGTCCGCTTGCGTCTGCCATTCCTCTATCCAACATTTCTCCACCCATATCAGGGCTTTTGTCGTAAATAGAAAACAAGAACTTTTCATCAGAAGTAGTATTCGGCAGATTAGCTACCAGAGTAAGAGAAAAATTCTTGCTGCTGGTAAACTGGAAGGAAGGATTTACTTTCAAATCCTTCATGCTAGTTACCACTTGCGTGTTGCCGGAGTCATCGTCTTTTCTGCAACTACTTAGGCTTAAGCCTATGGCTGCCATGAGCATCAGAAGTTTGAATGAAGTTTTCATATTTCGTTTCGTTGATTTTCTGTAACAAATGTACCCTTCACGGCACTTTTTGTCTTGTAGCTTCGACCAACCCATCCTTTTACCCTCTGGCTATACATTCTTTTGGACGAATTCAATTCTTTGGGCGGAGAACCGATGAATTCATCGACAAAAAAGTAACAAAAAAGGGGCTACCTACTAGGCAGCCCCTTCTGATGATTGTTAAAAGAGTTTATTTGACCAACTTATGGGTAAGTTTTCTTCCCTTGTCGCTGTAGCCATGCAGCAAGTAAAGGCCTTTTGCCCATTCAGCGGCATCCATATTGATTTGGCTACTTCCAGAATTCAGCAATTGTGATTGACGTGCAATAACTCTTCCGCTTAAATCTGTTACTTCGAAAGTCCAGTTTTCAGCCTGATTTACTTGCAGCTCTATGTTTAGTTGCTGACTAACAGGATTAGGGTAAACTCGGCTAATTGCTTCTGTTTCTTCTTTTACTGAAGTAGTTATACTACCCTGATTTACAGTAACAAAGATGTTGTTTACCGATGTTTGAGTATTGCTCAAGGTTAGTGCATAAGGAGTCATGCTTCTTCCACCCCAGTCAACTGTCACACTGTAGTTTCCAAAAGGGAGGTTACTGAAGTTAAATGTTCCGCTCTGATTGGTTAATGTACTTCTTACAATTTGTCCATTTCCGTTAAGCAATTGAACTCTTACCTTATTCAATACGCCGCTCGTTACTCTCCAGTTACCTCTCAAAATGGTTCCGCCAACATTACCTGGGCCAGCCGGCATAATGGGAACACTAATCATGCTGATGTTGTAAGGTTGAGTCGGAGTATTTGGACCAACACTTATGGCTGTAGCAGTTTGCCAAGCTCCAGTGTTGCCATAGTAGGTGGGCAAATACATGCTGTATTGTGCAGATACTGGAGCAAGTTGCGCAACAATGGCATATTGCCCTGATAATACTGGGTTGAAGTAGTAAACATACCCGCCAGACATTGAATCGGGATAAGCAAGTACGGTATCAACCCCTGCCCATGATGGAAGCTGATAAAGGATTACCTCAACCGTGTTGTTTTGAGAAGAAGTAGGTCCGCTTATCGTACCATTTACGGCATAGGTAAAAGCACCTACTGTAACACTTTGGCAAACGGTATCGCTGCACCCATTTGGACCGGTCATATACAAACAAACCGTATAAGTGCCAGGGTTGAAAGTGTGGGTTACTGTTCTTCCGGTTGCGGTTATTGCATTTCCAAACGACCAATTGTAGGTATAAGCCAAGCCGGGAGTTGGAATGTTGCCAGTAAAGGTCACACTTTGCCCATTAGTATTTTGAGTGAAGCTGGCAACACAACCACTAGTTGAATTTGCACAATATTGGATGGTAAAGGACAGATTCTGAGTTGATTGACCGTAAGGTATTACCTGACTAATCATATTGTTGTTACAATCTGCCAACCACAGATAAACCATTCCTTGAGTTCCGCGCAGCATTAGGGTATCCGCAAAGAATCCATTACTGTTTGTGATAGTAGTATTTACTTGTCCTCCGGGCATGTTAGCACTGGAGTCAGTCATAAAAATGGTGATGTTACCAAGAGGAATTGCAGGGTTGCTACTCACCAATTGTCCTGTTACGGAAATAGCACGGAAAATTTGTGCTTGTGAAAGAAAGGCACTGGCTACCAGTACCAGTAGAAGTAGAAGTTTTTTCATATTTGTTTTTTATCGTTCACGAAGACTTTTAGCCCAAGGTTGGGTTTATTGAACACCAATTTAGTTGATTTTCTTGTTTTTTACCTTATCCATCAACCAATTATCCATTTCCCAAAGCATGTGAAGTATATTTTCCTTTGCTGCATAACTGTGGCTTTCCAACGGCAACAACACCAACCTTGCTTGTCCTCCCAGTCCTTTAATTGCCTGAAAAAGCCTTTCGCTTTGTAAAGTGAACGTTCCAGGATTGTTATCAGCATCTCCATGAATCATCAGCAGGGGCGATTTAATTTGGTTGGCATAGTTAAAGGGCGACATTTCTTGATACACTTTCATGGCTTGCCAGTAGTTGCGGTCTTCGGCTTGAAATCCAAAGGGAGTTAAGGTTCGGTTGTAAGCACCGCTTCTCGCAATACCTGCGGCAAAAAGATTGGAATGAGCAAGTAGATTAGCCGTCATAAACGCTCCGTACGAATGTCCCATCACCGCGCATCGTTTAGGATCTACTACGCCCATACTATCAACTGCTTTAATTGCTGCTTCAGCGTTAGCCACTAATTGAGTTATATAGGTATCATTAGGTTCAGCATCTCCTTTTCCAATAATCGGAAACTGTGCATTCTCCAAAACAGCAAAACCTCGCATCACCCAGTAAACCGGCGTCGCCCAGTTAATTGAAGTAAAGGCATGAGGCGAAGTCGTCATTTGCCCCGCAGCCTTATCATCTTTAAATTCCGTAGGGTAAGCTTCCATTAGAAGTGGAAGTCTGCCATCTTTTTGAGCTTGATAGCCCGCAGGAAGATATAAGGTTGCAGAGAGTGAAACACCATCGCTTCTCTTATACATTATTTTCTTTTTTGAAACTCCTTGCAGCGTTTTCCAAGGGTTTTCTCTGAAACTTAACTGGCGAGGAGCCATTCTTTTTTTACCTTCTTTCCACCAAAGGTTGGGAAACAGTGTTTGGCTTTCAATGCTTGTGATTAGCTGTACTTGTTCTGGTGCAATTACTCTCACTATTCGTTCATAGGTACTCTTGCCATCGGCTCGCCAAAGGGTGGTTCTTTTGCCTGTACTTAATTCATACTGGTCCAAAAAAGGTCTATTTCCTTCCGGACTGTACCCTTCACCCTGCAAATACAAAAAGCGACCATTCGAACTGAGTTGCAAAACCTCATTGCCTGAGGGTAAGGTTGTGGTTAGAAAATTTCCAGGATCTTGATATTTATCTTCTGTAGAAAGGCTGAATAGAACCCTTGGCGGCTTCGTTGTGTTTCCAGGCATTATCGAGTAGGTCTGGGTTTGCCTGTTTTTTCTCCACGAATCCTGAACAATGGCAAGTGAATCAGATTGAAACTGAATTCCAGAAAACCGGTTTTTTAATGAGGCAATAGGAGCGGAGCTGCTGAAATCTTCGTTCATCAGGTAAAGAATATCCCTGAATTCTGATGGCTTTGTTGGATCGCCTTGATCAGGTGCCTGAACCCAGAACAATTGATGTGCTTTATCATCACGCCAACTAATGGCTCTTTTTCCTGCCTCAACCGCATCAAAGTTCAACGGAACTTTGTCCTGCATGGGACGCTGTTCAATCACTTTTACTAAGCTTCCATTTTCTTGGTAAAGCCCGAATTCAGAGGGAAATAATGAATATGGAAGTGAATAGCTAAAGGTTCCGGATAAACTTTCGGCGATAAAATAGCGGCCATCCGGCGAAAAACTCACTCTTTTCCATAGTCCTTCAGGCAATAATTCGCGTTGGTTTCCACTGGCAACTTCCATTTCCACCCACTTGCAGTTTACGTAATGCCTGAACCGTTTTTCATCTTCAGGGTTGCGTAATAAATCTTGGTAAGTTCTTGCTGCTGCCTTTTCACCGGTTGCAAGCTGTATGGCTGGCCCAGTAGGGAGTACCTGTTTTTGCCAATCGATGCTTCCTTCGCCTTTCAGTTTTACCAGTATGATTCCACTTTTCTTACTCCATTGATAGGGAGCGCCGAGTACGGCATTTAAACCATTTTTCACCAGACACCGAGCTTTGCCGGCCACCAAATCTATAATCCAGAGGCTAAGTCCGCTTTCTTCTTTTTGTACTAATGCCGCCAGTTTCTCATCCGGTGAAAAGCTGAGGTTGCTAATTTTTAACTTATCCGGCAATCCCTGTATTAAAACTGTTTTTGCATCTGGAAGTCGTTTTAACTCCATGCCGGTATAAATTACCGCTCTTGTGGGGCAGTATAACGCTGGATTTATGCGAAGTCCCCCGAGACGGAGTTCGTTTTCTCCTAATTCTTCTAAGCTTTTAAAGGCATTTCGTTGCAGATAAACCATCCATTGGTTTTGCCTGCTAATTACCGGCAATGGCGGAAGCTCAACATCTGCCAACTGCATCAATTCCTTAACCGGCTGCTGAAAGCCTTTGTCTTGCCCTTTTGTTTCTTCTGACGAACTTAGCAACAAAAGTAGCCCTATGGTATATCCAATTGGGGAGATGAACTTTTTCATACGCCTTTAAATTAGCATATTCTCCTATACAAGGAATCGCTAAATCTTATTATGTAACAGGATGAAGTGCTTTATGCCGGTAAAAGCGAAGCGTTAACAAGCTTGCTGAGGCTGTTAATCCCGCAACAAATCCATACCAAATGCCATCAACACCCAAACTAGTATGAAAAGCTAATCCGTAACCTACTGGCAGACCAATTCCCCAGTACGCAATCAAAATTAATAGCGTGGGTATTTTAGCATCTTCTAATCCCCGAAGTAAGCCTCCAGCTATGCACTGAATGCTGTCTGAGAATTGAAAGATAGCTGCAATCAATAACAGGCGTGCTGCAATGGCCCTAACTTCCGCTTCCTTAATATAAAGAAATGGAAGTTGTTGATTGAATAATATGAATCCAAGGCTGCATATAATCATAATCAATACACCTAAAAACATGATAGCATTGGCATGTCGCTTCATTCTTGCAGGATCTTTCGCGCCAAAAGCATGACCAACCAAAATAGTTCCTGCACCGCTTAACCCAAGCGAAGCCATATACGTTAACGAGGCGAGGTTGAGCGCAATAAGATGAGCTGCCATTTCACGATGTCCGATCCAACCAATCATGATTGAACTTCCTGCAAAAGCTCCTGCTTCGAAGACATATTGCAATCCTGATGGTATCCCTAACTTCAATAAACGGATAATAAGCTTGCTTTTAATCCTCGATATAAATCCTTTTAGGTAGAGGAGCTTTTTAAGTTTGGGATGAAAGATGAATACCAACACAAACATAACTACCATCGAAATTCTTGCTAACAAGGTTCCTACTCCTGCACCAGCTAATCCCATTGCTGGTGCGCCCCAGTGGCCATATATAAAAATCCAGATGAAAAGAAAGTTAAGGCCAATCGAAGCCAGTCCTATCCATAATCCAGGCTTAAGTACTTCCATTCCATCTGAAAGTTGTTTGAATGAATTGAATAATAATGCCGGAAATATGGAAATGGAAATAAGCAGATAGTACGGTTTAGCCATAGCCACCAGCTCAGGATCTGGGTTAAAATAGTGCAGGAAAGGAGTTATGCTTAGGCAGACCAACATCAAAAAAGCTCCGGTAATAATTCCGGTGGTTAGGCTGCTCGAAGCGAAGGATGCTAATTGGCCTTCTTCACCACCTCCTCTAAATTGAGCTATCAACGACGACATAGCCATGCTAATCCCCAACCCGAATACAAGCGGCACCACGAAAATGCTTCCTGCCATTGTAGCTGCAGCCAAACTTTTTGATCCCAGTTGTCCAATCATAATGTTGTCGAACATTTGAATAAACATGTGAGACATATTGCCGGCTATAATGGGAAATGCAAGTTTTAAAGCTTCCTTGATATCTCCGGTTCGAATTAACGGCATTTTAAATAGGTAGAAAAAAATACCGCCCGAAGTTTTCTTCGGGCGGTAAGTGATTTATTAGTTAATGGGTTAATTATACTTTTTCGATAACCATTGCAGATGCGCCACCGCCACCGTTACAAATACCGGCGACTCCAATTTTACCCTCATTTTTATTTAGTACAGATAGCAGGGTTACAATGATGCGCGCTCCTGAACATCCGATTGGATGTCCTACTGATACTGCCCCACCAAAAACATTGGCTTTATCTTCCGGAATATTCAACAATTGGTTATTCGCAAGGCATACAACTGAAAAGGCTTCATTCAGTTCGTAAAAATCGACTTCTTCCGTTTTAACGCCTGCGCGTTCCATAGCAAGGGGAATCGCTTTAGCCGGAGCAGTTGTAAACCATTCGGGAGCTTGTGCCGCATCGGCGTAACCACGAATAATTGCTAATGGCTTCAATCCAAGCTCATGCGCCTTTTCAACACTCATTAAAACTACAGCAGCAGCACCATCATTAATAGAAGAAGCATTTGCCGCAGTTACGGTTCCATCTTTCTGGAAGACAGGCTTAAGTCCGGGAATTTTATCGAAGTTAACTTTCGCAAGTTCTTCATCTACAGAAACTACGATAGGATCTTTGCCTCTTACGGGTACTTCAACAGGAGCAATTTCGTCATTAAACCAGCCTTCGGCGGTTGCCTTTTGAGCTTTTTTATACGATTCAATGGCATACTGGTCTTGTTGTTCACGACTGAATTTCATTTCAGAAGCACAAAGTTCAGCAGCACTTCCCATGTGATAATCATTGTAAACATCCCAAAGACCGTCTTTTACAATTCCGTCTATCACCTGGCCATGACCTAATCTAGCGCCATTGCGGTTTTGCGGCAGGTAATAAGGAACATTCGACATACTTTCCATACCACCGGCTACAACCACCTCATTTTGACCAAGTGCAATGCTCTGAGCGCCCAGCATAATAGCCTTCATTCCTGAAGCACAAACTTTATTTACGGTTGTACATGGAACGGTATTAGGCAAACCTGCAAACAAGGCCGCCTGAGTTGCAGGTGCTTGGCCAAGATTAGCAGAGAGTACATTACCCATGAATACCTCCTGAACATCTTCAGGCTGAATTCCCGCACGCTTAACAGCATGACGAATAACATGTGCGCCTAATTGAGTGGCTGAAAATGAAGCCAATGCGCCATTAAAACTTCCGATCGGGGTTCGTGCCACCGAAACGATGCAAACTTGTTTCATTAAGGATTTATTACAGGTGGTGCAAAGGTAGGCTTATTTGTTATCTTCCGCTCATGCCAGATTTCTCTTCTTGGATCAGAAATTTCAGAGTGAACTATGTCATGGTGCTAAGGCTACTCATGGCGTCGGTTACTATTCTGGCCCTCGTATATGCTCTTCCCAAAGAGATTAACTTTTCATACAGTTTTGAAAAGGGAAAAGCGTGGCAACACAACGATTTATTAGCACCTTTCGATTTTCCGGTTCAGCGCTCTGTTGAGGAATTAGAAGCCGATAAGAAGAAGGCTCTTGAACGATATTTCCCCTGTTTCCGTGTAGATAGTGCGGCCATTCTTCAAGCTATAAATGGGTTGAAGCAGGATTTGGCTGAATTAGGGCTTGAGGCGAGGTTTAAGTCAAAAGAGGTTAAGTCTATTTCGGACACACTAACACACCGCCTTAACGCCATTTATAGACGGGGATTAATTGCACCATACGATCCTGGGCTTTTTAACACCTCGCCGGCTATTGCTTTGATTGGCGCGCAAAACAACCCTGAAGAATATGTTTACACCGATTTTTTCAGTCTTCAACAAGCCTACGATTTTGGTCTAAAAGGGATTTCTCCTATTCAGGCTAAAGTACTTGCACCTTTAGTCGAGAAAAACCTGGTTTACAGTGTTGTCTATGATTCACTTTTAACAGCCAACTTAAAAAATGAACTGCTCTCTGGTATCATGACCACCGATGGGATGGTGCAGAAAGGCGAATTGCTCATTGTTCAAGGTGGGATTGTTACGGCAGAAAAGCATCGAATTTTGCAATCGCTCAAGCTGGAATTAGAGTCCAGTTCCGCAAGTACTTTACAGAGAACTCTCATTGTTGTTGGCCAACTCATTGTAGTTTCCTTGCTTATCGGGCTTTATCTCGCATTTCTTTACAACTTCAAGCGTGAGGTTTATGCGGATAATCGTAGGTTGTTGCTGCTGCTATCCAATATGTTGTTAACTGCTGGCTTGTTCTCCTTGGTTAACGAGTCTGACTTTCAATCGGTTTATTATCTGCCGTTATGTATTTTACCCATTATTACTCGGGTGTTTTATGATAGTGTTACCGCTGTTATCACTCATTTAACGACAGTTTTATTACTTTCCTTCTTTGTTACTGAATCTACTGAGTTTATTATCCTACAGAGTGTGGCAGGCTTATCTGCAGTGTATAGTTTGATTTCGATCAGAAAGAGAAGTCGCTTCTTTGCCACTACGTTGGTAGTTTTTTTGGCTTACGCCCTTTCGCTTGCAGGATGGTATATGTTACGCTCCGGAGATGTTACCCAATTGAAGTCTCAGTACTTTGTTATGTTCGGGATAAATGCATTGTTTACTTTGTTGGCTTCTCCACTTATCTACTTTTATGAGAAAATATTCGGACTTGTTTCAGAGGTTACGCTATTGGAGCTATCTGATTCCAACTCAACACTTTTAAAAGAGCTTTCCTTTAAAGCACCAGGCACTTTCCAGCATTCGCTACAGGTCGCAAATCTGGCAGAAGCTGCTATTTATGAAATAGGCGGAAATGCACTTTTAGTTAGGATTGGTGCATTGTATCATGATATTGGCAAGATGCGCCTTCCAATTTATTTTATTGAAAATCAAGCCAATGGCATTAATCCTCATGATGAACTTCCTTATGAAGAAAGCGCTGCCATCATAGTTTCTCATGTGATTGAAGGAATCAGGCTTGCAAGACAAAACAACATTCCAGAGATAGTAATCGACTTTATTCGTACCCACCATGGCGATCAAAGGGTTGAATACTTCTACCGTTCTTTTCTAAGAAATTTTCCTAACAGACCTATTCAGGAAGATAAATTTCGCTATCCAGGCCCTAGGCCATTTTCCAGAGAAACTGCTGTTTTAATGATGGCAGATTCCGTAGAAGCTGCCTCTAGAAGTTTGAAAGTCTATGATGAAACTACCATAAGCAAGCTTGTTGACGGCATTATTGATAAACAGATGGAAAATGCGCAATTTGAGAATGCAGATATCACGTTGAAAGATATAGCGAAAACCCGTCAGATATTTAAGCGGATGCTTAACAATATCTATCACGTACGAATCGAATACCCTAAAGCACTTTAAGCACTTTCGATTTTTATTCTTACGCGTTCCCAAGGCAGTCCTGCCTTGTTTATGTCCACTATTGAAACCCTCAGGTCGTGTCCGCAATTCAGATGCTTTCGAATAATTTGCGTGTCCGCTTCCGGCAACCTTCCCAGTAAGGTTCGTCCTTGTTTAACCTGAGTCATCCAACCAAGCCCATCGGGTGTTCTTTCAAAAGAAAGGGACAATGGCCGGTTTCGTTGAGTTATCCTTATAGGACTTTCCATGATTCCTTTGTGGAAAATGGTGCTTTCAAGCACAGATTTAGGGGTAGTTTTTTTCAGTATCCCCATTAATCTTAACGTTTTGTAAATCAGTCGTTTCATAATATGTAGTTATTAAAAATATTAAGCTGCGTAAGAAGCTGGTATTGTTTCCCAAGCATACCACTCTTCAAGCAGGTGCTCTACTTGAAGTTCATTGAACGCATTTTGTAACTCCGAAAATATTTGACCCTGGCAAAGGTCGCACTGGCTTTCAATACTTACCAGCACTTGGTTTTCACATTGGCAACAGTGTGTCATAAGGCTTTTTTTACTTATGACAAAGCTCAAGTGCATGATTGTCATCTCATGACAAAGAATTTCTGACTTTTTTCCTTTATAGGAGTGATTTTGATTGAATGAAAGACAAATGCTCCCTCCATTCTTCTGGACCCAAAATTTGAATATCGTCCATAAGACCAAGGACAAATCTGGAAATTGCTGCATATCCATCTACTTCTGTATCAAGAATATACGAATCTTTTTCAATTTCAACTATTGCACTCCTTGAGGCAGGATATTCTTCTTGAAGCACCGATGCTGAAAGAACACCCATTTTAATCTTTATCTGTTTTGGGGTTCTTAGCGGTAGTCCAAAAAAGTCGAAAAGCACTTCCTGATGGTGGGCTTCGAATTGAAATGATGCCGGAAGAGTTTTCACTTCTCCAATTCGGTCAACTTTAAACAGTTTACTCGTTTGGTCACGTGGCTCATACGCCCATACTGCCTGTGCGTTAGGGCTAATCTGAATAGGTTCAACCAAGCGATCGCGTTCTGTTTTACCTCTTGCAGACCGATAAGATCGAAGTAAAACCTGTTTTTTAGTTCGAATGGCAAGGTGCAGCTCATGCAGAAATGACCCCGTTTTCTGACTTAGAATCATGGTCAGCTTTAAAGTAGGATCTGTCATTGCCGAAAGCTTCATTTCTAAAAATTGCCTAATCTGGCTTTCAGGCAAGGCTGCTACTGCATGCAGCAATACATCGCTTTCTTCCGGACTGAAATGCAATTGCCGATGTAAATCAAAGCCACGGGCTACCCGATACCTTCCGGTATCCGAACGTAAAAGTTCAATACCCGTTTTTTCAAGTATATCAAGGTCTCTATAAACCGTCTTAAATGAAACCCCAAATTCCTCGCACAATTCAGCAACTAAGTATCCCTTACCCGGACTACTGAGTAAATTAACTGTTCGAAAAAGCCTAAGCAGCTTTCCGGGATCTTTCAAATCAGGATGGTTTGATTCTCAATAACTCTTCAAGTTGTTCATCTACCCAAACCATTCCCCATTGCGTTTGTTCTTCTTCCGACCAAAGTGTAGGGAAGAAAATCCTCTTTTGGAATCTCGGAGGGAGATATTTTTGCCAATTGGTTCCGCCAGTAGCTGCGATATCAACAGGATTTTTCTGAAGGTATCGGACTGCTGATTTATAATGAACAAGAGGCCAGTGTATGTTTACATTCTGATCAAACTTCCTTAATACATCGCAGGTTTTGTCTGAAACTTTGCCTTCGAGCTTTTCGAATAGATAGTTAATATTCCTGAACTGCATTTTTTCAGCAAGCTCAAATAACTCCTTATCGTATTTTTTTTCAAACTGAGTTAATGTTAGCGTTTTCTTTCCGGTTTTGAGTTCGGTGGCACCTTTTCTCCAGTAAATCTGGGCAAAATGGTCACTTAAACTACTTAAAGCCATCTCATTAGACCTGGATTCCTGCGCCATCAGATTAAACAAACTAGTAGAACAAATTTCTATCTTACGGTACTGAGCCGACTGGAAACCCGAAGCCGGTAATAATGCCATCCGAAATTGGAGAAATTGCTGAGTATCCATTCCATCAACCATAATGGCAAAGCTCCTCACCATATTTTCGAAATAGGCATTCATGCGGGAAACACGCTTTCTTAAATCTTCATCAGTGTAATGCGTTGAATCTAACTGATCAATTTCAAGTAAGCATAGTTTGAAATACAGTTCCGTTATCTGATGATAAATTATGAAGATGTTCTCGTCCGGGATTGGGGTTCTAGGTTGTTGCAATTGCAACAGGATATCTAAATTGATGTAATCCCAATAAGTGAGGTAATCTGCATACAACAGTCCTTCAAGGTAGGATAACATATCCTGACCTGATGCCTCATATTTCTCCTGAAGCTCTTCGATTCGCTTCAGAATTTTATCATCCAATATCATGTTGCTGATTCAAAAAAAAATTGCCTGACAAGTATCCCAACGTTACCATTAAAAGCCCGCTGGCTAAACTCAAAAATAGATAAACAACTCCAAATTTAAGATTGTCATTCCACCAAAACAAAATAAACTCTTGTATCAAGGTAGAAAATGTGCTTAAGCCACCACAAAAACCGGTTGAAATCATCAATTGTAAGGTTCTTTGCTCTGGTTTCTTTAAAAGATATACGGTTAGCAAACCTAAAATAAAACAAGCAATTACGTTAGCCAATAAGGTTGGGACAGGTAATTCACCTGATTTAGAGGGCAAATTAATCTGTAGCCAATACCTTAGTGCCGAACCCAATCCACCACCGAGCATTACCCAAATCATTCGAATGGGCTGCGAAAATCTTTTATCAACGGCTGAAGCATGTCTTTATCTGAAACAAGTGGGTTTTCTATTCCCCAGTTTATTTTCAATTCAGGGTCGTTCCAGAATATTCCACCTTCAGAGGCTTTATTATACACGTTTGTACACTTATAAGAGAAAATGGTATTGTCCTCAAGGGTTATAAAGCCATGTGCAAAACCTGGCGGGATAAAAAACATATTTTGCAAGCTAGAGTCCAGTAAAACCTGGTGATGTTGTCCATAAGTAGGAGAGGAGCGCCTTAAATCAACCACAACATCCAAAACTTTTCCGGTTATAACTCTAACTAACTTTCCTTGAGCATGAGGAGGTGCTTGAAAATGCAATCCCCTTAAAACTCCTGCCGAGGATAGGCTTTGATTATCCTGAACAAAATCAACAGGCAAACCTGCTTTTTCAAAAACCTCTCGGTTAAAAGATTCTAAAAAATAACCACGAGGGTCATGAAATACACGAGGCTGAATCTCAATCAGCCCTTCAATTGCGCAACGAACTATTTCCATGAACTATAGTAAAAAAGGGGTTAGGCTTAGGCAAACCAAAGCGCCTGCAATATAGCCGATGAGTGCGAGAAGAGAAAAGCGCTTCATGTACCAACCAAATCGAATTTGTTCAACGCCCATCACTGCTACCCCTGCTGCCGAGCCAATAATCAGAATACTTCCTCCTGTACCCGCACAATAAGCAACTAAATGCCAAAAAAGATGATCCTGTGGAAACTGACTCAAATCGAACATGCCCATTGAAGCAGAGACTAATGGGACATTATCAACAATTGCGGAAAGCAAGCCTAGCGTTAACGCCATCAACGACATATCTCCGTTAAAAGCATGATTAAGATAAGTAGCTGCATCTTTTAGTAGATGAAATTGTTCCAAGCAAGCGACTGCCAATAAAATCCCAAGAAAGAAGAGGATTCCCGCAGCATCTATTCTACTAAGTGCATAACCTACTGAGTAACGCACTTTCTCTTCTGTATCCCTGTTCTTGTGAATGATCTCAGAGGTTAACCAAACAAGAGAAAGCGAAAACAACATCCCAACATAAGGAGGTAAATGTGTCACCATCTTAAAAACAGGCACCAAAAGCAACGCACATAAGCCAACCCCAAGCATGGTATTTCGTTCTGAAGGCGCAATCGCCATTTCCTCCTGATGTACTGCAGCTTTTTGAATGCGTTCGACCTTCTTTCCCATCATAAAACTCATGATGCTTACCGGAACCATGATGTTTACTAAAGCTGGAAGTAATAGCACAATGATGGTTTTTCCGGCTGTAACCTGGCCTCCAATCCAAAGCATAGTAGTGGTTATGGATCCAATTGGTGACCATAGACCGCCAGCATTGGCTGCTAACACCACTACGCCGGCCATGAGTAATCGAAGTTCCTTATTCTTGATTAACTTCCTACATAAACTCACCATTACAATTGATGCCGCCAAATTGTCTAGTACTGCTGCTAGTAGAAAACTAAGTGCCGCAACTATCCAAAGCAGTTTTCTGGGTTTGTCGGTTGCCACAGCCTCAGCTATTAAATCGAATCCATGATGCGCATCAATGAGTTCAACAATTGTCATTGCTCCCATGAGGAAGAATAAAATTTCTGCAATACCGGAAAGGTGATAAGACAATCCGATGTTGATTGCAGACACATCTCCTGACATAACACTACCTGTTGCCCACATCAACGCGGCTGTGAGTAGAGCGGCAGCAGATTTACTCAACCCGATTTCGTGCTCTAAGGTTATCAAGACGTAACCCAGCAAGAAAATAGCAATTAGGACAGAAGTCATCGTGCAAAAGTAGTTTACTATCGCTTCCTGAATTACAGGATATCAGGATTGTGTAACTTCGCAATCTTACCATTAGTCATGTCATTCGGAATCTTTACCCCACCCATTGCACGCAATGAACCGGTTCTTTCTTACGGTCCGGGAAGTTTTGAACGTGAACGTCTTCAAAAACAATTGGCGCAAATGCGCTCCATGGAATTGGATATTCCAATGTTTATCGGAGGACAAGAAGTTAGAACTGGAAAAACCAAGCGCATTGCTCCTCCCCACGATCATCAACATACTCTCGGGCACTACCATGAGGGTGATGCATCGCATGTTCAAATGGCCATCAACGCGGCATTGAAGGCAAAAGCTCAATGGGAAGGTCTTCCTTGGGTACAACGTTCAGTAATTTTCCTTCGAATGGCGGACTTGCTTGCAGGACCTTACCGGTTTATCTTAAACGCTGCAACCATGTTAGGACAAAGTAAAAATGCCTATCAGGCTGAAATTGATTCTGCTTGCGAATTCATTGACTTTCTTCGCTTTAATGTTCAGTATCTCAATGAAATATACAAGCAACAGCCAGACTCTCAGCCTCAAATGTGGAACCGTCTTGAGTATAGAGCGCTGGAAGGTTTCGTTTTTGCTTTAACTCCTTTCAACTTCACCGCAATTGCCGGAAACTTGCCTACTTCTCCAGCAATGTGTGGAAATACGGTAGTTTGGAAACCGTCGAATACTCAGATTTACTCCGCCTACTGGCTGATGCAATTGTTTAAGGAAGCCGGTTTACCCGATGGAGTTATTAACCTCGTATATGTTAGTGGTCCTGTAGCCGGAGAGGTGATTTTTAGCCATAGAGACTTTGCTGGAATTCATTTTACAGGCTCTACAGGAGTTTTTCAAGACATCTGGAAAACGGTTGGAAGTAATATCCATCGCTATCGTTCATATCCACGAATTGTTGGTGAAACTGGTGGAAAAGATTTCATTTTAGTTCATCCTTCAGCGGATGTTGATATTGCAAGTGTTGCACTTGTTAGAGGAGCCTTCGAGTACCAAGGTCAGAAATGTTCTGCTGCTTCAAGAGCCTATGTTCCGCAATCGCTCTGGCCAGTAATCAAGGAGAAAATGGGAAAGGCACTTCAAGAAATGCAAATGGGGCCAGCAGAGGATTTTACTAATTTCATTAATGCGGTTATCGATGAAAAATCCTTCGATAAACTCCAATCATTCATTGAAAAAGCACAATCTGATTCCAATGCCTCGGTCATTTTTGGGGGCAAATGCGACAAATCCACGGGTTATTTTATTGAACC
The DNA here is from genome assembly GCA_943373175.1 of Chitinophaga pinensis. GTDB lineage: Bacteria > Bacteroidota > Bacteroidia > UBA7662 > JAIXUI01 > JAIXUI01. The sequence goes on along the minus strand of CALSBM010000013.1, from coordinate 5,406 downwards.
AACGGTAATTCTCGCTGAAGACCCTCGATACATTACCATGTGTGAGGAACTGTTTGGACCGGTATTAACCATTTACGTTTACCAAGATGAAAAGTTTGAAGAAACCCTTAATCTGGTTGATAATACTTCTGATTATGCACTAACTGGCGCTGTGATAGCTCAGGACCGCTACGCACTTGAATTGGCAACTAATAAGCTAAGACATGCTGCCGGAAACTTCTACATCAATGACAAGCCTACCGGAGCCGTTGTTGGTCAGCAACCTTTCGGCGGTGCCAGGGGGTCTGGAACTAACGATAAAGCAGGCTCAGCTCTAAACCTCTATCGCTGGCTTTCCGCAAGAACAATAAAGGAAAACACCAATCCTCCTAAGGATTGGAATTACCCTTTTCATCAAAAAGGATAATCTCGAAAAGAAAAAAGCCGCTAAATGCGGCTTTTTTCTTTTCTCTATCTATTTCAGCTTTTGCTTTATCTCGTCAGACAATGGACTTGTTGAAGAAGGAAAATAGGCGATTAGGTTGCCCTCTTCATCAATTAAAAACTTGTTGAAGTTCCATTTCACTGTAGCATCAAGAACTCCATTCATCGACTTCTGAGTAAGCCATTGGTAAAGAGCGTGGGTTTTATCGCCTTTAACAGTGATTTTCTCAGACATTGGAAATTTTACCCCATAGTTTTTCTCACAGAAACCAGCAATTTCTTTGTTGCTTCCAGGTTCTTGGGCTCCAAAATCATTGGTCGGAAATCCGATAATGACCAACTTTCCGGCATTTTGCTCTGCAAGTTTTTGCAAATCCTTGTACTGAGGAGTGTAACCACATTCAGAAGCGGTGTTTACAATGAGAATTTTTTTCCCTTTGTACTTTGAAAGAGAAACTTCCTTTCCAGTGGTCAGTGACTTAAAGCTAAAGTCATGAGCTGTTTTACCTCCCAGCGTTACCAACATTAAGCTTAACAATAGTGCAAGTGTTTTCATACCAATAGTAACCGAAACAATTCTTGATTGTTTCAAATGGAAGATGGACCGAACAAACGTCCGGTTAGTTCAGACAAGGTTTCAAAAGCAGATTTTGCTCCATTATCTTCTACAAAATCTCTTGCCTTTATTAAGTGAGTAAAGCCTAATCTTTTAGATTCCTGCTCCCTTAAATCTAATCGTGATACGGGTCTAAGCTCTCCACCAAGCCCTACTTCGGCTGCAAAGCAGGTTTTGTCAGGCATAGCCTTATCGTAAAAGGAAGAAAGCGTTGCCACACATACTGCTAAATCTACTGCCGGGTCATCGGTTTTCAATCCTCCCGTTACATTTAGAAAAACATCCATAGCACTTAACTGCACCCCAAGTCGTTTTTCTAAAACTGCTAACAACATATTGAGTCGCCTGCTTTCAAAACCTGTTGCAGAACGTTGGGGAGTTCCATAAGCAGCTCTGCTCACTAAAACCTGAATTTCTATCAGCATTGGCCGGTTGCCTTCAAGTGAGGCCGCTATTGCAGCACCGCTTTGGCGGCGGTGCGCAGGAGTCAGCAAGAATGCTGATGGATTACTTACGCCTTTCAATCCGTCAGACTGCATCTGGTAAATACCTAACTCGGCAGTAGAACCAAACCGGTTTTTCAAAGTTCTTAATAGCCGGTATGCATGATGACGCTCTCCTTCGAACTGGAGCACCGTATCTACCATATGTTCTAATATTTTGGGCCCGGCTAACGAACCTTCCTTTGTTATATGTCCAACAAGAAACAAGGCAATACTATGTTCCTTGGCTAACCTCATGAGCATTGCAGCCGAGTGCCTTATTTGAGAAACACTGCCTGGAGCTGATTCAATTTCAGCATCGTAGAGTGTTTGTATCGAATCGATGATTACCAAAGGAGGAGCCTCTGCTTTCAATTGACGCAATAAACGGTTAAGCTCTGTTTCAGTAAACAAAGTGACTTCGTTCGAAGTACCCGGTAGCCGGTCAGCACGCATTTTTATTTGACGTGCACTTTCTTCACCACTTACATACCAAACCGGCATGGGCATTTGTCGGGCAGTTTGCAAAAGCAACGTACTTTTTCCTATTCCAGGCTCGCCCCCTAACAACACCAAGGAACCCGGAACTAACCCACCTCCCAAAACCCGATTCAACTCGTCATCTCCCGTTGAAATACGGTATTCAGTTCCGCTTTCTACTTCACTCAATAATACTGGGATTGCTTGCGAAAGCGTTAGTATGGCTGCTTCTCCCAGCTTTCCTGTATCCTGGCTTTTTTCTTCAACTAAAGTATTCCAGTCGCCACACGAACTGCAACGGCCCATCCAACGGTTAAACTTTGCACCACAAGACTGGCATTGGTAATGGGTTTTAATTTTAGCCATGGCGTAAAGATGCGTTTCAGTATAGTAAATACAAGGAGGGGAGCCCCCTCAGACTCCCCATAACCGGTAAAGGCACTACCCGGTTTTTGCAAGGGCTCAACCACCCGAGCCGGTTTGCTCTGGCAATTTGGTTAAGGAAAAAAAGAAATTAAAATTGGTTTATCGCATTTAATGAGTCAAATGCAATTGTTGGCCTTCAATTTCGCATGAAGAGAGACTATTGTATTAGCCTAGCTACACGTTTATCAATTCATGCGAATATTAACACATCCGAGCTGCTGCGTGCAACTCCAAATTGGTGTAAGGCAAGCTGAATTTAGCACTCAAGTATTTATTGGCAATAGCGCCATTAAAGCAATAAACACCGGATCGAAGTCCTTTTTCCATCCATAAGTAATGGTCAAACCCTCCGTAATCGCCGGCATTGGAAAGGAAATTTGCTAAAATATTGCTCATCGCAATAGTAGCAGTTTTCGAAACCAAAGAGGGAATGTTAGGCACACAATAATGAACCACATTATGAGCAACGAAAATAGGATCCGTATGAGTTGTTACGTGGGATGTCTCAAAACATCCTCCCTGATCGATGGATACATCAATCAACACTGCGCCACTTTTCATTTGACGTACCATCTCAGCACTCACAATCATCGGTGACCTACCATTAGGTGAATGAATTGCACCAATAGCAACATCGGCAGTCTTTAACTCATGCAGCAATACTTCTGGGTGAATTACTGATGTAAAAACACGCTGACCTATATTGTTCTGTAGTCTTCTTAGCTTAGAAAGGGAATTATCAAAAACCCTCACTTCAGCACCTAAACCCATAGCAGTTCTAACAGCAAATTCTGCAACCGTGCCGGCACCGAGAATCACAATTCTGGATGGCGGAACTCCAGTTATTCCCCCTAACAGCTTTCCATTTCCATGGAACTGTTTGCTTAAATACTCGGCGGCAATCAATACGGAGTTTATTCCGGCAATTTCACCCATGGATCGAACAATGGGCAAGTTGTTTTCTGTATCACGCAAATACTCGTAAGCAACCGCAGTAATTTTTTTCTTCATGAGCGAATCCAAATATCCAAGAGACAAAGTGGGTAAATGAAGCGCAGAAAAAAGTGTCATCCCGGGACGTAAGTAGTTTATCTCCTCTTCCGGGATAGGGCCAACTTTAACAATGGTTTGAGCTTTGTAAAGCTGGTCTTTATCGTATGCAATTAAAGCTCCTGCATCAGAATACATGGTATCCGAGAAAAAAGAAGCAGTACCTGCCTGAGTTTCAAGAATCACTTCATGCCCACGGCTAACCAGCAAGGCTACCGATTGTGGACTAAGGGCAACCCGATTTTCTTGGAAGCCTCGCTCCTTAGGTATTCCGATACTCAACCCGTGTTTTCGTTGGCCAATTATAGCTGCTTCGGGTTGAGTTTCTCTTGAATAGGATGTTGATGACTGGCTCATATAAGCAGCCTAAAGATACGATGTTTATCAGCGTTAACTTCTATCTGAATTCTTATAACATTTTCAGGAAGAAGTGCTTCAACTCGCTCCGGCCACTCAATTAAACATAGCGCTCCACTAAAAAAAAAATCTTCTGCCCCAATTGCATGAGCTTCCGAAATGGAATTCAATCGATAAAAATCAAAATGGTTCAACAAGCCATCCTTGCACCTATATTGATGATGAAGGGCATAGCTGGGACTACTAATGGTGTCTTCAACTTCAAGAAGATTTGCCATGGCCGAAACTAAAGTGGTTTTTCCCGCTCCCATAGGCCCATACAAAGCCATTACTTTATGTTTAAGTAATTCTGGAATAAGCTGTTGGGCAACTTTTGCTAACTCACTAAGGTCAGTTGCAATTAGTTGTTTCATCGTGGCTCAAACAATGCGAATGGTACAATCATTTCCTCTAATGAAACACCTCCATGTTGGAACGAATTACGGTACATATTAACGTACTGGTTATAATTGTTCGGGTAAACGAAGTATTTATCTTCGGTTGCAAAAACATAGGTCGAGGACAGAAATGGCTTTGTCAGTGAGATTTCTTCCGGCTTTGCGATAACAAAAAGATCTTTATCATCATAGCTCAGACTCTTACCTTCCTTATATCGCAAATTGGTAGTAGTAAACTTATCTCCAATAATTCGGGTGGGCTCACCAACTCTGATAGAACCATGGTCTGTTGTAATAATCAATTTAATCTTTTTCTCCGCCATTTTTCTGATAAGCTCCAGCAATGGGCTATGTTCAAACCAAGATCGGGTAATTGATCGATACGCTGCTTCATCTTCGGCAAGTTCCTTAATAACATTCATCTCACTTCTGGCATGAGAAAGCATATCAACAAAATTGTAAACAATTACATTAAGCGTGTTCTGCCAAAGACTCTGAGGATTATCGGTTAACGATTTTCCTTTTTGTAAGGAAGTTATCTTGTTGTAACTGAGTTTGATATCGAGGTTATTCCGTTTCAGTAGCTCGCGAAGAAAAAACTCTTCATGTTGATTTTTACTTCCCTCTTCAGAGTCAAAATCACTCCATTTATCTGGAAAACGTCGTTTGATATCTGCGGGTAAGTATCCGGAAAACAAAGCATTACGGGCAAATTCGGTGCTGGTAGGTAGAATGCTGAAATACGTTTCCGCAATAGATGTTCTATAAATTGGATTGAGTACTTCTTCCAACACCCTGAATTGATCAAGTCTTAAGTTATCAATCAACAATAAACACACTGGCTCCTTAGATTGAAGAAGAGGAAAAAGTTTATTCTTAAGAAGATTGTGACTCATTACTGGAGTTTCAGCATCAGGATGACTCAACCAATCGCGGTAGTTTTTCCGGATGAATTTAGAAAACTGAACATTGGCTTCCGATTTCTGCATGGTAAATACCTCTTTCATCCCACTTTCCTCTGATCGGGCAAGTTCAAGCTCCCAATACACCAGTTTTTGATAAATTTCTGCCCATTCCGATGCGTTAAGCTCGTCATTAAAGCTCATGGCCAGGTTTCTAAAATCCTGTTGATAAG